>DHTF01000045.1 GCA_002411515.1 Proteiniphilum sp. UBA5267 | reverse complement strand
AAGTGCATGATATCGCCGTCCTGCACCACGTATTCTTTACCTTCCACACTCATTTTACCAGCCTCTTTAACGGCATTTTCCGAACCGTAGGCAACATAATCGACGTACTTGATTACTTCGGCACGAATAAATCCTTTCTCGAAATCGGTATGAATCACGCCAGCACATTGTGGCGCTTTCCATCCTTTTTCGAATGTCCAGGCCCGTACTTCCTGTGGTCCTGCTGTGAGGAAAGTTTGCAGGTTAAGTAGCTGGTAAGCCGATTTGATAAGGCGGTTCACGCCAGATTCCTCCAGTCCGATTTCCTGTAAAAACATTTGTCGTTCTTCGTAGGTATCAAATTCAGCTATTTCAGATTCAATTTTGGCGGCCACAACCAGGATCTGTGCCTTTTCATTTTTTACTGCCTCACGCACCGCTTCCACGTATGCATTTCCGCTTACTGCACTGGCTTCATCCACGTTGCAAACATACATCACCGGCTTCGCAGTAAGTAAAAAAAGAGATTGCGCTACCTTGTTTTCATCTTTAGTGTCAAACACGACCGTTCGCGCCGATTCGCCACGTAACAACGCTTCCCGGATTCTGGCATACACTTCAAAAGCCAGTTTGGCATCCTTGTCGCCCCCCGTTTTTGCCTGCTTCTCCACCTTCGCAATACGGGATTCAATTGTCTCAAGATCTTTCAACTGCAGCTCGGCATCGATGATTTCCTTATCACGCACCGGATCAATCTGTCCGTCGACGTGAGTGACATTTTCATCGTCGAAACAACGCAGGACATGCAGGATGGCATCTGTTTCCCGAATGTTTGCCAAAAACTTATTACCAAGGCCTTCTCCCTTACTTGCTCCTTTCACCAGTCCAGCGATATCCACAATTTCAACCGTAGTGGGAACAATCCTTTGGGGATGCACCAATTCGGCCAGTTTGGTCAAACGTTCATCGGGAACAGTGATCACACCCACGTTGGGCTCGATGGTACAAAAAGGAAAATTTGCCGCCTGAGCTTTTGCATTCGATAGACAGTTGAAAAGGGTTGATTTACCCACATTGGGAAGTCCCACAATACCACACTGAAGCGCCATGTTGTTTTACTTTAAGTATGCTTTGTCAAAAAAAGTAAGGATGGAAAGACAAAGCAATTATTTCTATTTGTTTTTGTGGGTGCAAAGGTACAAAAAAGGCATCAGTTTATCAATTCAAGGAATTCCTAGCTAAAGAAAGCTTATTTATAAACCGTAACGGGCCGATATTTCCAACATTCGTTCAATGGGTTTCACTGCTTTTCTTCTAATCTCCTCTTCTACAAAAATCTCAGGCTTTTCATTTTTTAGACACAGATACAGCTTCTCCAATGTATTCATTTTCATGTAGAAACATTCGTTGCAGGCACAGGTGGAATCTTCTGGTGGCGCCGGAATAAACTGCTTATCCGGATTTTCTTTTTGCATCTGGTGTAAAATACCCGCTTCGGTGGCCACAATAAACTGTTTATTTTGAGAGGTGGAAGCAAATTTCAAAATTGAAGAAGTTGATCCAACATGATCGGCTATTTCAAGCAGATACCTGGGACATTCTGGATGTGCCAGCAGCAAAGCGCCCGGATACTCCTTTTTGAGCGCCAGAATTCTTTCTAAAGAAAATTGTGCATGTACATGGCAGACACCATCCCAAAGCAACATATTCCTCCCAGTGAGTTTATTGATGTAGTCACCCAGGTTTTTATCTGGTCCAAAGATAATTTTTTCATCTGCAGGAAGAGATTCTACTACCTGCTTCGCATTGGTGGAAGTAACCACGATATCGGTCAATGCTTTCACTGCCGCGGTGGTATTCACATAGGAGATGACGGTATGGTCGGGATGTGCCTTTACAAATTTACCAAATTCATCTGCCGGACAACTCTCTGCCAAAGAACAACCAGCCATGAGATCGGGAACAAATACCCGCTTTCCAGGACTTAGAATTTTCGCAGTCTCTCCCATAAAATGAACACCACATAGTACAATGATATCTGCCTTGGTTTTGGCGGCCCACTGCGCCAGTGCCAAGCTATCACCTATAAAATCGGCAATATCTTGTATATCGGATTCCTGATAGTAATGCGCCAAAATAATGGCATTTTTTTCTTTCCTTAAAAGATTTATATTTTGAATGATTTCTTCTTTTGTCATATGCTATTTATAATATATACTTTTAATTTAAAAAAGAAATATGATGATGATGATTGCCTGTTGAAATTGTTGATTAATTTATACTCCAATTTACCCGAAATAGGTTATCGAAAAAGAAGGGAAAGATATCATTTTGTTTTCAACAGACTTTATTTCTTTTTCCATTTACAATCAGCAATCTATAAAAGTTTTCAACTGCTGTTCATGAAAAGCAAAGTTAATAATTTATTTCTTTTCCCTCCCTATAGGTCTGTTGAAAAGCAAGGGAAACTTTGCCGTAAAAAATGTATAATAAATTTGTAGATATGCAAAATATTTTTATCCCAAAATTGGTTTTGAATAAAAAAAACAAATTATCAAATTCTTTCTACAATTCCTGCACAAGTTATCCACAATGCGATGTTAATTCCAAAATTATCTCAATCAATTAAAAAAATAAAGTATTAAAAAGAAAAACAAATAATTATAAATTGTTAATACTATTTTTATTCATTTTTCTAGAACAAAGTTTTTATACTTTTGTTTCTATATATTAGTAGGGTGAAGAAACTATATTCCATACTATCTGTTTGCTTGCTGATTTTCCTGACTTACTCCTGTATGTCGACAGTAAAGATCACGTCCGTGGTGGAAAAAAACCGGGAGGGGGATTTTCTGCTCAAATGGGAGGTCAGTCCCGATCAGGAAGGAAGCATCGATATTTATTCTTCGCTTACCGACAGTTCCCTTTCAAGCTTTACCCCTGTGGCCAGATCCCTTATTACAGATCAGGTGCTCAGACTGAATCCTACCGGTTCCGGTCTGCGTGAGTATTTTATTTTGCGTACTGCCGGTGTGCAGTCGGGTGTGGTAGCCAACAGGGTTATCGACATGAACAACATCAAGAACTTCCGCGACATAGGTGGTTACTTCACCACCGACAACCGGCAAATGAAGTGGGGAGAAATCTATCGTTCAGGGAATCTGAGCAACGCCACGCTTTATGACCAGGAACGTATCCGCCGGTTGAATATCAAGACGGTAATTGATTTTCGTTCCGAAAGATCTATCGGAAAATACCCCGTCCTTCTTCATCCATCCATCAGAAAAATAGCCCTACCACTGGCTCCCATGGATGCTGGAAAGCTGGACGAACAGATGAAAGATGAACATTTCGACCGCAGCGATGCCATTCGCTATGTGCAAGAGGAGTATGTAAATCTGGTAGAAAATCACAAAGCACAGTTCGCAGAAATGTTTGATATCCTTACCAATGACAGCAATTATCCCTTGCTGTTGTCGGGTTCACTGGGCAAAGACGGCGTGGGGTTAGCCACTTATTTTATTTTGTATGCCATTGGAGTCCCGCAGAGTTCCATCGAGCAGGACTATATGCTTTCGAATCAGCATATTGATCCAGCCAAAGCAGAAATTGACGCCAGAAACCTTTCCGAATCCATGCAGGAGGCTGTCACGGCCATGTTGTCGGTCAACAGATCCTATCTCAATTACGCGGTGGATTACATCAAACAAAAATATGGATCTGTGGACAACTATCTGGAGAAGGAACTCAGAGTGACGAGCGGTAAAAGGAATCTTTTGAGAAAATATCTACTTTATCCGTTCTGATTCTTATTTATCCGATTTATTTTCATACCTTTGCAGCCGATTTTTTTTAAGGTGGTTTAATATCCTCTATTGGAAACAGGTTATCGTCATCATCCCAAAAAAATCACAGACAGACATTGAATTTTCTCTCATCTTTATAAAGTTGTGAATGTGGAGTATGGAGAAAGATCAATATACCCCCACAAACATAATTTATACAAATGAGTACATTTCAAGAACTGGGTGTAATCCCTGAAATTCAGCAAGCGATTGTAGAGTTGGGATTCGAACAGCCCATGCCCGTACAAACGGAGGTCATTCCGCAGTTACTGGCCAACACACGCGATATCATCGCACTCGCCCAAACGGGAACCGGAAAAACAGCTGCTTTCGGGATTCCCATCATTCAAAAAATAAACATCAAACAGCTGTCACCACAAACATTGATCTTGTGTCCCACAAGAGAACTCTGTTTGCAGATTGCAGGTGACCTCACCGATTATTCTACGTACGTGGACGATATCAAGATCCTTCCGGTATATGGGGGATCGAGTATCGAGAGTCAGATACGTACCCTGAAAAGAGGAGTCCACATCATTGTGGCCACCCCCGGGAGACTGATCGACTTGATCAAACGCAAGACTGTTTCTCTCGCAGACGTGCATACCGTGGTGCTGGATGAGGCCGACGAGATGCTGAACATGGGTTTTTCGGAAAATATCGATGAGATTCTTTCCTACATGCCAGAAGAGCGGAGTATGTTGCTTTTCTCAGCGACCATGCCCAGGGAGATTGAGAAAATTACCCGGAAATACATGCGTGATCCGAAGGAAATTACCATCGGCCGGAAGAATGAAGGGGCACAAAATGTGCGGCATATCTATTACATGGTGCATGCCAAAGACAAATACCTGGCTCTGAAACGCATCGTGGATTACTATCCCAATATTTACGGTATCATATTCTGCCGCACACGGATTGAGACCCAGGAAATAGCCGATAAACTGCTGCAGGACGGTTATGATGCCGATTCACTGCATGGCGACCTTTCGCAGGCACAGCGTGACCTTGTGATGGCAAAATACAGGAATCACAACCTCCAGTTGCTGGTTGCAACAGATGTGGCAGCACGAGGATTGGATGTGGACGATGTGACGCACATCATCAACTTCGGCTTGCCGGATGATTTCGAAATCTACACACATCGCAGCGGAAGAACCGGCAGGGCAGGTAAGACAGGCACATCCATCTCCATCATCCATACGAAGGAAAAAGGTAAGATTGCACAGATTGAGAAACTGATTAACAAGCAATTCGAGAAAAGAGAAATACCCAAGGGAGATGTGATCTGTGAAAAGCAGCTCTTCAACTTTGTGGACAAAATTGAAAAGGTAAAAGTCAATGAGGCTGAGATAGAACGGTTACTGCCCTCCATTTTTCGCAAGCTGGAATGGCTGGAGAAGGAAGATATCATTAAACGGATTGTCTCACTCGAGTTTAATCGGTTGATTGATTATTATCAGCAGGCTGAAGAGATTGTTGAGCCGCAGGAATCGTCCCGCAGGAGCAGAGATGAATCGCGTGGAAAAAGAGGAGAGAGACAGGAGAACGGGTCACGCAAGGCGGAAAAAGGATATGCCCGATTGTTTATCAATGTGGGTAAAATGGATAACGTGAACCCGGCCACCCTCATGGGCTTCATTAACGACAACGTAAAGGGCAAAGTTCCCATTGGACGGATCGACTTGCTCAAAAGTTTTTCCTTCTTCGAGGTACCCGAGGAGGTGGCCAACAAGGTGGTCAGCTCTTTTCGTGGGATGTATATTGAAGATCGCAAGCTAGTTGTACAGCTTGCACAGGATGCGGAGCAACCCCAGCGGGATAAAAAGAAATTCTTTGAGCAATCGCACGGGAATAAGAATAAAAAGAAGAAAGCCAGATATTAATTGGATAAACGGGGTGAACAGCCCCGTTTTTTTATTGCCATGAATCTTAACCAAAAAGTAATCTGCATGTAACCAGTCTGTAACATTAATACCAGAACTTTGTGTCGAAATGAAATTTTATATTGAATTTGTGACACAAAGATTAGAATTATCAAAAAAGATCGGTTTATTTTTTATTCTCCTGTTTTTCTCTTTTACAATCCAAGCGCAGAACAGCACAGTCAGGGGAACCATTACCGATGCCAAAACCAATGAACCGCTAATCGGTGCATCGGTGCTGATAGAAGGAACCACCTTGGGTGCCGCTGCCGACTTAGACGGTCATTATGTCATACAGAATGTACCATCGGGCACCCATTCACTCGTCATATCATATGTGGCGTACGAGTCAGTCACCAGAACAGGTGTTGTGTTGCAGAACAATCAGGAAATTGTCGTGGACATTCAAATGACGTCAGACGATATTAGTTTGGAAGAAGTGGAAGTAGTGGCAAGAGTCAACCGCGAAAGCGAACACATCCTTCTGATGGAGCAACGACAGGCACTTTTGGCAACACAGGCTGTGGGTGCCAGGGAATTATCCAGAAGAGGCATTGGTGATGCCCGGGCAGCGGTAGCGCAGGTATCCGGCATTTCCCGTCAGGAAGGTGTAAAAAACGTGTTTGTCCGCGGACTGGGTGACCGGTATAATGTTACGCTCCTGAACGGATTTCCGATTCCTTCAGAAGATCCGGAGTATAAAAATATCGCATTAGAGTTTTTTGGTACCGACATCATTCAGCATATCGGTGTAAACAAAGTTTTTAGAGGAAGTAGTTATGCCGATGTGGGTGGCGCAATTATCGACATTACGTCAAAGGAGTTGGTGGGTGATCAGGCTTTCGCTGTGGATCTGTCTGCTGGTTTGAACACCGCGGCAACGGGAAGTAACTTTCTGCGACAGGATGGCGCCAATTACTTTGGATTTACCAACTCGAGACAACCTGTCAACAATCGGTTCGATTTTCCCAACAGTCTCGATCCTATGCAGGTTTCCCTACCGATGAACCACAGCTATGGTTTTTCCGGAGGGAAGATGTTCCATGTGGGTGAAAACAGAAATCCTCTTTCCTTTTTCCTGGTCGCATCCCACAGTTCCGATTATTCCTATACCCGGGAGATCGTACGCAATTCCATCACCAGCGGACTTATTTATCAGGATCAGGAAGGAAAGAAATATTCACAGAATACCAACCAGCTTGTGCTGGGAAATCTGAATTACGGCCTGGACCGTAAACACAATATCGCATATAATTTCATGCTGATTCATGCCAACAATCAGTATGTGGGTGAATATTTCGGCAAACACGGTGAAAAGCATCAGGACAGTGAAGATTATATGGGTTTTCATCGCAGACAGCAGGAAAACGATAATTATCTTATCGTCAATCAATTAAATACAGACTGGAGGTTAACAGACAAAATGAATCTGGAAGTGGGTGTTTCTTACAACCACATCAAAGGTTTGGAACCCGATCGACGTGAGAACTATCTCTCCAGAATGACGGATGGCACGTATATTCTTACAGGGAGTAATCGGCAGAAGCGATTTTTCTCAACCCTGAAAGAAAATGATATCAATGCGAAAGCAGTTTTTACTTATGGACTGAGAGATCGTTTTGGCAGTGGTAAGTCGTCCATCAAGTTCGGATATACAGGACGGTATGTGAATGACAACTTCGAAGCTGTTGAGTATAATTTCACGGCTGTTCCCGGTACCATTTCCATGGACCCGCTCTGGCTGGATGATTATTACAATGATGCCAACCTGAAAGCCGGGCTTTTCGGAATGACCACTGGTGAGAAAAACTCATATGAGGTGACCAAATTTATACACTCCGGATTTGTGGAAGGAACGTGGCAGTTATTTACCCATGTTACCAGTAACATCGGTTTGCGCATGGATGTCGCTGATTTAAAGGTGAGTCACCACGTACAGCATGTGCAACCGGGTGAAGAATCCATCCGCAAAAACTACTTTTTACCCAGTTTGAATTTGAAGTACGACCTGAACGACAAAAACAGCTTGCGCATGGGAGCAAGCAAATCCTATACTTTGCCACAGTCAAAAGAAATATCTCCCTATCAATATGTGAATATATCCTTTTCCAGCCAGGGGAATCCCAATATAAAACCATCCGACAATTACAATGTAGATCTGAAATGGGATTATTACATGAATCCAGGAGAGCTGTTGACGCTGACAGGATTTTATAAATATATTGTCAATCCCATTGGACGGGTAGACCAGGGTAATTCTGCAGGACTCCTCACCTATGACAATATCAGTGATCATGCGGTTGTGAGTGGGCTAGAGTTTGAAATCAGAAAGAATCTTTTCAATCGTTTCAATACTCAATTGGAGAAGATGAACAGGTTGTCTGTCGGATTAAATGCTTCCTACATCTATACAAACTTAACATTGGATATGCTCAATACGGAACCTCGCAGCAGCAGCCTCGAAGGAGCATCGCCCTTTCTTGCAAATCTGGATTTTTCCTATACGCATACCAAAAAAGAGAAGAGCTTTGTGGCTTCAATCATCTTCAACTATTTCAGTCACCGCATCCACACAGTAGGAGCCAAAGGGTTTAAGGATATCATTGAAGAAGGCCTTCCCTCCCTCGACTTTGCTTCTTCCTACAGTTTAAACAACCATCTTTCGTTGAAACTGAAGGCCAAAAACCTGCTGAATGCATCTTACCGGTTTTCGAGGGAAAGCAGTTTGTTGGACGAGAAAATTATACTGAATGAATTAAAAAAAGGGATAAATATTAGTCTTGGCGCAAGCTACGAATTTTAAACGTAAATAATTTGATGCTATTAATTTAAATTGGACAAAAGATGAAGAAGATTTTTTTTAACTTTTTAATGTTCGCAGCACTGTTGACACCTGTGGTGTTGGTTTCCTGCGATGCGAGTGATGACAAAGGAACAGACCCGGTAGAGGACAATAAATTGTCCGGTTCAATCAAGGATACAAGAACGTTGGATGCAAACGTAGAATACCTGTTGACAGGTCCGCTTCTCGTGGAGGAAGGTGGTGTTTTAAACATTCCTGCAGGTACTACCATCAAGGCGCAGCAAGGATTTTCTAATTATATTCTGGTATTGCAGGGAGGTAAAATCAATGCAAAAGGAACGGCTACCGCACCGGTAAGAATGATTGCCGATAAGGAAGATGCCGGACAAGGGTATTGGGGAGGATTAATCATCAATGGTCGAGCACCCTTGTCTTCATCCACCGAAGTAGGAAGTACGGAGGTAAATTCAGCTTATGTGTATGGAGGTACCAATGCAGCAGACAATTCCGGTGAATTGTCCTATCTGATATTGGGAAATACCGGAGCACGTTCAAGTGCCGATGTGGAACACAACGGACTTACCCTGAATGGAGTGGGCAATGGAACCAAAATAAGTGACCTCTATATTTACGATGGGGCCGATGATGCAATTGAGTTCTTTGGTGGTTCTGTCAATGTAAGCAATCTGCTGGCGGTAAATCCGGATGATGATATGTTTGATTTCACACAGGGATATAACGGCACATTAAAAAATGCATATGGTATCTGGGAGGCCGGTTATGCAAGCGGGGAATCTGATCCCCGCGGGATAGAAGCAGACGGGAACCTCGACGGTAACTATGTCACATATCCCAACCAATCCAATTTCAGGGTTGAAAATATGACCGTCGATTTGAGATTGGCTGCCGTAACTTTTGAAGCTGCCGATAAATCCAAAAGAATGCAGGACATAATCAAGATTCGCCGCGGTGCAAAAACCATCGTCGTGAATGCACTGGTAAAAGGTACAGGAACGGTAGAAGATATGGTTGATATTACGGACTCCAAGGGAGGTGCTGACGTGGGTACAACCATCAGCCTGACCAGTTCGCTGGCCAACGCTCCACAACGCTCCACCAATCCCGTTGTTGCCGCTGGTGTTACCATTGGAGGCAGCAATACCGGTTGTCCGGCCAATATTTTTACCTGGACAGGTTACCCGTTCTAACATATGGAGAAAAAAATATTTTTTTTACTCCTTGTTCTCTCTGTCGTTTTCTGCTTGCCGGCTCAAAAGACACAGGATAGTCCTAAACTATACGTATCGGGTGGTATTTACTACCGTGACAGGACGCAAACTGAGTTATATACCGGCGATTACCGTGAGTACTATGGCAATGGTACCCTCAAACTGGAGATGCAGATTAAAGATGGTGTTCCGGAGGGGGCCTACGTGGTCTATTTCGAGAACCGGAAACCCAAAGAGATACGTTCATACAAAGAAGGAAAGTTACACGGTTTGTGGCGGACTTATGACATCTCTGCTCAACTTATTTCGGAAGCGGAGTACAAGAACGACAGGAAACATGGTACCTGGCGTATTTGGGACGAACTGGGCACCCAGCGCTACGAGATGAATTACTACGAAGGCCGCAAGACCGGAATCTGGCGGATGTGGGATGAAAACGGAAAGCTCGTGGACGAAAAAAGGTATTGATAACCAGTTAGTCGTCACGAAAACTTAACAATAACTTCACCAAAACGTAATCAGTTTATCGGGGTGCAATTCCTACCTTTGTCGGAGTAAATCAACTAAAAGTTATGCATATGAAGTCTGTTTTAGTTTTTGCCGTTTCTTTGTTTGTCTCCCTGTCAGCCTTTGCAACGGGTAATAATGACGAAAAAATAGGAGAAGCAAAGTCGGCTGTACGGGTAGAAAATGTGAACGCATTGCAGCTGACAGGTTCTGTTGTAGATGAAAAGAATAACGAAAAATTGGCGGGAGCCACGATCGTAGTCGACAAGAAGAAATATTATTCCGATCTCGAAGGTCAATTTACCATTACCGATGTGAAGCCTGGAAAATATACTTTGCAGATTGAACTGATCTCTTATGAGCCTGTTTTCATGGAAGTAGAATTGACAAAAAATCAGGAATTGCAAATCAACTTGCAACAGAAGTAAGTTCTCAGTGAACATCCAAAAAAAAATTTGCGGGTAATGCACTTTATCAGTGTATTACCCGCATTTTTTGTATCAGCCTGGAACGAATAAGTGACCTGCTGCTACAGGTTTGCAGCTACTAATTGAGTGTGGCATCTATGATTATTTTTTTACCATCACGGCCTGACACCGACTTTACATACTGCTCTTTGAAATTGCGGTGCGATTTCATCAGGTTGCTCGACTGCAGCGTGATGATCTTCGATTCGTTCACCAGGTTCAGAAAGAGAATGCTACTGCGGGTGCTCGATTGATTTTCTTTCACCCTTTTTATTTGTCGCTTGGTCATTTTAGCGTTGAGCTCAATGATGATCTCCCGCATGGCAGTGACCTGGTCAAAACCGCTATAATCGCCAGTTTTGTCCATCGATGCGTAGATGGCATATATATCCGACAAGTTCTTATATAGGACCTTGAGGTCGTCGATCTGCTCTTTTGAAAAAGCGGAATGATTGTTGTCGATATACCGGAAAGTAGCTTCGGTAACAGCTTTAAGTGATTTAGTAATTTCATAGGAGTAATCAATCAGCTGCACATATTCCTGTTCGAGATCCAATGCATTCATTTGTATACTTTCCAGGGTTGGAACCACCTCATAATCTCTTTTATCCCGGAATCTTTCATAGAGTTCATTGGCCTCCAACATGGCTTTCTTTACCTTTTTTCTGTTTTCATCCTCAAGGCCATCCGTGATATACTTAAAAATCATCAATGTCTTTTCCATCAGTCTAATAACCTCTTCATTGGAGGAGGTTACCAACTGTAATTCGCTGGAGTGTACCTGTAGGTGCTCCATCTCTTTGTGTTTTCGTTTGGTGTGCAGTCTTCCTGATTTGTAAAGAACGAATGCGACCAGGACGATCATCAGGATGATTGCGATCTTACCTCCCCACATCAGAAAGAGTCCGACAAGCAGTGCCGCTGAGAATGCGATCAATGCAGTCAGCAGCCATCCTGCTACCACTGTCAGTACGCCATTTATTCGGTATACGGCACTTTCACGGCCCCAGGCACGGTCGGCTAACGAAGAGCCCATGGCTACCATGAAGGTCACGTAAGTGGTCGACAGGGGCAATTTCAACGAGGTACCCAGTGAGATCAGCAGGGCAGAAATAGTGAGGTTCACGGAGGCCCTGATCAGGTCGAACGAGGCTTTATTGTCCAGTTCAACCGGTTCGAATCTTTTTTCAATAAATCGTTGTACCGGTGCGGGGGTTATGCTGCTCACCGTCTTGCCGATGATGAGGCTTCCTCTTACCAGTGACCGTGAGAGTGGGGATGAGGAGAAACGTTCCACGCCCTCTCCCTTGCGGGCTAGGTTTACTTCGGTCTCGGTTACAGTCCTTGATTTTTTTGAAAACCAAAGAGCCAGTACCATGATAATGCCTGCACCCAGCAACCAGTACATATTGGCAACGACAGGTTCTGAGAGTTGGTCCATGTAAAGTGTATTCACGTCACCTCCTGCAGCTGCCACAGTCCGTGCGATCCGGAAAGAATCGAAGCCGGCCATAAATACCCCGATAAAGTTTACCAGGTCGTTTCCGGCAAAGGCCATCGCCAAAGCAGCGGTACCTACCAGCACAATTATTTTCAGGATTCTTATGCGGAAAAGATGTTGCAAGAGCGCCATCAACAGGGTCCAGCCTGCAAACGTATACAATAGTGCCGATCCCATGTTGTGATCCAGGTAATTGATCATATCCGCCGTGACAAGTACACTCCCTTTTAATCCTTTGAATATAGCGAAGTAGGTAATCGCTGTCAGTGCAAATCCTCCCCAAATGGCACCCAGATACTTGAAGGGTTTTGCATATTTGAAGGTAAATACCAATCTCGAGACATACATAATGACAGACCCCACCACAAAGGCAATGGCGATGGAGATAAATATCCCCCCGATGATCGCGAGCGCTTTGCCGCTGTTGATGAAATCACCCAGCTGGTCGCTCGTTTCGGTAGTCCACATAGTGAAAAGGGCTACGGCCACTGCGGCGCCCAGTAGTTCAAATACCAGGGAAACGGTGGTGGAGGTAGGCAGGCCGAAGGTATTGTACAGATCAAGCAAGACCACGTCGGTGAGCATCACCGCGAGGAAGAGCATCATGACGG
>DHTF01000084.1:3959-5384 GCA_002411515.1 Proteiniphilum sp. UBA5267 | reverse complement strand
AATGAGCTCCTGCTGGGCATTTAGCAGCTCAGGAGAGTAGATGGTAGCGAGAGGTTGTCCTCGGCGTACGCTTTCACCGGTAAAGGTGACAAACAGCTTTTCGATGCGCCCACTTACGTGAGAGGTCTGCGATTGAGAGAGACGTTCGTCCACCTGAATGGTGCCATAAAGTTGTACCTCCTTCACCGGATTCTGTCTGCTCACGATGGTCGTTTGTACGTTGGCGAGTGCAGCCGCTTCAACAGATAACTGAATAGCATTCGGATCGATAGCCGCATCGCCCGAGCCGGTAGTTTGTAGTGGAATCAGATCCATCCCACAAATGGGGCAGTCACCCGGTTCTTCCATCCTTATCTGTGGGTGCATGGAGCAGGTCCATACGGTTGGTTCAGCGCTATGATCATGTGCCTCCTCAACTGTTGTTTGATTTGATGATTGATTCCGATTGTTTCCCGAAAAAATAAGCCAGCCGAGAAGCAAGCCGGTCAGCAGGATCAATCCATACCTGAAATAGGGATGCTTGCCAATCTCTTTAATTTTATTCTTATCCATAATGATAGTTATATTTTAATTGTTTGTTGTATCAAAAGAATGTAATTTTTGGATGGATGCCACAATTGTGTTGTATTCGGCAATTACCTCGGCTTGCCGCAACTGATAATCGAGCAACTGCCGCTGCACCTGAATCACGTTGGTGAGATCGCTCTTTGCAGTAACAAATTCCTGTACAACCAACTGGTAGGTTGTTCTGGCCAATTGCTCCTGTTTTCGGTAGAGTGCAATCTTACGCTCGGTATTGTCGAGTTGCTGTTTCAGTTTAAACAAATCGGACTGAAGTATATTTATTGTGTTATTGTACTTTTCCCGGGCCGATTGCCACATAAAGCGGCTCTCCCGCTGTTGTGCTCCGTATTTATTCCGATATAAGGGGAGGGTGATGGAAAACATGGGCATCACCATATCCATACCGGTCATTTCGGGTGCCATGCCCTGATCCATCTGCGCTGTCTTGCTTTCGCCAATCAGCATGTATTGCAATCCGATCCCGAACATGGGATAACTCATTTTCAAGTCCATCTCTCTCTTTGCGCGGTATGCCAGTTCTTCTTCTTTCAGCATTCCCAACATGGGGTTTTGATTTTCTATTTCACGCATAGAAGAAGCTTTGTCGAAGAGATAGTCTACTTTCACGATAGAATCGGGCACCACTACCTCAAAATCGACCGAACGGTTCAGCAACGCGTTAAATCTGGCTTTTTCAGCTGCAATATCCGACAAGAGACTCTCAACGTTGTTTTCTATTTCAACCATTTCCAGTTGCACACGGAGTACATCCGACATACCCGGGGCAGTACTGCCCATACCCGAAGACATACTGCCTCCTGAACTGCTCATGCCGGACATCGAGGAAGAGGAGGTGCCGGA
>DHTF01000084.1:3113-3744 GCA_002411515.1 Proteiniphilum sp. UBA5267 | reverse complement strand
TGATGAGTTGCTGCTTTTTGTTGCCGGAGAAGGAGCAGGTACTGAATAACCCGAAGAAGAACCGCTGTATGGCGATGATACCTTGCGAATGGCCAGTTCCTCGAGTTGTTTCAACAGCTGCAGGTTCTCTCGGTTGTTATTCAGTTGCTGTACCAGTGTAGAAAGGACATACCACTGGGTATATACCTCCAGGTAGAGGTTATCTCTTGTCTCCCTGAATTGTTCATACGACATTTTGGCCATGTGCGTGGCCTCGGTTTGTGCCGCCTTCTTGGTACCAAACCAGGGGAACATCTGCATAAGGGTAAAATCAGCTATCTGTCGACCACCTACAATGTCCATCGGTTTAAGAAAAAAGCCGATATCCAGTTTGGGATCTGGCCATGCACCTGCCTGTGGTACCTTTTCCAGTGATGCTTTGTAAGCCAGGAAATCGGCATTCAACCCGGGATTATTTCTACCCGCTATCTCAAGGTATCGGGCGAGTGAATCTGCCGTTTGGCCTTTGACTGGGAGTGTAATAATAAAACCCAGCAATATGATGAATAAGAGGTTGACGTTATATTGTTTCATAATCTGCAATTTTAGCTTGTTGTTTCTCTTTTTTTCGGATAACACCTTCTCTCCACCA
>DHTF01000084.1:0-2981 GCA_002411515.1 Proteiniphilum sp. UBA5267 | reverse complement strand
CTCCACCAACACTGCAGGATGGGCACGATGAACATGGTCATCATTTGAATGACCATTCCGCCAAAAGTAGGGATTGACATGGGTACCATGATCTCTGAACCCTTGCCGGTGGAAGTGAGCACCGGAAGAAGTGCGATCAAAGTAGTAGCTGTGGTCATTACTGCAGGTCGTACTCTTTTTTTACCGGCATAAACAACCGTTTCCCTCACTTCTTCCCTTGTCTGTGGATCTTTCTCCAGAAAGGCGTCATGAATATAGGTTCCCATCAGCACCCCATCGTCTGTAGCAATACCGAAGAGCGCTATAAATCCAACCCATACGGCAATACTCAGATTAATAGGTTGCATATTGAACATGTCGCGCATATTCATTCCGCCAATATCAAAATTCATAAACCAGGGTTCACCGTAGAGCCATAAGAGAATGAACCCACCGGCCAGCGCGACAAATATACCCGAAAAGTGAATGAGCGAGGCTGTGATTGTTTTAAACTGGAAATATAGAATGAGCAAGATAACAAGAAGACTAATCGGTATGATAATAGCCAGCCGCTTCGATGCACGGGCTTGTTGTTCATAATTTCCGGCGAAAGTGTAGGAAACTCCTTTTGGTAATTGCATTTCACCGGTTCTTATTTTTTCATCAAGCACCCTCTGGGCTTCCTGAACCACATCGACTTCCGCTTTACCTTCTACCTTATCGAAGATAACATATCCAATCAGGAAGGTATTCTCACTTTGAATCATCTGCGCTCCCCGTTTATAGGTTATGTCTGTTACATCGCCCAATGGAATCTGCGCCCCCGTGGCAGTAGGCACGATGAGACGTGCCAATTCATCCGGATTCTCTCTTAACTCACGCGGATAACGCAGTCGTACCGGAAAACGTTCGCGATCTTCCACTGTGGTGGTCAGGGACATTCCGCCAACAGCGGCACTGATCACCTCCTGCAGATCGGCCACGGTGAGACCGTATCGAGCCATCTCTTGCCGGTTTAAGCTGATCTCAATATAGGGAGCTCCCACCGCCCGATCGTAAAACACAGTAGATGGAAGTACTGAAGGAACATCTTTCAATGCTGTTTCAATTGCTTTACCACCCTGTTCTATTGATTCCAGGTCGGGACCGGATACTTTTACTCCCATTGGTGCACGCATACCGGTAGAAAGCATCACTGTTCTTGCAGCAATAGGCATTAACTTTGGTGCTGAAGTAAGCCCGGGTAGATGTGATACGTTGACGATCTCCTGCCATATATCGTCTTCATTCTTTATTTCCGGGCGCCACTGTCTGAAATATTTACCGCGTCTGTCGTGAACGAGGCTATCTTCAGATATCAATCGAAAACCATCTTCCGGATTATACGTAGTATTGTTGGTCAGAATAAATTCACCATGTCTGTTTACTTTGAAACGTTTTCTATTACCGTCTTGATCCAGTATATATTCCGGGCGGTAGATGATGGTATTTTCAAACATTTGAGTGGGTGCAGGATCGAGTGCCGAGTTGACACGTCCCCATTTGCCAACGGTCATTTCCACCTCCGGAATATTGCTGATCCTTTTATCCAGTATTTCAATGTATTGCTGATTCTGTTCTATTCCGGTATGAGGCATACTGGTGGGCATTAGTAGAAAAGAACCTTCGTTCAAAGTAGGCATAAACTCCTGACCGATTCCAGGAAACCGGGTGCTTGCACTTTGCCAGAAACCAGTCTGTTGGAATGACCTCCATCCAACAGTTTCGAACCCTTTTGCCACAAGACCGAATGTCTTGTCGAAACCTTGCCAGATAACAATACCAAACAGAATGGTTAAAATGGGAATGGTCATAAATTTCCACCTGTTTGCAAGACACCATCTGAGTATTTTCTCATAATAGATTACCATCAGCCACAATGCTCCCAGGATAGCGGCAACTATTACAATAACAAAGAAAAAATTCCGTGGTGTCCCGGCCTGTGTCCCCATGGGAAGCCAGTCAGTTGCAAGAAGATATGTTACGGCAAACAACACAATTCCTAAATTGATATAAGTAGGTGTTTTTTGGTTCTTCCACCTGTGCGCGAAAAGGTTGTTCAGACCCAATAACGTAAGCGCGAAAAATAGAAAGTATCCTGTCATAATAATTAGCGCGATGCTCGCAACAATCAGTATGATGTTTGATATTTTTCGAACCTGTTTTGATGTGATTTTTATTGAGAAAGTGTAATACATCAACGTGGGTATCAACATAATGCCGACCATATATGCACTAATGAGCGCAAATGTTTTGGTGAATGCCAAAGGAACAAAAAGTTTACCTTCCTGTGCTTCCAGCATGAAAACCGGAATAAAACTTACGATAGTGGTAAGCTGTCCCGTGAGAACTGCTCCGGATACTTCTTTTATACTATTGTAAATTAAATTTGCAAATGGTTTACCTTTTCGAATACCTTTATTCTCTTCCATATCCATGTGTCTGAGCGTGTTCTCGACAAATACCACTCCCACATCAACCATGATTCCGATGGCGATTGCAATACCCGACAGTGCCACTATATTGGCTTGTATTCCCGCATATTTCATTATGATAAAAGTGGCCAGTACTCCCACAGGTAAAATGCTGGAAATAACAACCGAAGCCCTGAGGTTTAAAACCAAAACAATTACAACAATGATGGCGATAAGCGTTTCATGGGTAAGCGAAGTCTCCAGCGTACCGATCGTTTCGTGAATCAGCGCAGTTCTGTCGTAAAAAGGAACAACCGTCACTTTAGAAACAGATCCATCTGCAAGTGTCTTTTGGGGTAATCCTGCGTCCATCTCTTTGATTGTCTCCTTCACGTTGTCGATAACCTGAAGCGGATTGGAACCATGGCGTGCCACCACCACACCACCCACGGCCTCTACCCCTTCTTTGTCGAGACCGCCCCGACGTGTAGCAGGACCAAGGGTGACGAATGCCAAATCTTTAATCTTTACCGGAATACCATCTCTTAC
>DHTF01000069.1:20828-37394 GCA_002411515.1 Proteiniphilum sp. UBA5267 | reverse complement strand
CTCTTTCAGGGATTGATGCCGTTGATTGGATACGGCTTGAGTATTGGATTTTCTTTCTGGATACAACAGTTCGACCATTGGCTTACCTTCTTCATCCTGTTGGCTCTCGGCGTGAAAATGATCTACGAATGTTACAAGCCCCGCGAGCAGGAAGATTGTATGAACTGTGTCTGCAACGAATTGCCGGCTATTGATTGGAGAAGTGTAACAACCCTAGCCTTTGCCACCAGCATCGATGCTGCAGCAACCGGACTTATTTTTGCTTCCTACCCTGGCACCATCCTGTCGGCCACGTTGGTCATCGGAGTGGTATCGTTTCTATTCTCTTTTGTTGGCATCTCTCTGGGAGTACACCTGGGAAAAAGAATTCATTTTTGCATGGAAGCCGTGGGAGGAATCATACTGATCGGTATCGGACTGAAAATTCTGCTGGAGCATCTGTTACAGGGTGCGTAAAACCTCTAGCAGCACGATCGCTTGATTATGCTTACTATCTTTGGCGGAATAGAGCAGGGTTATTTTTTTATGCTCTTTCTCCAGGTTTTTTAACTCCGTGAGTAATGGATGTTTTTCTTTCAGTTCCTCCCAATAGCGGGTGGTAAATTCTTCCCAATTTTCGATTTCGTGGTGAAACCATTTTCGCAGTGAGGTGGAGGGAGCGACTTCCTTCATCCATAAATCAATGTGGGCATTCTCCTTAGAGAAACCACGTGGCCAGAGGCGGTCTATCAGGATTCGATATCCATCATCATCACCCACTGGCTCGTAAATGCGTTTGATCTGTATCATATGAATTCAATAGAATTTTATTCCCACAGAGGCGCCATTCTATTTCTCTATGCCAACCCGGTTGAGGATAAAGGCAAACTCAAAGGCGGTATCTTTGATACCTTCGTAGCGGCCTGTAGCGCCCCCATGACCGGAATCCATGTTCATGTGAAGCAGCAGGATATTGTTGTCGGTCTTGCGTGAGCGGAGCTTGGCGACATACTTGCTCGGTTCGTGGAACAGCACCTGTGAGTCGTTTATTCCGCCTGTTACCAGCATGTTGGGGTAAGCCTGCGCTTTGATGTTGTCATAGGGTGAGTAGGAGAGGATATAATTATAATATTCTTCTTCATTGGGATTGCCCCATTCCTCATATTCACCAGTAGTAAGCGGCAGGGTATCGTCGAGCATCGTGTTGATGACATCGACGAAGGGCACTTGCGCCACAATGGTTTGATAGAGATCGGGTCGCATATTGGCGACTACGCCCACCAGCAGGCCGCCAGCACTACCGCCCATGGCTGCGAGCTTATCTGCAGCGGTGTAACCTTCGTTGATCAACAACTCACTGCACGCGATAAAGTCGGTAAATGTATTCTTTTTATGCAATAACTTTCCATCCTCATACCACTGTTCACCGAGGTCACTACCACCCCGTATCTGGGCGATGCCATAAACAAAGCCACGATCGACCAGACTGAACATGCTTGCGCTGAAATAGACGTCGGAGCTGTAACCGTAGCTTCCGTATGAATAGATCAGGGCCGGGTTGCGGCCATCTTTTTTCAGTCCCTTTTTATAGACAATCGCCATCGGCACTTTCACCCCATCAGCGGCAGTGGCCCATAGTCGTTCCACCACATAGTCATCCGGGTTGAATCCGGAGGGTATTTCCTGCTCTTTGAGCTTGATCGTTTCAGCCGTTTCGATGTTGTATTCGTAGAGTGTGTTGGGCCTGTTGAGTGAGGTATAGGTGTAACGGAACGTGATGGCATCGTATTCCGGGTTTCCGCTCAACGCGGCACTGTAAACCGGTTCGGGGAAGGCGATTGTTGTTACTTCCCCGCCCTTGATGGGTTTCACCTGAATTTCCGTGAGGCCGTTTTTGCGCAATTCCAGTGAAACATAATCCTTCAGAATATCGATTCCCTCGATGCGCACATCTTTATGATGGGGTACAAACACCTTCCAGGAAGATCGGTCTTCATATCCCGTGAGGGGCATCTCATAGATCATGCTATTGAGATTCTCCCGGTCCTTGTAGCGCACAAAAAACTTCTCCCGATGCGGATATACGCTGTATTCTACATTCTGCACGCGGGGCAGGAACACCTTGAAGGCATCCGTGGGCCTTTCGGCAGAAATGTAGCGTTCCTCGGAAGTGGTGGTACTACTGCTGGTGATAAAGACATACTCATTGGTTTTGTTGCCGTAGACATAGGTTCCAAAACGGGCATCCTTTTCTTCGTACACAAGCTCTCCGGCAGACTCGTCCAACTTCTGGCGATATATGCGGGAAGAGCGTAGCGTTTGGTCTATTAAGCTGTAGAATAGTGTCTTGTTGTCATTAGCCCATGCCACTGATGCAGCACCATCGACCGTAAAGCCCACGTTCTCACCCGAGGTAAGGTCTTTTATTTTCATACTGAACTCAGCATAGGATCCTGTTTCGTTGTAAAAGTAGGCTGCCTTGCTGTTGTCGGGGCTGATGGAATAACCTCTGAAAATGAATGCTTGCTTGCCTTCTGCCATCTGGTTCACATCGAAGATAATCTCCTCGGGTGCTTTCATCGTTCCTTTCCGGCGGCAGTAGGTGGAATACTGTTTCCCCTTGGTGGTGCGGCTATAGTACCAATAACCATCTTTGAAGGAAGGGTAGCTCTCGTCGTCCTCCTTGATACGCCCCAGTATCTCATCGTATATTTTTTGCTGAAGGTCTTTCGTAGAGGCCATCACTGTATCGGTATAGGCATTTTCAGCCTGCAGATAGTCGATCACTTGGCTGTTTTGCTTGTCTTTTAACCAGTAATAGGAGTCGATACGTTGTTGCCCGAAGTTCACAAAGGTATCGGGTAAGACTGCTGCCACTGGTGGGGCAGGATAATCAGTTTGCTTCAATGGTGTCACTTCTTCTTCTTTTAAGTTACATGAAGAGATCAAGAGTGCTATGACACTCAAAATCATAATTTTTTTGTGTTTCACATCGTTATTATTTAGTGGTTGAATAATAAAAATTGCCCACTTTCCCTGCACATATTGTACATCGTGCCCACATTCCCGGATCATACAGGCTGGTCTTGCAGGCAAATATACACAATTCAGATGGAAAACATGGGATGAACTTTCTTTTTCTGATAATGTTATAATCTGAATTTCGGAATTGTAATGCATTCACACGAATCTCATTCCCAACACGAAGATGTGCAGCACATCAAAACGGCTTTCTTCCTGAACCTCTCCTTTACGTTCGTTGAGCTTGTCGGAGGCCTGTTAACCAATAGCATGGCCATACTCTCTGATGCCGTACACGACTTGGGTGACAGCTTCTCCCTGAGCATTTCCTGGTACTTTCAGCGAGTGGCCAAAAAACCCAGAACAAAAGAATATACGTACGGATTTAAACGCTTTTCGTTGTTGGGTGCCCTCATCAATTCGATCATCTTATTGGTAGGTAGTGTGGTGATCCTGCTACATGCCATACCCCGACTGCTTCGGCCGCAGCAACCCGACGTGGAGGGTATGTTGTTGCTTGCCGTGCTGGGCCTGTTTGTCAACGCATTGGCTGTTTACCGAATGCGGAAGGGCCGTTCAATCAACGAACGGGTGGTGTCGCTGCATTTGCTGGAAGATGTGCTGGGATGGATTGCTGTGCTGGTGGGCGCCGGAGTGATGTACTTCGTGGAAGCCCCCTTCATTGATCCGCTCCTTTCCATCGGCATCTCCTTGTTTATTCTCTTTAATGTCTTTCGCAATATGCGCGAAAGCCTGCGCATCATCCTGCAGGGGAGTCCCGCCAGATTGAATGTGGAAGAGGTGAAGAAGGTACTGCTCGCAATGGATGAGGTGGATGATGTACACGACCTGCATACCTGGTCGGTGGATGGAGAATACAATGTACTCACCATACATGTGGTGCTCAGAAAGGAAATGAGTATGGCCAACCAGCGAAGATTAAAAAAAGATATTCGCCAATCTCTCCTCTCTTTGGGTGTACATCACTGTACCATCGAGCTGGAGGTGCACGATGAAGATTGTGAAATGGAAAACTGCTGTTGAATTACGAAAGTCAATTATTGTCAATTATTCAAGATAGGTATATCCGTAAAGACCGGAGCGGTAATTGGAAAGAAACTCCTTACCTTCTTCCACCGAGATCTTGCCCTGTTTCACAGAACTCATCACCCATGTTTCGACCGTCCGCACCAGCTTCTTGGCATTGTACTGTGCATATTCCAACACTTCGGCCACTGACTCGCCGTCGATCACCTGGTCAATCTTGTATCCCGAATCGCCCGTGGAGACGTGCACCACGTTGGTGTCTCCAAAAAGGTTGTGCAGGTCTCCCAGGATCTCCTGGTAGGCACCCACCAGAAAAACGCCAATGTAATAAGGCTCATCTTTGCGAAGGCTGTGCACCGGGAGATTCGTGGTGCGGAAGCCATCCTGTGAAGCAAAGTTGGCTATCTTGCCGTCGGAGTCGCAGGTGATGTCTTGCAGGGTAGCCGTCTTCCCTGGCCGTTCATCGAGCCGGTTTATGGGGATGATGGGGAATACCTGGTCGATGGCCCATGAGTCGGGCAGCGACTGAAACAGGGAGAAGTTACAAAAATACTTGTCAGGGAGGAGGGTACCCAGTTGGCGTAGCTCCTCGGGTGCATGTTTGGCCCGGTTGCTGGTAATGTTGATCTCCCGGGCGATGGAAAAGTAGAGCTGTTCCACCTGTGCGCGGGTCTTCAGGTCGAGCATGCCGAGGCTGAAGAGGTCGAGCGACTCTTCACGGATCTGCTGGGCATCGTGCCACGCTTCGAGCATGCGTGCCTGCGTGAGCGACTCCCAGATGTTGTAGAGTTCCTTCACCAATTCATGGTCATCTTCCTGTATATCCAGTTCTTCGGGCCACTCGGGCAGGGTGGCTGTCTCCAGTACCTCAAATACCAATACAGAATGGTGTGCCGTGAGGGCACGACCCGACTCGGTGATAATGTTGGGGTGGGGTATTCCGTTTTTGTCGGCTGCATCCACAAAGGTGGACACCGAGTCGTTCACATATTCCTGAATGGAATAGTTGATACTGTTTTCGGTGAAGGAGGAACGGGTGCCGTCATAATCCACTCCCAGGCCACCACCGATATCGACAAACTCAATATTGAAACCCATGGCGTGTAGTTGCACGTAGAACTGTGCTGCCTCGCGCAGGGCTGTCTTGATGCGGCGTATTTTGGTGATCTGGCTGCCGATGTGAAAGTGAATCAGCCGGAAGCACTCGGAGAGGTTGTGTTCTTTGAGTATCTCCATGGCCTCTAGTAGCTCGCTGGAGTTAAGTCCGAACTTACTACCGTCTCCTCCCGATTCTTCCCACTTGCCACTGCCACTACTGGCCAGTTTTACCCGGATGCCGATGTTGGGTTTTACTTTGAGCCGTCTGGCAATCTTGATGGTCAGGTCCAGTTCGTTTAGCTTCTCCACCACGATAAAGACCTGTTTGCCCATCTTTTGTGCCAGCAGTGCCAGTTCAATGTAACTCTCATCCTTGTAGCCATTGCAGATAATGAAAGAGTTGGTTTCGGTGTTGATGGCCAGCACGGCATGGAGTTCAGGCTTGGAGCCTGCCTCGAGTCCGATGTTGAATCGTTTTCCGCTCGACACGATCTCTTCCACAACCTGCCGCATCTGGTTCACCTTGATGGGATAGACAATGTAGTGCTGGGCGCTGTATTCATATTCCTTCGAAGCAATGGCGAAACTGTTCGAGATTTTTTCAATCCGGTTGTCCAGAATCTCGGGAAACCGAATCAAAACAGGAGCCGATACATCACGCAGATAAAGCTCACGCATCAGTTCGCTCAAATCCACGCTGCTACCTTCCTGCTTGCTGGGTGTGACCTGTACATGACCCTTTTCATTGATGGAGAAATAACCGTTACCCCAACCGTTGATGTTGTACAATTCTTCCGAGTCTTCGATGCGCCATTTTCTCATGCTGACAAACAGTATTTAAAGATGATGTGTATATATTTTACCAAGAACCTACAAAATTAAGCAATAATTTTAGGTGTTGCCGTGCTGGCGAAGGTAAAATGTGATAAAAAGCAGTTTTTTCCAGATGAAATTGCAACCATAACATTTTTTAATCATTCTGTTGCAACATTCACCCTGCTGAACACATCATATAAAAGAGACCTTGAAAATCATCTTAATTAAACATACAAATTATGCGGTCAACATTTCTTTATTTAGTTTTGATTGTCGTCACAGCATTTTTTACAGCATCATGCGACAAGAACAACGGAGGAAGAGACACAACAAAACTACCCAATCCGATTGTAATTGAACTTCGCTCTGCGGAGAAAGAAATGGTGCAATCTGATCAACAGTTTGCCTTCGACTTCTTTGCCCACGTCTTTGAAGAGGAAGCGTTGGACGACGACAAAGACTTCATGGTCTCTCCTTTGAGCCTGAGCATGGCACTTTCCATGACCCGGAATGGAGCAGCAGGAGAAACCGAAAAGGCCATGCAGCAGACCCTGCAAATGGGTAATTACACCGGCGAGGAGATCAACAGTTATTACAAAAAGTTGAAGGAGGCTTTGTTGAAAACAGATCCCACCACCAAGCTCTCAATTGCGAATGCTATTTTCACCAACAAAAGAGTGGTTGTGCATGCCGATTTTCTCAAAAGTAACCAGTCTTATTATGATGCGACAGTGCAATCGGTCGATTTTTCCGATTCTGCCACAGCCGGCCTCATCAATAACTGGGCTTCGGATCAAACCAACGGGCTGATAAAGAAGGTAATTGACCGAACCGATGCGTTCGATTTGATGTATTTGCTCAATGCACTCTATTTTAAAGGGATATGGGCGACTCAATTCGATGCGAAAAATACCATCGGCAAGCCATTCATTCGTGAAAACGGCACCACAATTCAGGTGGAGATGATGCGGCAAAAGAATCGGTTTCTATATGCCGAAGATCAGTTCCTCCAAATGGTGCAGCTTCCCTACGGCAACAAAGCGTTCAGCATGATGGTGCTGTTGCCCAAAAAAGGGGCACTGAAGGATATCGTGTCGGGTGCCCGTGAAAGCAATTACTGGCATGGGCTCAAGTCGTCGCTGCGTGAAGCAGAGGTCGATCTCTCTCTGCCAAAGTTCAAAACGGAATACAGTAAGAAACTGAACGACGTACTCACAAAAATGGGCATGGGTATTGCTTTTACCGATGGTGCCAACTTTACAGGCATCACAGATGTTCCGGCGAAAATTTCATTCGTAAAACAAGACACCTATATCAGTACCGATGAATCGGGAACAGAGGCTGCAGCCGTGACAACGGTAGGCATGGAACTGACATCCATGCCCACACCGCCAAAAAAAGTAATTTTCAATGCGGAGAGGCCTTTCATCTATATCATTCAGGAGAATTCCACCGGAGCCATTTTGTTTATGGGGGCAGTGAAAAATTTTGACAAGTAACCGATTTCAGGGCGATTCTTTTACCCAAATAGTAAATCACTCAGCGATTTCCATGTGCTGGGTGATTTTTTTGTTTCAATTTTGGAGTTAGCTTCTGAGTGCTGATGTGTTTTTTTTATCGTTTTGTAAATCAGTGCTGTTTTACAAAAAGTAAAACTTTTTATCCTTTTGAAAAAATTAATACGCATATAATCAATTATATATAATTTTTTTTGGAAAACTTTTCAAATTGTTGAAAAATAAAGTTGGAAAAATTTTGCATTGTTGGGAAGTTTCCATAAACTTGTATAACCAAAGGAAACCGGAATGGAAATACATGACGGAAGGATAGGAATACATATTGAAAGTCGTATAATAATAAAAGCCAAACGATGAAAAAGAAAAAATATACGTTCGATGAGGCATATAAGGCATCGTTGAATTATTTTAAAGGGGATGAGCTCGCCGCAAAGGTGTGGGTAAGTAAGTACGCCCTCAAGGATAGCCAAGGTGAAATTTATGAGAAGACACCGGAGGATATGCATTGGCGACTGGCCAGAGAAATTGCCAGAATAGAGAAAAAATACAGCAATCCATTGAGTGAACAAACGTTGTTCGAACTGTTCGACCGTTTTCGGTATATCATTCCGCAGGGAAGCCCCATGACTGGCATTGGCAACGATTATCAGGTAGCCTCCTTGTCGAACTGCTTCGTGATCGGGATGGATGGTAATGCCGACTCATATGGTGCGATCATCCGTATCGATGAAGAACAGGTGCAGTTGATGAAGCGCCGTGGTGGGGTGGGACACGATCTGTCGCATATACGGCCCAAGGGATCTCCTGTGAAGAACTCGGCACTCACTTCGACAGGGCTTGTTCCATTTATGGAGCGCTATTCCAATTCCACCCGCGAAGTGGCACAGGATGGCCGTCGCGGGGCACTCATGCTGAGTGTGTCGATCAAACACCCCGACTCGGAAAACTTTATCGACGCAAAGCTGGAACAGGGGAAGGTAACCGGTGCCAACATTTCTGTGAAGATCGATGATGCTTTTATGGAGGCTGCGGCAACCGGCAAAAACTATGTACAGCAATATCCTATTGGTTCCGACGAACCCAAATATGAGAAGACCATTCACGCAAAGCAGCTGTGGGACAAAATTATCCACAATGCCTGGCGTTCAGCTGAGCCGGGTGTACTCTTCTGGGATACCATTATCCGTGAGTCGGTGCCCGACTGCTACGCCGATTTGGGCTTTAAGACCGTGTCGACCAATCCCTGCGGAGAAATCCCCTTGTGTCCCTACGACAGCTGCCGCCTGCTGGCCATCAACCTCTATTCCTATGTTGTAAATCCGTTCAGGGAGGATGCCTACTTCGATTTCGACCTGTTTGCCCAGCATGTGCAGCTGGCGCAACGTATTATGGACGACATTATCGACCTGGAGTCGGAGAAGATTGATAAGATACTTGAAAAAATTGATTTCGATCCCGAGTCGGAAGAGGTGAAGTCGGCTGAGCGAACACTCTGGAAGAAGATTCAACGTAAAACCCTGCAGGGACGTCGTACCGGTGTAGGTATTACTGCCGAAGGCGATATGCTGGCAGCCTTGGGTCTTCGTTATGGGACCGACGAAGGGACTGATTTCTCAGAAAAGGTACACCGTGCGGTGGCGTTGAATGCTTATCGTTCGTCGGTGAACATGGCCAAAGAAAGGGGTGCCTTTGAAATATTTGATGCCGTGAGGGAACAGAACAATCCATTCATTAATCGGATCAAAGAGGCTGATCCCCAGCTTTATGAGGAGATGGTTCAGTTTGGAAGACGCAATATTGCTCTGCTGACCATTGCACCCACAGGTACCACCAGCCTCATGTCGCAGACTACTTCAGGTATTGAACCAGTGTTTCTGCCAGTTTATACCCGTCGCCGCAAGGTGAACCCGAATGACAGGGATGTGAAGATAGACTTCGTGGATGAGAATGGCGATTCATGGGAAGAGTATGTGGTTTTTCACCATAAGTTTGTGACCTGGATGGAAGCCAACGGTTATTCCACCACCAAACGCTACACCTCGGAGGAAGTGAATGAGATGGTGCAGCAGTCGCCCTATTACAAAGCTACTTCCAACGATGTGGATTGGCTGCAGAAGGTGAAGATGCAGGGAAGGGTGCAGAAGTGGGTGGATCACTCCATCAGTGTGACCATCAACCTGCCTTCCGATGTGTCGGAAGAACTGGTCGGTGAGTTGTATATGGAAGCCTGGAAGAGCGGTTGCAAAGGATGTACCGTCTATCGTGACGGATCCCGCGCAGGGGTGCTTATCTCTAACGGCGATGCCGATAAGGAAAAGAAGGATAGAAAAGAGGAAGACTGCTTTGAAATGCCCCAGATTGTCACTTCCCGTCCCATTGAACTGGATGCCGACGTAATTAAGTTTCAGAATAACAAGGAAAAGTGGATTGCCTTTATCGGACTTCTCAATGGCCGTCCCTATGAGATCTTCACCGGTATCAACGATGAGGATGATGGCATCATGGTGCCGAAGAATGTCACCACCGGCAAGATCATCAAAGCCTATGACAACGATGGGCGGAAGCACTACGACTTTCAGTTCCAGAACCGTCGCGGATACAAAGTCACCATCGAAGGACTGGACGGAAAGTTTAATCCCGAATTTTGGAATTATGCCAAGCTGATCTCCGGAGTGCTGCGGTATGGGATGCCTATCGATCAGGTGATCAAGCTGGTGTCGGGACTGGAGCTTGACAGCGAGACCATTAACACATGGAAGAACGGAGTGGAGCGGGCGCTGAAGAAATACCTGCCGAATGAAACCGAGGCCAAAGGACAGAAATGTCCCGTTTGTGGACACGAGACTTTAGTCTACGAAGAGGGGTGTCTGAAATGTAGAAACTGTGGCGCTTCCAAGTGCGGATAGGACCCTGTAGAGTCAATGAGAGAACAGGAAAGCGACACCGGAAGGTGTCGCTTTTTTTATCTTATAAACCAAACAGACTATCTGTTTGTTATAGTCCGGTGTGCACCGTTAATAAAAGAATTTACTATGTCACGACTTTATAATTACACCTCCAACCGGGAACTTAAAGCGCGGATGCTCCAGGAGACGCAGCAGCGCGTAACGATCTCGTTCTATAAATATTTCCCAATCACCCACCCGCAACAATTTCGGGACGACCTCTATATCCGGTTCGATGCCATGAAGGTGTTTGGACGTGTCTACATTGCGAAAGAGGGGATCAATGGGCAAATCTCTGTTCCTCGAAACAATTTGGAAGCTTTTCGCACTGCCTTGTATGGTGCCGACCCGGCGCTGAATGGTATCCGACTGAATGTGGCGGTGGACGATGACGGTAAATCATTCTGGGTGCTGCGGATGAAAGTTCGCAATAAAGTGGTTGCCGACGGGATCGACGACCCGACATTCGACCCTTCCAAAACAGGAAGATATCTTACCGCCCGGGAGTATAACGAGATCACTGGGCAACCCGGTACCATCGTGGTGGACATGCGCAACCATTACGAGTATGAGGTGGGGCATTTCGAAAATGCGATAGAGGTGCCGTCCGATACCTTCCGGGAACAACTGCCCATGGCTGTCGACATGCTGAAAGAGTACAAAGACTCAACTATCGTCATGTATTGCACGGGTGGTATTCGGTGTGAGAAAGCGAGTGCCTATATGCTTCACAACGGCTTCAGGAATGTCTGCCACGTGGAAGGTGGTATCTTGGAATATGTTCGGAAAGCGAGAGAGGAGCACCTTCCCATGAAATTTATAGGAAAGAATTTCGTGTTCGATGAACGACTGGGAGAACGCATCTCGGAGGAGGTCATTGCCTGTTGCCACCAGTGCGGGGAGCCTTGCGATACGCATACCAACTGCAGAAATGAAGGATGCCACCTCCTGTTTATCCAATGCAACAGATGTGCTGCCGAGATGAATGGATGTTGCTCTGACGATTGCAAGCAAATGTCTCTGCTGCCCGAAGAAGAGCGCATTATTTTGAGAAAGGGAGCTACCCATGGACAGATGATCTTCAATAAATCAAGAAACCATCCCTTGCACGGCTTGCGACAGTTCTCGAGATAAATCGATTTATTTCCGTTCTATTTACTGAAGATTCTCCTTCTTTTTGGCCGCTCGTGTTCATCTCGCTGGTTTTTTGTAAATTTGCACCATGATGGACGACACGTATAAAACGGTTGAAGGGCCGGCGGAAGGATACATTACCGAGAAGAAAAGCAAGTTTATCTCTTTCATTTTTCCGGTAAAGAGCGCCGTGGAGGTAAAGGAGATCGTGGATGCACATCGCAAAAAGTATTACGATGCCCGGCATGTGTGCTGGGCCTATATGCTAGGATGGGAGCGGGAGGAGTATCGCGTAAACGATGATGGTGAGCCTTCTGGCACTGCAGGCAGACCCATACTGGGGCAAATCAACTCCGCAGAGCTGACCGATGTACTGATTTTGGTTATCCGCTATTTCGGGGGCACGCTGCTGGGAACCGGCGGGCTCATCAAAGCATACAAGGAGGCGTCAGCTGATGCGATCCAGCACGCGGAGATCGTGGAGAGGACAGTCGACGAGGAAATTCATATTCACTTCGAATACACTCTTCTAAACGATGTGATGCGTGTGTTGAAGCAATTCGAGACGGTACGGTGGACACAGGATTTTCAAACGTCCTGCCGGATGACCCTCCGTATCCGTCGTTCCCTTTCGGCTCAGCTGAAGGAGATGCTTGCAGCAATTTTCGGCGTCGAGGTTGCCCCGCAAGACAAAAATGCTTAATAAAGAACGATTTTCAAAAAAAAGTGTTGTTCCTTGTACAAAATTACTACTTTTGCACCCAAAATGAGGGATTGTTCCCGTACGAAATAACTGAAGAAAAGGATTGAATGGATAAAAACCTGGTCATCGTTGAGTCTCCCGCAAAGGCGAAAACAATTGAGAAGTTTCTCGGACACGACTTTCACGTCATGTCCAGTTACGGGCATATCCGTGATTTGAAGAAAAAGGATTTCAGCATCAATATTGAAGATGATTTTAAACCCATATACGAGGTGCCCACCGATAAAAAGAAGGTGGTTACAGAGCTGAAGGCCGCAGCAAAGAATGCAGAAACAGTCTGGCTCGCTTCCGATGAGGACCGCGAGGGGGAAGCCATTTCGTGGCACTTGTTTGATACGCTGGGGTTGAATGCCGACAATACCAAACGAATCGTATTTCACGAGATCACAAAAACAGCCATCCAGGAAGCCATCAAAAATCCAAGAAGTATCGATCAGAATCTGGTCGATGCACAACAGGCCCGCCGTGTGCTGGACCGCATTGTTGGCTTTGAACTTTCGCCTGTCCTCTGGAAGAAGATCAAGCCGGCGCTCTCGGCCGGACGTGTTCAATCGGTGGCCGTACGGCTTATCGTCGATCGGGAGCGGGAGATCCAACAGTTTTCCTCCGAAGCTGCCTACCGCATCGTGGGCATCTTCACCAAAGAAGAAAATGGCCAGTTGTATGAGATCAAAGCTGAATATAACAAACGGCTGAAGACCAAAGCCGAAGCATTGGCGTTGCTGGAGAAGTTGAAGACCTCAAATTTTACCATTGAGGATATTGCTACCCGACCGGCGAAAAAATCACCCGCCGCGCCCTTTACTACCTCCACGCTGCAGCAGGAAGCCTCGCGCAAGCTGGGTTTCTCGGTGTCTCAGACCATGATGGTGGCTCAGCGCCTCTATGAGTCCGGGAAAATTACCTATATGCGTACCGACTCGGTGAACCTTTCCGGCTTAGCTATAGGTACCGCCAAGAGTGAAGTCATTGAACAATATGGTGAGAAATATCACCAGGTGCGCCAGTACACTACCCACTCGAAAGGGGCACAGGAGGCGCATGAAGCCATTCGCCCCACCTACATGAGTGAACATGAGGTGTCGGGCACGGCACAGGAAAAGCGGCTTTATGAACTGATCTGGAAAAGGACCATAGCCTCGCAGATGGCCGATGCCGAGTTGGAACGTACCACCGCCAATATTGCGATCTCTCATGCCGATGGGAAGTTTACTGCTACTGGAGAAGTGATCAAGTTCGATGGCTTCCTACGTGTATACCTGGAAGGTACCGACGAGGAAAACGGCGAGAACGACGAAGGCATCCTCCCTCCCATGCAAAGGGGCGAAGAGCTGGATATGCACGAGACAACTGCCACAGAGCGATTCACCCAGCGACCTGCGCGCTATACGGAGGCTGCCTTGGTGCGAAAGATGGAAGAGCTAGGCATCGGACGCCCCTCCACCTACGCACCGACAATCTCCACTATCATCAACCGTGAATATGTGGAAAAGAGGAATGTAGAGGGAGAAGAGCGTACCTACAACATCCTCACCCTAAAGAAAGGTGTCATCAAAGACAACGATAAAAAGGAGATCGCTGGTGCCGATAAAAATAAACTGCTTCCTACCGATATTGGCATGGTGGTGAACGATTTTCTGGTGGAATATTTTCCTGCGGTGGTCGACTACAACTTCACAGCCCGGGTAGAGAAGAACTTCGATAAGATTGCAGAGGGAAAGGCGCAGTGGAACAAGATAATTGCCGACTTTTACAAAGTGTTTCACCCCATCGTGGAGGAGACTTCCCAAATGCGCATCGAGCATAAAGTGGGAGAGCGGGTACTGGGTGTTGATCCCAAGACAGGCCGTCAGGTGTCGGTGAAAATAGGCCGCTATGGGGCCATGGCCCAGATTGGTACACAGGAGGAAGAGGAAAAGCCTCTGTTTGCATCCCTGCAGAAGACACAATCAATTGAAACCATCACGCTGGAGGAGACATTAAAGCTGTTTGAGCTGCCCCGCCAGCTGGGTGAATTCAGGGAAAAAGAGGTGCTGGTTGGCGTGGGACGCTTTGGTCCTTATATCCGTCACGACAATAAATTTGTCTCCCTGCCAAAGGGTATGGACCCCCTGGAGATCACCCTGGAGGAGTCCATCGGGTTGATAGAGGCTAAAGAACAGAAGGACCGGGAAAAACTGATCAAATCTTTTGAGGAAGAACCAGGACTGCAGGTGTTGAACGGTCGCTATGGACCCTATATCACCTTTGAGAAATCGAACTATAAGATCCCCAAAAAAATGGTGCCGGCGGAGCTTACCCTCGAGGATTGCCGGGCTATCATTGCCGAAGCGAGTCAGGGTAAGACTGAAAAAACGACAAAGAGCAAAGGAAAAGAGTCGGTCGGTAAAAGTGGATCCCAAAAAAGTACAACAAAGAAAAGCGGATCCAGAAAGACGTCCTCCAGGGCTACTGCAGACAAGAGCACCACAGGAAAGACAACCGCCAGAAAGTCGGCAACGAAGAATCCGGAGGCATAGAGCGATGAGTAGGCTGTAAAAATCATTCTCATGATTACACGGATACGACCCACTGTTCCGGCCGACTTGCCGGATGTAATGTCCATCTACGCCATTGCACGGGAGCAGATGAGCCGGACCGGGAATGCAACACAATGGGCCGGCAGTTATCCAGCTGCATCTTTCATTGCTGAAGAGATTGTAGCAGGACACAGTTTTGTGTGTGTGAATGAGAAAAATGAGCTGGTGGGCACCTTCTGTCTGGTTCACGGCGAAGATCCTACCTACGCGCAGATTTACGAGGGGCAGTGGCTGAACGATAAACCTTACGTCACCCTGCACCGCATTGCCTCCGCGGGAAAAGAAAAAGGCCTAGCCAAATACTGCATCGACTGGTGTTTTACCCAACATGCAAACATTCGCGTAGATACCCACCGAGACAATCGGGTGATGCAGCATATTCTTCAATCGATGGGATTCAACTACTGCGGTATTATCTACGTCTCCAATGGCTCGGAACGGCTGGCTTATCAGAAAGTATTGTAAAGGAAGAGGCCTGCCACACCTGAGAGCACGATCAGTAGAATCGGATCCACCTTCCTGAGTGACGCCAGCAGTACAGCACCAAAAATTATCCAGCTTTTGTAGTCGATAAAATTGAAATCGTTCATCAGCATGAGCGCCGCAGCTGCAATCAGGCCGATGATGGCCGGCTTCAGGACTGAAAGAGATGCCTGCATCCAGGGATTGCTTTTCAGGCGGAAGAAGAAGAGGCAGACGATGGTCATGATCACCAGCGAAGGGATGCTCACGGCAAGGGTACAGATTGCAGAACCGAGCACTCCGTAGCCATGTTCGTAACCCATTTCCGTGACGGCTGTATAGCCGATATAAGTAGCCGAATTAAAGGCGATGGGACCCGGGGTGGTTTGAGAGATGGCCACGATGTCGGTGAAGTCGCTTACTGAGATCCATCCATGCACATCCACCACCTCCCGTTGTATCAGCGGCAGCATGGCATAGCCGCCCCCAAAACCAAAAACGCCGATTTTGAGGAACGTGAGAAACAACGATAGGTAGAGATCGGTAAGTTCCATTTATTTTTTCATTGTTTTCCTTGTGAAGACATAGTGAACTATTCCCAGTAGAATGGCGGCCAGGATCACATAGACAGGTGATATCTTCAGCAGCCATACCGACAAGGCCACTGACAACGGAATCCATATATTTTTCAAGTTGACTCCAGCTGACTTCCCCAGTCCCAGTAGAGGGGCCGCAATAAGAGCCACCACCGCGGGGCGTATTCCCTTAAAAATGCTTTCAATTACCGGGTTCTCCTTGAACCGGGTAAAAACAAGGGCAATGAGCAGGATGACCAAAAAAGAAGGCAGAATGATGCCGGCACCGGAGAAGAGACTTCCTTTGAAACCGAGTCGCTTGTTCCCTACGAAGAGTGCCGTATTCAGTGAAATGGGGCCTGGCATCGACTGAGCTATGGCCAGCATATCCATAAACTCATCGTCGTCGAGCCACAGCTTTTTATTGACCACCTCGTTGCGGATAAGGGGTATCATGGCATAGCCACCTCCAAAGGTGAAGGCGCCGATCTTAAAGAAGACCAGAAATAACTCCCAATATTGTTTTCCTACGTTCACTGTCGCTGTGTAATAAAAAGGAAAGCAGACTGCAAAGTCGATTCAAACTATTGCAAATCTGCTTTCTATAAGAAGCCGCACCGGTGGAATAAG
>DHTF01000069.1:12445-20571 GCA_002411515.1 Proteiniphilum sp. UBA5267 | reverse complement strand
ATGTAATTGATGAGTTTCCCAATCGACCAATGCGGCAAAACCTCATTCAATTTTATATCACCAAAGATAAGTAATCCACATTGGATATCCAAACATTCCTGCCCCTTTTTTGGTCACTTTTCCCCATTTTCCACGTTTTTAACACGGTTGCAGGTGCACTTGCTTGTCAGTTCTCTCCCAGGAAACGAGATATATCTTCATCGGTAACCTCATGGTTGGTGAGATCACCTGCAAGATACTGATCATAGGCACTCATGTCGATCAGGCCATGACCAGAGAGGTTAAAGAGAATCACTTTCTTCTTTCCCTCTTCCTTTGCCTGCTTTGCCTCTCTGATGGCGGCAGCAATGGCATGGGTGGATTCCGGTGCAGGCACAATACCTTCGGTCTGAGCAAAAAGCACGCCCGCTTCAAAGGTCTCCAGCTGTCTGATAGCGGTTGCTTCCACCAGCCCGTCTTTGAGCAGCTGGCTCACGATGCTGCCCGCGCCGTGGTAGCGGAGACCGCCAGCATGGATGTTAGCCGGTGCAAACTTGTGTCCCAATGTATACATCGGGATCAGTGGTGTGTAGCCTGTTTCATCGCCAAAGTCGTACTGAAACCTGCCGCGGGTGAGTTTTGGACACGAGGCCGGCTCGGCAGCCACAAAACGGGTGTTTCTCTCACCCTGCATGGTGTGACGCAGGAAGGGGAAGGTGATGCCGGAGAAGTTTGATCCACCTCCGAAGCAGCCGATAACTACATCGGGATACTCTTCTGCCATCTCCATCTGCTTCTCTGCCTCCAGTCCAATAATGGTCTGATGGAGTGCCACGTGATTCAGCACGCTTCCTAGGGTATACTTACAGTTGGGGGTCTGCATGGCCAGTTCAATGGCTTCGGAGATGGCCGTACCCAGGCTGCCCTGGTAGTTGGGATGCTCGGTGATGATTTTGCGGCCTGCCTTGGTGGACATGCTGGGTGAAGCAATAACCTGTGCTCCCCAGGTCTGCATAAGCGAGCGACGGTAAGGCTTCTGTTCGTAGCTTATTTTTACCATGTATACTGCCAGTTCCAATCCGAACGCCTTCGCAGCAAAAGCCAGTGCCGTACCCCACTGTCCGGCACCAGTCTCGGTGGTGATGTTGGTGGTGCCGTCCATCTTATTATAGTAGGCTTGGGGTAGAGCCGAGTTGAGCTTGTGTGAGCCGACGGGACTCACGCTCTCGTTCTTGAAATAGATGTGGGCAGGCGTGTCGAGTGCCTTCTCCAGTTCGGTTGCCCGTACCAATGGTGTCGGACGATAGATTTTGTATTTCTCCCGCACCTCTTCTGGAATGTCGATCCATGCATCAGTCTGGTTGACCTCCTGTCGCGAAAGTTCTTCGGCAAACAAAGGGAAGAGGTCTTCGGCCTTCATAGGTTCCTTTGTCTGTGGGTTTAGCATGGGCTGCGGTTTGTTTTTCATCTCCGCGGTGATGTTATACCACTGTGTGGGGATATCTTCCTCCTGGAGCATGAATTTTTTTCTTTTTTCCATTGTTCTGTATGTTTTATTCGTATATGTTATTCTGTTGTTTGTTGTTTGATATTTCAAGACCTCAGCTTATAAGCGGGATACCTCCCCTGATGCAAACCTCCTAGACGATACGGGAAAGGTTGTTCAGCCGGATGTTTTCCTCCACAATGGCATCGATCACTGCCACCGCCACCATGTTCACGATGTCGCGTACGGGAGTTTCCACATCGAGGATGTGCACCGGTTTGTTCAGACCCATCTGAATCGGGCCGATGATGTCGCTCATTCCGGTCTCCTTCAGTAGCTTGTAGGAAGCATTGGCCGAGCTGAGGTTGGGAAACACAAGGGTGTTCACCTCTTTATCGCCCAGCCGTGTGAACGGATATTTTTTGTTGCGCAGCTCCTTGTTGAGGGCATAGTTTACCTGCATTTCTCCATCGACCACCATATCGGGGTACCTTTCGTGCAGTGTTTTTACCACTTGATGTACGCTGGCAGGGCTACCCTCCTTGTCGGCTCCAAAGTTGGAGTATGAGAGCATGGCGATGACCGGGTCGTAGTTGAAGAACTTGACGGTTGCATTGGCAAGCCGGGCGATGTCGATCAGTGTTTCGGTGTCTGGATGGCGATTGAAGAGCGTATCTGCCAGAAAGAGCATTCCCTTTTTGGTATTCACGATATGCATGGCGCCGATATGGTTCAATCCCTCGCGGATGCCGATTACCTCTTTGGCTATGGCTGTAGTGTCGGCATACTTGCTGAAAACGCCGGTGATCATGGCATCGGCTTCGCCTGTTTCCACCATCATCATGCCGAAATAGTTGCGTTCGAACATCTTCTCGGAAGCTTCTTCCAACGTCATCCCCTGTCGGTTCCGTTTTTCGGTAAGGATCTGTGCATATCGCATGCGGCGTTCTTCTTCCCGGTCGTGCCGCAGGTTCACAATCTCTATTCCTTCGAGGTTGATCTGGTTCTCCCGTGCTACATTGCCAATCTTCTCCTCATTGCCCAACAACACAGGGTGGCAAATACCTTCTGCGCGGGCTGTTTCAGCAGCTTTGAGCATATTCAGATGGTTGGTCTCGGAGAAAACCACCCGTTTGGGGTTTTGGCGTGCCATTTCATAGAGACGGCGTATCAACTTGTTGTCGAGCCCCATCAGATCGCGCAGCTTGTGATCATATTCATCCCAGTTGGTGATAGGCTTGCGTGCTACTCCCGATGCCATCGCAGCCTTGGCTACGGCAGGAGCCACCGTGGTGAGCAGGCGCGGGTCGAGCGGTTTGGGAATGATGTATTCTTTTCCGAAGCGAAGTTTCTTTACGCTGTAGGCCGCATTCACCACGTCCGGCACAGCCTTCTTGGTCAGCTCGGCCAGGGCATAGACTGTGGCAATTTTCATCTCTTCGTTGATGCAGGTGGCCTGTACGTCGAGGGCACCGCGAAAAATATAGGGAAAACCCAGTACATTGTTGATCTGGTTGGGATAGTCGGATCGGCCGGTGGCGAAGATGATATCCTCCCGCGCGGTCATGGCCAGCTCGTAGGAAATCTCCGGGTTGGGATTTGCCAGTGCGAAGACGATGGGATCGTGGTTCATTGACTGCAACATTTCCGGGGTAAGCACATCGGCCACGGAGAGACCGAGAAATACATCGGCATTCCTCATTGCTTCCTCCAGCGTGGTGATGTTTCTGCTGGTAGCGAAAGGCTTTTTGCGTTCGTTCAAGTCAGTCCGAGCCGTGTTGATCACCCCTTTTGAGTCGACCATCACTATATTTTCAAGCTTTGCTCCCAACGCCATGTACAGTTTAGTGCAGGAGTTGGCGGCAGCGCCGGCGCCGTTCACCACAATGCGGATGTCTTCTATCTTTTTACCGTTGATCTCCAGTGCGTTGAGTAGTCCGCAGGCAGAGATGATGGCCGTGCCGTGCTGGTCGTCGTGCATGATGGGAATGTCCAGTTCATTCTTCAGGCGTTCCTCAATCTCGAAGCATTGGGGTGCCTTGATGTCTTCCAGGTTGATGCCCCCGAAGGTGGGTGCAATTGCTTTAACAACCTGGATGAATTTCTCCGGGTCTTTTTCGTCGACTTCGATGTCGAATACGTCGATGCCTGCGAAAATCTTGAAAAGCAGTCCTTTCCCTTCCATGACCGGTTTGCCGGCCAGGGCGCCAATGTTGCCCAGACCTAGTACGGCGGTACCGTTTGAGATGACTGCCACCAGGTTTCCTTTCGAGGTGTAATTGTAAGCATCCTGCGGATTTTTCTCAATCTCCAGACAGGGAACTGCTACTCCCGGGGAGTAGGCCAGGGAGAGGTCACGCTGTGAGCTATAAGGTTTGGTGGGAACGACTTCAATTTTTCCAGGACGCCCCTGCGCATGATAGGCAAGTGCGTCGTCACGTAGTTTGTTATTTGCCATTTTGATTTTAATTGTGCAGTAAAAATGAGAAATTGCACAAAATTACAAAAAATAAGTGACAGATTATAATTTTCATTGCGCTTCCTTTACAATCTCCTTCATAAAATGATAGAGATCGGCTATTTGTGTAAAGTCCTCCATGAGCTGCAGCGCAATGGCTTCACTGTAGAGCCGTTTATCGGTCAGAGGAATGGTTTTGATCGTGTAAACGCTCTTGCGTTGTATCCAAGGTTGAAAAAAGTTTGGCAGGTTGTTGGGGAGGGGACGCTTGTAGGGTTCTCCACCTACTTCAAACCCAGCCAGGAACGCTTTCTCTGCCATCTCTTTGAACGATTCCCGGCTATAATCCACCTCTTCCCGGAAAACATCCATGATCTTGCGCTTTGGCATGAACAGCCCCATGCCGGTCATAAAATGTCCGTCGCTTAGTTCGGCAAAATAACCGGGAAAACTCTCCCAGTGTGTGGTGGTCTGCTGAAAATTGAGCCACATGGAAGTTTTGTAGGGATCTTTGTTGGGCGAGAAGCGGATGTCGCGATAAATGCGAGACAACATCTTTGTCGGGCGCAGATCGAATTGGGGATCAATATTGTACATGGTTGGGGAGAGCATTGCTGCCAGCGCCCGGAAAGGTTGCAGCAATGCCTCCTCGTAGATGTGCTTTCGCTCGTTGAACCATTCCCGGTAGTTGTTTTCCTTCAGTTCCTTCAGGAAGAGGATGGTGTCGGGCGTGAAGCCGGAGAAATCTTTGGGATGTTCCATTCAGTCGATGATCTGGTATGACTCAGCAGCGAGATAGTATGTTTTTTCTGCAGTTTGTTCAGTTTCGCATATTTGCCCCTCCTCTACGTGGGTGTGGGAAGCATGGCTGTTTTCGCCAGTTTCTTCTTCCAGCAGTGTGCCGCGTACTCGCACCTTCATATCTACACTCGCCGGATCGAACTTACCCAAAGTAGCATCTGATTCTGCGCGTACTGTTTTCGTTTCCGTACTACCCTGCAGGAAAAGTTTCATGCCGCTTTTGCTGCAGACGTGGGTGCAGAGACCCTCAACCACGACAGTTTCACCGACCAGCGAGGTGGCATTGGTCAGCAGTTCATCCACATTCAGCGGTTCAGATGTGTTTTTTCCAGTGCAGCCTACCGACAACAGCAGTGTTGTTGTCAGCATGAAAAGAATTGAAGAAGAAATTTTTTTGTACATACGATTACTTTTATTTAGTTTTTAACTCGCTCTGTTGTATCACCCAGGCAAAATGATTCCTTAAATTTGTCTGCTTTCCAGATGTTATGCATACTTTTACATGCCAAAGATAAATATTTTTCAGGTTGGAGAAAAATATGGATTTATTTAAAGGAAAAAATAGTTCATTCGTCGGGAAAAATAGCACCGTTAGTCGATTTGTAATTGTTCTCATACCCGTTCGGTATGTACTTTTGTCCAAACTTAAATTTGCACGTATATGGAAAGACAATCGTTTACTACCACCAATCATTCTCCCCGGTCGAAAGGCATAGTTCTTGGTTTACTGCTGATTGTTGCCGGATTGCTTTTTCTGTCATTTAACTTCGGTTGGATTGATGAGGCTCTCAGACCGATCCTCTTTTCATGGCCGATGATTTTTATCTTTTTTTCAATCATCAGTTTCTCTAAAAGAGATTATTCTTTGGGTATCATATTCCTGATCCTGGGCTGTTTCTTCCTGCTTCCTCGTATTGCTGAAGCTTATCCCGGACTTATTCCTGGTATTGACCCTGCTTTTACCCACAATTTCTGGCCCGTTTTACTGATCCTGCTCGGTCTGATCATGGTGTTTAGGGTAGGCAACTGCAATCGTTCCAGGAAATGTTCCTACAGGCCAGCGGAATCCGACCCGATAGAGAATGTAAACGGGAGGATTGAGAAAAATGTATTGTTTGGCGGCTCTGAGAGTATTTTCCTGGATCCTGTTTTTTACGGGGGTGTGATCAATGCTACTTTTGGAGGTGTGGTACTCGACTTGCGCAAGACCACATTACCGGAAGGGGAAACCTGTCTCGAAATCGATGCCACTTTCGGGGGCGTGGAACTCTATATTCCCGGCGACTGGTTGATTGAGTCGCGGTTTCATACGGTTTTGGGAGGCGTGGAGGACAAAAGGCTCATCTCTCAGCCTGATTATTCACGGAAGCTCATCCTGCAAGGTAATCTGACCTTCGGAGGATGTGAGATTAGGTAATCATCGACAGAAAGTCAATTCCTCTCAGAACGGCATGAAATTGACCTTTACTTACATATCTATCAGACTGTATCCAGCAATTCTTCTGGGATTGCTTTATACAGTGATGCAGGCGATGGCCTTTTATCCGCTTCTTAATTTCCCGTTTGGTACACTCCTGCTAAAGAGCTTTATCGATGCGCTGATCTTACTCTCTATGGGATGGCTACTGGGTATCGTCGTCCCTTCTTCCAACTATGTCAGACTCGGGGCCTACCAACGGTTTATTAATTATTTGGCCATTGGCGTTTTGTTTGTCATTGTATGGGTGATGATGGGATTTCTGACTTCTTATCTCATTTTTCACAAAGAACAATTCACTGAAACTAGAATCCTGCTCCCGGCAAGTGCCTTCATTGGAGCGTTGTTGTATGTAATTTTTGCCCTGTTGATACACATTCAGATTGTAAACAGAAAAGGAGAGAAGGAAGATGAGGAGGATGCCGACATAGATGAAGCTGAAGCAAATGGTGTCACCGCATCGATGCCGCAATCTGTAAACGGTCATGCGAATGGGGGAGATCTGGAGAGGATTGCCGTCAAAGTAGGGCAAAAAATTCATGTGATCCTTGTTACCGATATTATGTATATTCAGTCCGACGGCGATTACGTACAGATCGTGACTGACCAGCACAATTATATCAAGGAGGAGACCATGAAGTATTTCGAGACCAACCTGCCGGCAGATCGTTTCGTACGGGTACACCGTTCCTACATTGTCAACGTGGAGAAGATATTGCGCATCGAACTTTATGAGAAACAAAGCCAGATGCTTACGCTTAAAAACGGAGACAAAATAAGGGCTAGCGCATCGGGATACAAAGCATTGAGGACTGTGCTGAATCTGTGATATAAATCAGTGCATCAATTAGATAAATTAATCATTGTCGGCTAGTCGTAAAGTATGTTAAACTTAAAAAACTGATTTGATTTTTTCAGTTTCCTACTTTACCTTTGTGCGTTTTTAAATGCGCTACATGGAGATTAAAGAAAGAATCATTGCAAAAGCGGGAGACTTGTTCTTCCAGTATGGGATAAAAAGTGTGTCGATGGATGAGATGGCTTTTTCACTGGGCATCTCAAAGAGGACTATTTACGAAAATTTTAAGGACAAGGAAGAAATTCTCCTGTCGTTGTTGATGGATCTGCGGGATAAACGCAGACATGTTTTCGACTCACTGATATCCAATACTCCCAACGTGGTAGAAATATTCATCAAGATCATAGAGATTCAGCAATCCGCACCCATTTGCAATGCAAAATTTTTTGAAGACATCCAGAAATACTACCCTCATGCCAATGAATTTATCGAAAATGATGTAGATAAAAACAAGGAGTCCCTGGTTAAGTTTCTACAAAATGGCATCCGACAGGGTTACATCCGGGAAGATCTGAATGTGGAGGTCACTGCTTTTCTGGTGGAGCAGAGCAGTTCCATTTACATCCGTGCCACCTCTCTCGAAAAACCACCTTTTACTTTCGCAGAGCTCTTTTATACAATGATGATCAATTTTGTTCGCGGTATCCTCACCGAAAAGGGGATCAAAATAATAGATGATTATTTAGCACAACAAAAAGAAAAAAACAGACTTAAAAATGATGAATGAGATGAATAAAAAACAAATAACCAGGCATATAGTGCTTTTAATGCTTGGTCTGATGGCTCAATTCACCCTATCGGCACAACAACCCGACAGCTTGTGGGTAGATCTGCCTACGGCACTCAATATTGCGTTGAGCGAGAATCCCACAGTCAAAGTGGCCGATATGGAGATCACCAAGAAGCAATATGCTAAGAAGTCGGCCTACGGTGCCCTGCTGCCGCAGCTTGACATCATCGGCCAATATCAAAGGGCCATCAAGCGGCAGACTGTTTATTTCGACGAAGGGTTCGGCTTTGGCGGAGATATTGATCCCTCGCAATATACCCCCGAAGAGCTACAGAT
>DHTF01000069.1:0-12168 GCA_002411515.1 Proteiniphilum sp. UBA5267 | reverse complement strand
GTGATGCCCTCCCTCTGGAAGAACATCCAGATGAGCGAGGTGGATATCCGCCTGGCCATGGAGAAAGCACGCTCGTCACGGATCGACCTGATGAATCAGGTAAAAAAGTCCTACTTCAGCCTGTTGCTCGCACAAGACAGCTATGCGGTGCTGAAAAAGACCTACGAAAACGATTCCATTAACCTCGAAAATATCCGTAACCGTTTCAATCAGGGTGTGGTGGCGGAGTATGATGTGATCACAGCCGATGTGCGGCTCAAGAGCCTTATACCCAACATACTCCAGTCGGAGAATATGATGAAGATTGCAGAGCTGCAGCTGAAGATGCTGATGGGGGTCGACGGAGAGATACCACTGAAGGTGATGGGTTCGCTTGACGATTATGAGGCTACCATGTTCGACGCCATCATTCCGGCCGATACCTCACTGATCAACAACAGCGACATCAAGCAGTTTGATCTGCAGGCGGAGCAGGCCAAAAATGCGTTCGAGATGCAGAAGCTCCAGTTTGCTCCTACGCTGGTCTCCAGCTTCAACTGGACCTACATGAGTCAGAATAACGACTTCCGTTTCAGCAACTATCGCTGGGATCCCTATTCCATGCTGGGCGTAACTCTGCAGATACCTATCTTCAATGGGGGACAACGTTACCACAATCTGAAACAGTCGGAAGTGCAGCTCTTTCAGTTGGGTGAGCAGCGCAAGGATGTGGAGCGCGGACTGAAGCTGTCGATCAAAAACAATTACGACCTGATCAACAAAAGTATCGAGCAGGTGGTAGCCACACAGTCCTCCGTGGCTCAGGCCCGTAAGGGACACGAGATCACGCTGAAACGATATGAGACCGGCATGGGCACCATCGTCGACGTCAATGCGGCTGCACTGGCCGTGCTGAATGCCGAGTTACAGTACCGGAATGCCATCTACGACTACCTCTCTGCCAAATCAGATCTGGAGAAGGTATTGGGATACGATATTGCACCGGTACAGCAGAATTGATTTGAAATCGGAACAAGTACTTCTGAGCAGCGAGAGCAAAAACTAATTGACAAACCCACGTTAAAACAATATACAGAAAACCATATGAGACAAAACAGCTTTTTGAAAATTACTCCTTTACTGGCAGCAGCATTGTTAGCTTCCTGCGGGGGATCAGACCGTAATGCGAGTTCTGCGAATGATGCGGCACAAGCAAAGAAAGTGCGTGTGGAAACGGTACAGGTTGTGCCGGTAAATCAGGATGTCACCTTTACTGCTACGGTGGAGGCCGATAAAATAAACAACATTGCACCCGCTACTGGAGGGCGCATTCGCAAGATCTACGTAGAGGTAGGCGCCCAGGTCCGCCAGGGACAGGCTGTGGTGGCCATGGATGCGGCTACTTTCTCCCAACAGGAGACCCAAGTGGCTACGCTGAAGAGAGATTACGAGCGTTACAAAGAGCTTTTTGAGGTTGGTGGTATCTCCAAACAACAGCTCGACCAGGCCAAGACCCAGCTCGAAGTGGCAGAAACTGCCTTGGGTAACCTGGGTGAAAATACCACCCTTACTAGCCCGGTGAGTGGTGTAGTGACGGCCCGCAATTATGACCCGGGTGACATGGCAGGACAGCTGCCCATCCTCACCATCGAGACCATGAACCCCGTGAAAGTGAAGGTTAATGTCTCCGAGTCGTTCTACAGCCGTGTGGAGAAAGGGATGCCGGTGGAGGTGCAGGCCGATGCACTCGACAGTGAAACGTTCGAAGGAAAGGTCTCCCTTATTTATCCCACACTCGACCCTGTTTCGCATACTTTTCCTGTGGAGATTACGGTAGCCAACGCCAACCAACGCCTGCGGCCCGGTATGTTTGCCCGTGTGAAGATGAACTTCGGCACCAACGACCGTCCGCTGTTGAGCGACAAGGCGGTAATGAAACAGGTGGGTTCCAACGACCGCTATGTCTTCGTTGAGAAAGAGGGCAAGGCTGTTTACACATTGGTACAACTGGGTGTGCGCCTCGAGGATAAATATGAGATCGTATCCGGTCTGCAAGCCGGTGACAGGGTGATCGTACAAGGCCAGTCCGGTCTGGTGGACGGCACAGAAGTGGAAGTGGTAGAGTAATTTGTGGCCCACTACATGCAGAGAAGAGATTGAGAACCGATTAAAGAAAGAAATTTATGAAAATATACGAATCCGCGGTGAAAAACCCCGTGGGGACCTCGCTGATATTTATTGGTGTTGTCTTAATCGGGCTTTTGTTTTACAGACAGTTGCCCATCGACCTCTATCCGAACATCGACCTGAATATGGTGTCCGTGATGACTACCTATTCCGGTGCAGGTGCACAGGATGTGGAGGAGAATGTGACCCGGCCGCTGGAAGATGTGCTGAACACGACAGAAAAATTGAAAGAGATCACCTCGCAGTCACGTGACGGGATGTCTATGATCATGCTGGAGTTCGATTTTGGCACCGACATGAATGCCGTGATGAACGATGTACGAGACAAGGTGGGCTTGGTCTCGGGCTTCCTGCCCGAGGGTACGGAGGATCCGATCCTGTTGAAGTTCAGCTCCGACATGATTCCGGTGGTCATCCTTTCGGCTACAGCTGAGGAGAGCGCTGGCGCCCTATACAAGATACTCGACGAGCAGGTAGCTAACCCGCTCAACCGGGTCTCCGGTGTGGGAACAGTCTCCGTAGCGGGTGCTCCGCAACGGGAGATCCAAGTGAACGTGGTACCTGCCAAGCTTGAAGCATACAATATCTCGCTCGAGCAGATAGCCCAGGTGATTGCCGCCGAAAACGTGAATGTGCCTGCGGGCGATTTCGATATCGGATCACAGACCTACATGCTGCGACTGGAAGGGGAGTTTCAGAACAGCCGCGACCTCAACAACGTGGTCATTGCCAACAGGGATGGAAAAACCATTTATCTGCGTGATGTGGCATCGGTAAAGGATACACTTGAGAGCCGTGTTCAGGAAAACTATACCAACGGCAGGCGTAGTGCCACCATCGTCGTGCAAAAGCAATCGGGTGCCAACACGGTGGCCATTGCCGATGCGGTGCATGCGCAGCTGCCCCTGTTGCAGAAGAATTTGCCTCCCGATATCGAGATTGAGACCGTAATGGACACCTCCGACTATATCAAGGTCTCCATCAACAGCTTGCTGGAAACCATCCTGTTGGCGTTGATCATCGTGGGCGTGGTGGTACTGCTCTTCCTGGGACGCTGGCGTGCCACGATTATCATCATGGTTTCCATTCCCATCTCGCTTATCGGGTCGTTCATCTATCTTTACCTCACCGGGAATACCATCAACATCATTTCGCTATCGGCGCTCTCCATTACCATCGGTATGGTGGTGGACGATGCCATCGTGGTACTCGAGAACATTACCACCCACATTGAGCGGGGAAGTCGACCTCGACAGGCGGCAGTCTACGGAACGGAGGAGGTATCACTCTCTGTGATCGCCTCCACACTGACCATCATCGCGGTGTTCCTGCCGATGACCATGGTAGGTGGATTTGCCGGTGTAATGTTCAAGCAGTTGGGGTGGATGGTGACCATCATCATCTCGCTCTCACTGATCATCGCTTTGACGCTGACACCCATGATGAGTGCCAAAATGATGCGGGGCAATAAAGATAAGAAACTGTCGCGTTTCGATCGTTGGTACAACAAAAAAATCCTTCCTCTTTTGGATAAGCTGGATCACGGCTATGGACGCCTGGTCAATTGGGTTTCCCGGCGGCGTAAGGCAACCATCTGGATGGTCATCCTGATCTTTGTCGTGAGTGCCATCATCAGTGCCCTCACGCTCAAGACCGAGTTCATGCCGGCTTCCGATAACAACTCCATTGCATTCACCGTGGAGATGCCAACTGGTACCCGCATGGAAGTGGCCCGTGAGACAGGTTATCTCATTGCCCAGAATTTGCGGGAGAAGTACCCCGAGATTGAGATCATCTCCTTCAGTGTGGGTGCCGCAGGCGAAGACGATACATGGGCAGCTATGCAGGACAATGCTTCCAACATCATCAGCTATACGCTGCGGTTGACTGAGGCCAAGAACCGGGAAAAGACTATCTTCGATGTGTCGGACCAGATACGGGAAGACCTTTCTCTCATGCCGGAACTTCACCGCTATCAGGTGATGCCCGGCGGCGGAGACATGGGCATGACAGCTGGCAGCAACGTTACAGTGGAGGTCTTCGGATATGATTTTGCCGATACCGATCAGGTGGCTGAGGAGCTAAGGCAGAAGCTGGGCGATGTGAAAGGACTCAGAGACATCATGGTTTCTCGCAAGGAATACCGCATGGAGTATCAGATTCAGTTCGACCGGGAGAAGATGGCACTCAATGGGCTAAATATGAGTACCGCCGCCACGGCAGTACGGAACCGTATCAACGGACTCACCATGTCTCGTTTTCGGGAAGATGGGGAGGAGTATAACATCCGCGTGCGTTTTGAAGAACAATATCGGCAGTCGATTGAGGACATCGAGAACATTGTCATTTATAATGCGATGGGTACCCCCGTGCGGGTGCGCGACCTGGGTAAGGTGGTGGAATCATCCACATTACCCCAGATCGACCGCCAGGACCGGGAACGGATTGTCACCGTCAGTGGCACACTCTACGGTCGTGCGTTGAGTGATGTGGTGGAAGATGTGAACCTCATTATCGATCAGCTGGTTCCTCCGGCAGGCGTGCAGATCGAGATGAGCGGTACGCTGGAGGACCAGCAGGAATCTTTCTCCGAACTTTCTTTGCTGCTGCTTATTGTTTCGCTGCTTGTGTATATCGTACTGGCCTCTCAGTTTGAGTCGCTCACATATCCGTTTATGATTATCCTGACCGTGCCGTTTGCCTTTACCGGTTCCATCCTGTTGCTTTCGATTACTGGTGAGCCACTGGGCATCATGGGCTTTGTGGGAATGATCATGCTCGTGGGTATGGTGGTGAAAAACGCCATCGTGCTCATCGACTACATCAACCTGAACAGAGAGAGAGGCATGTCCATCATCACCGCCGTGACCCATGGCGGACGTTCAAGGTTGCGTCCGGTGCTGATGACCACGCTCACCACCATTCTGGGTATGATTCCGCTGGCCATTGGTACGGGACAGGGGTCAGAGATGTGGCAGACACTCGGTATCGCCATCATTGGTGGAATGACCTTCTCCACCATCATTACCCTAATTCTTATTCCGGCACTTTACTCGTCGATGGCGGGCTACGGCGTACGCCGCAGGCGTCGCAAACATCGTGCGGTGTTGGTAGAAAACGAAAACTAAAAAAATGTAATTATGAAAGCAGTAATGATTGTTTTAGACCAGGCACACTACGACAAGATAGTAGAGGATCTGAGTTCCATGAATATCAGAGGTTTCACTTCCTGGAAGGAGGTCTTCGGAAAAGGAAGCAAAGATGGCTACCCACACTACGGATCACATGCATGGCCTTCGGTGAACAACGCAATCCTCACGGTGGTAGAGAATGATAGGGTGCCGCTGTTGCTGAAATACCTTAAAGCACAGGATGAAGAATCCGCTAACCTGGGGTTGCGCGCCTTTGTGTGGAACGTGGAAGATATGATCTAATGAAACAAAGAACCATAAAAGAGTCGTTCTCTCTCAATGGGAAAGGATTGCACAGTGGATTAAAAACCACTGTCACCTTTCGTCCGGCACCGGTAGATTTTGGTTACCGGATCCAACGTACTGATCTGGAAGAGAGTCCTGTCATCATTGCTTCGGCTGGGAATGTGAAACATTCCCAGCGATGCACCCTCCTGTCGGTCGGCGGAGTGGAGGTCGCAACCATAGAACATGCGCTGGCGGCACTCTACGGATGTGAGATCGACAACTGCCTGATAGAAGTCGATTCACCCGAGTTCCCAATCCTCGACGGGAGCTCCATCGAATATGTGCGACAGATTCAACGGGTAGGGTTTGAAGTACAGGCCAAAGAGCGGATCTATTTCGAGGTTGAGGAGCCCATAGAATATGTGGATGCCGAGACCGGGTCTTATCTCAAATTGCTTCCCGCCGATCACTTCCGTGTAGAGGTGCAGATTGTCTTCGACTCGGCGGTCTTACCGTTGCAGCACGCTTCGCTTGATCGTCTCACCGACTTTACGACGGACATCTCCATGTGCAGGACCTTTGTGTTCATCAAGGAGATCGAACAGCTTCTAAAACACGGACTGATCAAGGGAGGCGACCTGGATAACGCCATCGTGATCAACGATCAGTTGATTGATCAGCAGGAAGTAGACCGTCTGGCCGATATCATGGGAATCGAGCGGAAAAGTATCGATAAGATGGGTTATGTGATGAACAAGCCGCTTGTATTTCCCAACGAGCCGGCACGCCACAAGTTGTTGGATGTGATCGGCGATGTGGCCCTCGTGGGCAGGTTCATCAAAGGACACATCATCGCGAATCGTCCCGGTCATCGTGTGAATAATCTCTTCGCAAGAAAGATCTTGGAGCAGATGCAAGCGGAGCCTATGTTTGAGATGCAAGAAAAAAGGGTGTTGGTTTAGACCACACCCTTTTTTCTTGCTGTTGTATCGGAGAATGATTGTTCAGTCAATATTGAAAAGTTACATTTACTGTTTTTTATTAAATATGTTGAATTGGAACACATCACAGTTTTAATTGAGATTTGTCGACTTCTTAACAGAAGTATCGGATGATTTTGGGGTATATCCCTAAAAACTTTAGATATTTGGTAATTCTTATAGTTGTAACCTTAAAAACATTGGATGCATATAAATTGGAAAACAACCAAACTCTTGAACGTGAGTTTGGAAATCTTTTATCCATTGACGACCAATACCCAAAATATGTAGTTACCATGGATGAGTTTTGGAAAGATTCAATAGAAGGCGTAGTGCATATGTATATTACTGATTTTTTATTGAAAAAGAATTGGTGAAAGTTAGTTGCTACGCCGTTTATTTCGATGACACTAAAATGGTGGGTTGGTAAAAAGATGAACGAAACGAAGTCTGAAGCGTTTTATATTTTCACCAATAATAATGTCAAGAGATGGGAATAATCAGCAGCATCCTCGATACCGACCTGTATAAGTTTACCACCAGCTATGCCTATTCAAAGCTCTTTCCCCGGGCATATGGAGAGTTTGAGTTCGTGGACCGAAACAACGGTGACTATCCCGAAGGATTCGATCGCCTGCTGAAGAAGGAGCTGGAGCAGATGGCCAATTTGTCGCTCACGGCCGGGGAGGAGTCGTTTATCCGGAAGCAGATGCCCTATCTGCCGCCCATTTACATTGATTTTCTGAAAGGGTTTCGGTTCGACCCTTCAGAACTGGATATCCGGCTGGAAGAGTCGAAGTTGAAGATCAAGGCAAGCGGTTTGCTCTACAGGGTAACCCTCTGGGAGACGCCCATACTGGCCACCATCTCCGAGCTATGGTTCCGGGAGTCGGGTCAACATCCCGACGTGAAGTATATGGAAAAGGCTGCCATCGACAAAGCGATCCGGATGAAGGAGCAGGGCATCACGTTCTCACTTTTCGGAATGCGGCGTCGCTTCAGTTTCGATGTGGAGGACAGGGTCACCGAACTGCTGAAGCAGCATGCCGGCGAAAGCCTGTTCGGCACCAGCAATGTTTACATGGCTTACAAGCACAACCTCAACGTCTCCGGAACTCATCCCCATGAGTGGGTACAGTTTCATGGTTCCATTTATGGCTACAAGATGGCCAATTACATGTCGATGGAAGATTGGATCAACGTCTACGACGGAGATTTGGGAACGGTGCTGACCGACACCTATACCACCGACGTGTTTCTGCGCAATTTCAGCAAGAAGCATGCTGCGCTCTTCACCAGCCTACGCCACGATAGCGGCGACCCGTTTCTTTTTGCCGACAAGGTAATACAGCGGTACGAGGAGCTGCGCGTGAATCCCAAAATGAAATACCTTGTTTTCTCCGACAGCCTGAATGTAGATAAAGTAATCGAAATTAAGAAGTATTGCGGTGACCGCATTGGCGTCACTTTCGGCATTGGCACCAACCTCACCAACGATGTGTCGGCTGAGATCAAAAGTTTGAATATCGTGATGAAGCTCTTCCGCTGCAAGATGACGGCGAAAGAGGAGTGGCAGGAGTGCGTGAAACTCTCCGATGTGGAAGGAAAGCATACCGGCAGTGAGCGGGAGATAGCGCTAGTGAAAGAGACGCTGGGGTTATAGTACTTTTTCGTATTCGCTGCTGTTGCCGGCTCCGTCGATGGCCGTGAAAACCAGTGTCAGCTGTTCTCCTTTGTTCAGCCTTGCATCGTCGAAGAGATAAGTATACACATTTGATTTGACGTCGTGCGTGAAGAGTACAAACTTTCCGTTTATCTCACCCCGGAAGGAGGCGATGCCGCTTTTGTTGTCGCTGAGTCTTACCTTGATGCAACGCTGCTTTACCCAGTTCCCTGGAGACAGGGGCGTGATGGTGGGAGGCAGGGTGTCAGATGACACGGCATAGCAGTCGCCCAGTTCCCGTATAGTAGCAGCAATGCCACCTCGCTTATAGGTTCCCCCAATCCAGCTTTCCGAACCATTGTCGTTGATCTTTACAATCCCGTATTTGCTCCTGTTCTGCAGCGTGTCGGTGTGCAGCCCGATCCACAGCTCTGCACCCTGATGAAGCGGCACCGGTTTGTCGTTCACCTGGTGTAGGTGAGAGTAGTAGGTGTGGCTTTCGGTCTTGCGATGTATGAAACAGATGTCGCTGTACAGGTTACCCGCTGGAATGGAGAGCGAGAATCCCATTTCGAGAAAGGAGTTGTTCAGGTTCCAGGTGAACCAGTTTTTACAGGGTAGGGGAGCTGGAATCTCCTGTGGTTTGCCCAGCACGCTGAAGCGATAGTCGAGCCGGTTGCCTGCATGATCTTCCAGCTCATAACGGAAACGATATTCCCGCTCTTCGGTGATGTCGATGTAGCCGTTGTTGCTTGTTTCATAAAAGGGGAGCCTGTTGCCGGGGTCGACGAACGATTTCATATAAAAGGAGCGCTGTTCACTCCAATCTTCAAAGTCGATAAATGAATTCAACATGCGGGTGTCTGAAAATGAAAACCGGTCTATGGAGCTTCTGAAAACCAGCTTCCCGTCCACAAACAGGCGGATGTGCTTTACTCCGTAGATATTGGATTGCCCGTTCATCCGGTCGTATGCCTTCACACCCACGCCAATCCGTCCCCAGGCATTGATTGTCCGGCCTGGTGCCAGAGGATTGCCTTGGCCATCTTTGCTGATATTAATCCGCAGGGGATCGTTGCTGCCGTTAATGAGACCCTTATCCTTTTGGGGATAAAAGGCGATACCCCGCAGGTCCGGTTTCTGGGTGTCGGCCACAAGGGGTAAATATGCCAGCGCATCCAGCGGTTCTTCGGTGTGGCTATCCCGAATCTCGAAGTGCAGGTGCGGACCGCCCGAGCTGCCTCTGTTGCCACTTAGCGCGATCTGTTCACCCCGCTTCACAGGAAATTGCCCTTTTTCAGGATGAAGGGTTACCTGGAAACGCTCCTGCTCATACTGATTCTTTTTGACCCAGTCGGCAATCTCTTTTGAAAAACTGTTCAGATGGGCATACACGCTGGTATGGCCTGTAGAAGGGTGATCCACATAGAGTGCCAGTCCAAATCCGCCGGGAGAGACGCTGATGCGGGAGACATAGCCCTCTTCGATGGCCACGACGGGTTTGTTTACGGTCTGCTCTGTTTTGAAATCCAATCCCGAGTGGAAGTGGTTGCTGCGCAGTTCTCCGAAATTTGCACTGAAGGCGGGTGGAATTGTTAGCGGATATCTGTATTGCTGAGAGAAAGTGGAGGAGTTGTATACAACAAATAAAAAAATGTATATAAATATGGAGTGATTGATTTTCATTGTGTGTGGTTTTTTCATTAAAAAACCGGTTACCCGGTTTTGACTGAATTATCCTGAATAGGGTGGAACGGTTCAATGTGAAAAACGGTGTCGACAATATCTTTGGCGACCTCTTTTTTTGATTTCAGACCAAACGAACTCTTGTTGCCGTCGCGGGAGAGGATGGTTACTTTGTTGGTATCGCCACCAAAGCCGGCACCTTTGTCCTGCAGGGAGTTGAGAACGATGAAGTCGAGATTTTTTCTCTCCATCTTTTTGTGGGCATTCTGCTCTTCGTCGTTTGTTTCCAGCGCAAAACCGATGAGGGTTTGATGTGCAGCTTTCATCTGGCCGAGCGATGCGGCGATGTCGGGATTGGTCGTCAGGGTGAGGTTGAATTCGTCCTGTCCTTCCCGTTTCATTTTTTCAGACCGGGACTGCAGGGGACGGTAATCAGCTACGGCAGCAGAGAGGATGGCTGCATCCATTTGGGGGAAAGCGTTCACTGCGGCGTTATACATCTGCTGGGCCGATTCCACATCGATGCGTCTGATGTGGGGGTGTATGGTCTTCAGGGCGGTCGGTCCGGCAATCAGCAACATCTCTGCACCGCGTGTGGCACATTCTTCGGCCAGGGCAAATCCCATCTTGCCGGAAGAGAAATTGCCAATGAAACGCACCGGATCGATCCGTTCATAGGTGGGGCCTGCCGTGATCATTATTTTTTTCCCCTGCAGATCGTTTTGAGCGGCAAAGAACTGTTCGATGACGGCTACGATATTTTCCGGTTCCTCCATCCGCCCTTTGCCTTCGAGGTGACTGGCCAACTCTCCTTCGGTGGGTTCGATAACCTGTACGCCATCGCGCTTCAGCCTTTCAACATTCCGGCTGGTGGTGATATGGCGGAACATATCCAGATCCATGGCCGGTGCCACAAAAACAGGCGCCTTCATAGAAAGGTATGTGGTGATCAACATGTTGTCGGCCACACCATTTGCCATCTTGGCAAGAGTAGAGGCAGTTGCGGGAGCCACAATCATCAGGTCGGCCCACAGACCCAGGTCCACATGGCTGTGCCATGTGCCGTCGCCGGTGGCAAAGAACTCACTGATCACGGGTCGTCCCGAGAGGGCCGAGAGGGTAACCGGCGTGATAAACTCCTTGCCGGCCGGTGTGATCACAATCTGCACCTCCGCTCCCTTCTTTATGAGCAACCGGGTGAGAATGGCCGACTTGTAGGCAGCGATGCTGCCGGTAATGCCCAAAACGATATGTTTCCCTTGTAATGACATTGCTGATGAATAAAGCACAAATATAATTTTTTTTTTGCTCATGGAGGTTACTTTTCTCTTCAATCTCTTCATGGAGGCCTGTCATTATGCCACAAGGATGTGGATATTTGCGGGCGTAAAAGTTAAAAAAATATAAGGCAAAGAAAATATTTGGTACTATGTATTGCATAATACTTTGTTTAATGTAATTTTGTAGTGTTGAATGCACATAAATAAGAAGACATGAATATCGAGAATACGCAAAGTCAGATGCGAAAGGGAGTTTTGGAATATTGCATCCTTTCCATTATCAAGCGGGGCGAAGCTTATCCGGGTGACATCATTGATGAAATGAAGAATGCGGGCTTGCAGCTGCTGGAAGGCACCCTCTATCCTTTGCTCAACAGGCTGAAGAATGCAGAGATCCTCACTTATCAATGGGTAGAAAGTACATCGGGGCCCCCACGCAAATACTTTCGTCTCACCGATAAGGGGAGCAAATTCTACACCTTGCTGGAAGCTACGTGGCAGGAACTGGCAACCGGTGTAGCCACCGTCACGCGACAAAATCAGGAACAAACAGAAGATCAGTTCTCCAGTTTATCATAACGGATCACATTACAACACAACAACAGATCAACATCAAAAATACAGACGAATCGCATGAAGAAAGTAATCAACATTAATTTTCAGGGGCAGGTCATTGCCATCGAAGAGACCGCTTATGAGATATTAAGGCAGTACATTGAAAGTCTCCAGCGTTATTTCTCGAAGGAGGAGGGAGGCGATGAGATTGTCAATGACATTGAATGCCGTATCGCCGAGTTGTTTGGTAACAGGCTGAAGCATGGCATCAACTGCATTACCGACGAAGATGTGGAGGCCGTCATCTCCAGCATTGGTCATCCCAAGGATTTTGATACGGACTATGAAGAACCCGAGAAGCCCGCTGCATCCCATGCAGCCTCAGAAGGCCGGGCCGAAGAAGCTCCGCAAGACGACAG
>DHTF01000127.1:16265-34403 GCA_002411515.1 Proteiniphilum sp. UBA5267 | reverse complement strand
GGGATTTAATAAGCAGACCCTATATAACGGAAGAAGGAAGAAAACTAAGTGGTTTTCTTCCTTCTCAATTTGTCATGGATCTTTCAAAAAATTAGTTCGAGAAAGGCCAGATTATCTGATCGGCAAATAACTTAATCGTGTTATTCGGGTCACTATCGTCCGTGAGTATTATCCAGCTTGGATCCTTCTCATTATCTGCAGTCAGCGTAAATGTTTTGTTTGAACCTCCGTATAAAGGATAAATCAAATAAACAAACTGTGCATTGTTGTAATACCAAACACCATCTCCAGCTCCTGTTAAAGCGAAAGAGTATTTCACTTTGTTCTCGTCTATCAATTCATAATTAAAATGAAGAGCACCACCATAAAGAGAACTACCATATGCAGAAGCGAAAGAAAAAGCATATTTCCCATCACTGTGTGTACCAAGGTATGCATAATAGAGCTCTTCACCTATGGCATCCAATCCGTTTACCTTTGCATAGTTCCAATAGTTTTTACCATATGTACCCAAACCACTGAAAGCAAAGAACCAGTCGCCGGATACAAGAGTCTGATTGAGCGGTGGAAACACCGCTACCAAGCGTGCATCAGTGCCGTTAACCGGTGTGAAATACTCAGTGTCTCCCTCTTTACCATAATTAAAAGCCTCTACCGTGACACCCAGTATCGTAAGTGGTTGATACAGTTTATAACCTGTTAAGGTCTGGATATAGGGAGCACTGACTGTCACCTCATTACCTTCTTCATTGGTATAGGTCATGATCAGAGAGCGATAAGAGACACGCACCGGAATAATCTGGCCCGCCACATGATATTCAAAATTCTTGAATTTCATTATTTCTGACGCCTCCTGTAGTTCCTCAACATAGGCACCCCAATCTGTTCCGGATTGGATAGGAGTCATTATGATTCTATTGCCGGTTTTTTTACCCTTCAGAATCACCGAATCCTGTGTCGATTTCAAGATCAGGAACTCAAAATCACCACCCATACCAACACCATTATCGCCAAGACCTGACTTGGAACTGTTCGGATCGGAAAAGGTGTGAAATATCTCGTTGTAGGTGTCAAAAGTAAGTACAGGGCCGGCACTTTGCTTCAATGAGTATGAGCTCTTTTCAGTAATATCAAAATCCTCAATTTCAGATGCAATTGTAACCTCCTTGTCTGTGAATTTAGCGAGAACATTATACCCTCCATAAGTTTGTTGAGATGAAGGATAATACTCCATTAACCATCCATTCTCAGCATTCTTCAATACATCTTGTGTATTGAGAAGTGACTTTTCGATTCTGATAGCAGAAGAATCGTCAAACAAATTTTCTTCAACTGGGTTACAGGAGACGAAAAGGATTATGCCCAACAGGAATGTTATATATCTATATTTTTTCATATTCTTTTAGTTGTCATTTATTAAAAATATCTATCCCGTGACATATTGTCAATTGATCGAAGTTAAGTCCATTGTCTCAACCTCAGCGGAACGACGCAAAACGATTTCTCTCAGTTCGTAAATATCGATATCCCAACTGGATTTTAAATAATCTTCCACAATATGGAACTTTTGCATAATTTTGTCAGCACCTTCCTCTCCCGCTGTCTCCAGTATTGATTGCCAGTACTCCTCGCTATTGGTCACATAAACTGCAAGAACTTCCACAAAGTCTTCCTGGCTTTCAGAACTTCCGTAAGGTGAGACAAAACCCATTTGTAATGCTTCATCATCTCCAATATTGACCCAGCTCCCCGATTGGTAATCGGTGGCAGAAATCAGGTTGAAATCTGTTGTGTAACTTTTGGTCTGATGAAGGATATGCGCAAATTCATGGTGCATCGTTTTGAAATACCAATAATTGAGCATATCAATGTCAGGATTTTCAACGTCAATCATATTTACATTATAAAGAGTCACCTTCAAACCACCTTCTGCAGTACCAAGAATGATCGATCCCTGACTGTTGTAAGCGGGTGAACCAATCAAATGAAATAGTCTAGGGCTGTATTTGGAGAGAAATTCTTTACCTAGAAGTTCTTCGTACACATCAATCCAGAGGTGTTTCACCAGGATAGCTAATGCCACTGACTTATCCAATCTTGCTGGAGTCAGGTTGTAGTTAGTGTTTGACTCTTTATCATCGAATCTGTATTTGAACTCAATATTATATGGAACTGTAAAGTTCGTATAGAGCCATTGGTCAAATTCGTTCATTACCTGCTCATCGTTATCAAAGATACTTTTCGAATCGAGCGTCTCTTCGCCGCAAGACCAGAACAGAATACTTGCGGTAACTATCAAGAGTACAAATTTTATATTTTTCATACAAGTCTTTTTTTTATCAAAATTATCATCTTGGGTTAGCAGCAAGTCCGGCATCTATTACGTCCTGTGGAAGTTGTACTGCTCTTCTCGGATCTTCTTTCAAAAGAAGATCATCAGCTTGTCCATCTCTATTATGTGCGATTTCAATTCCATATCGCTTGATGTCGGACCAGCGTAAGCCGTCATGCATGGTTTCTACCCTGCGGATATGCAGCACACACTGTATTAGATTCTCCTGATCCCCTTCCGTTATTACAAAGCCCTGCGGATTAAGTTCCTTTTTCACTGTACGTTGTGAAGCAGACTCAATGTTACCAAGGGGTGTATAAGGAATATTCGAATAGAAATCCACAATATCCTCTTTTGTAAAGTTCCCCTGCACACGGGTGCGGTTGCCTATCCAGGTGTTAATGTCAGCTACTCCCTGTTCAAATTCACCTTTCAGTATATAGGCTTCTGCACGGCAAAGCAAAGTTTCATCACTTGTAAAACCGATATAAACTCCATGTAGAAATCCAATACCTGCGACCTTGTCGGTATACTCAAAATATGCTCCCACTTTGGGTACCGCAAATTTTTGTTCCAGTCCCCACACACTGAAAGCGTATTGATTCTGATATGCACCCCAAAGGCCTGGAGCACGTACCGATTCGTTCATCATAATATCCCTTGAATGTCCATATCTTTGACCGATGGAGTAGGGTCCAAGAATATAAGGATATGCTGAGTAAACTGGTAGCAAAAGTAGATTAGCCGTTTCGCTGGAGTTTATATAAGCGTCAGCACGAACCTGCCAATTGCTAGCGAGTTGATCATATCCTGCCCAGTTCCGCAGCGCGTTAGCTGGATTAGGTCCAACAACTTCATTGGCATATTTGATTACATTGTCATACTTGTGATAGAATAGATTGAAACGGGCTGCAAATGCATTAGCCGCTTTCTTGTTGAAGTGGTACTTCGGTACAGAGTAAATGGCATCATTGATTAGTGGTATGCCTGTTTCAATATCCGAATTAATCTTCTCATAAAGTTCAGCCATGGTTCCTCTCTCGTACTCAATTGAGACCTGAGTCTCGGGAGCTTCAGAGTAGGGAATACCCATATCAATATCTGCAGTTTCCGGATTGAAAGGCAAGCAGAATAGTGTGGAAAGCACAAAGTGGCTGTATGCACGTGCGATAAGCGCTTCACCCTTTTGGGGTTGCAAGTTAGCAGGATCACCCATATCTTCAATAGCCTGGAGAGCTTGATTTGCGGCCGCAATTGCACCATAATGTGCATCCCAGATTGCCTTAGGTGCATCATTTCCAGTTGTAGTGATATCTTTCCATAAATAGGCATCTTCTTGTTCCTGGTTGTATGGTGTAAAGTTAGCACCGTTGTCCATCGCATTATCGGAGGACATCTCAGCGATAATAGTCACACTATTCGTTGGGTATGCAGAGACCAGCAATTTTGTCACTTTCTCTACGGTATTCACTTCGGCTCTGTTATCGGGCATCGTATCGAGAAAGTCGTTGCAAGATGCCAATAACCCTAATAAGCCAATGATCAGTATGGTGGAAATATTTTTTTTCATATCAGATAGTATTTTATAGTCCAAATCTCAAAGTAAGGGTGAATTGCTTGGGGACCGGAGCGGCCACGCCTCCCGTGTTAAAGAATTCGGGATCCTGCCCATTCAATTTATCATCGGCATAAATCAGGAATAGGTTGGTTGCCTGAAGTTTCAAAGATAGGTCGCTCATTTTCATTGAGGCAGCCAAACTTTTGGGGAAATCGTAAGAGAGTGAAATCTCTTTCATTCTAATGAAATCACCTTTTGCTACACGAGCACTGGAAAAATTATATGCATTATATGCGTAGTCAAGCCTGCTGTCTCGAGCATTTAGCCTCCTATCGGCAATTACTGGAACTGATGTAATCTCTTCGTCACCCGGAATAGTCCATCTGTTCTTAAATTCTTTGGGCATGGCATCCAGGTCAGAATACCTGTTGCTGAAAACGGGGTCAAGACGGATCATATTCCCAAAAGAATAGGTCATGAAAACATTTAACCTGATATTCTTGTAACTCAGAATATTCCCAAAACTACCGGTGATAGTAGGATCGGTTGGACCTTCATAGATCAGGTGATCTTTTATTTCCCTTTCCTGAAAATTAATGTCCGAAACAGTCAACTCTCCTTTATCATTAAGGAAAGTAGGTAATCCTTCATCGTTTAGACCCTGAAAATCCATGGAGAATAGTGATCTTACAGGGTAACCCTTCATCGTAAAACCAGTACCTGTTATCATTTCTATTACACGTGTGTTTGCATCGAGTTCAGTTACTTCGTTCTTTGCATTGGAGAATATGAAATTGCTGTTCCATTTAAAATCCGGGGTTACAATATTCCTGGTTGATAATGTAAATTCAATTCCATGTGATTTCATACTTGCAACGTTTGCGAACTTGGTAATTTGTCCTCCAATACCCATTGTGTTAATCAAACCAATCAGATCGAAATTGTTTCTCTTATACCAGTCGGCTGAAAAATTGATTCTGTTGTTTAGAAATCCAAGATCAACTCCAATATTGAGCTCATGCTTTTTTTCATAGGTCAACTCGCTATTCTCCAGATCAATAATCTGGAGTCCTGATTCTTTTACCCCTGTAAAGGGTCTCCAGGGATTGTAACTGCCTATCACAACGCGGGAGTTAGTTACTGAGGCAGGTCCCCTGTCGGCTGTAAGTGAATAGGAGCCTTTTAATGTAAGATTTGTAAGTGCTGGCATGAGTGACTCAAAGAAAGCCTCTTCGTGTGCATTCCATGCACCAGATAGGTTCCATGTTGGAAGCCATCTAGCTTCTCGGCTCTTACCCAGCTTGTTAGAACCTTCATACCGAATGGTGCCATTGATTGTATATTTTCCCTGATAAGAATAGGTAGATGTACCGAAAAAGGCCACTTGTCGTCCACGTGTTTCGTTCACATCATAATATTGGGCATTCTCTTCGCTCAATTGTTTAAAATACCTATAATCAAACGCGGGAAGCATACCCATCTCATACTGCATGGCAATTCCATCGAAGGAAGTGTTTTTTCTATCTACAGAGTTGACCTCACTCCCACCGAAGAAATTGACGATATGATCTTCATTGTATACATCATTGTAATTCAATGTAGCACGGAAATCATAACCATTCATTGCATATTTAGTTTCGTTGTAGAATCCGCCATACGGCATAACTGTAACAGGCAATGAATTGGGGTTATCCGGATCAGTATATAACCAGGGATTTGCATCACGCATGGTTGCATCATCCATAGCTCTGTAAGCCATAGCCTGATTGGAATAATCTTTCACATGATGTCCTTGGTTTGTTGCAGAGTATTTATAAGCAAATAATGCTGAGGCTTCTAACTTGCGTAGCATTCTCCATTTCAATTCACCTTGAAATCGAATATCAACCACGTCCAGGTCAATGTAATTGTTGTTTAGCTCATTTATTATATTGAAAGGAGCATAGTTTCTTACATATTGTGTATTAGGATCAAGCGCACGTGAAGTATTTAATGCATATGAATAGGGATTGATATCAAAGTCGCGCTTTACTTGTCCGCTAACTACATCAATGTTCTGACTTAAGGTCCCCGGTGCTTTCTGTTTACGATATGAACCGTTTCCGATCAGATTAAGAGATAGATTATCAAAAATGCGGTATAACGCATTCATGTTCGTTGTATAACGGTTAACCTTGCTCTGCTCCGACCAACCCGGGTCGTTCATGAAACTCATCGATGTATAATAGGATGCCTTCTCTGTACCACTTGAGAGACTGATTGCATGATTCTGAGATACACTATTATTGAATAATAAATCGAACCAGTCAGTGTTACGATATTCTGCCTCTTTAAGGTAGGCATTGCGGCTGGCTAAAGAATTTTCGATGCCGAATTGCCCGTTTGTAGCATCATATGTGTTAATCAAATGATACATCTTGCCGTATACTCCACTGTTGGAAGCTCGGTATGTTTCTGCGAGATTGAGGTAGCCATTGGCTTCCATTTCACGGTAAACACCCATCTGTTCCTGGGAGTTCATAATATTAAAATTGTTGTAGTCTGGTTTTAGACGCATAGAGTATTCACCAGTATAGGAAATTTTGTTGGTTCCAGCCTTTCCCTTTTTAGTAGTAACAACAATAACTCCTGCCATGGCTCGAGCACCATAAATGGAGGTAGCAGAACCATCTTTTAGTATTTGAAAACTTTCGATATCATCAGCATTCAGTCCAGCGATAGCGGAACTGATCAATGTATTGGCATCACCAGAGGAAAGGTCATCAGAACTCACTTCCGTCACATCTTCCATAATCACACCATCCACAACCCACAGTGGTTTAGAGCTGCCATAAATAGATGTAGCACCGCGAACACGTATTTTGGGAGCGGTACCAAATGTACCTGATACGTTTTGGACCGATACACCTGCAGCACGACCTTCCAATGCCCGGCTAATCTCTGGTATACCGTCCAGTTTTACTTCATCGGCACTCAACTTGTTGGCTGCGCCGGTAAAGAGTCTCTTGTCAATCTGTTGCAATCCTGTCACAACAACTTCCTGCAGCATTTCACTATCAGCTGACATAGTGATATTAAGAATTGGTCGGACGGCGACCTCCTGGGTGCGCATTCCGACATAAGAGACAATTAAGTTTCCATTTGCAGGAGCTGCAAGTGCGAATTTACCGTCAATATCGGTCACAGTACCCTGGCTGGTTCCTTTGATTAAGATAGTCGCCCCTATAACAGGTTCTCCTATTTCATCGACAACGGTACCTCGCACTTGTGTCTGAGCAGTTATAATCCCTATTCCTAAGAAGAAAAGGGAGAAACACAACATTAGTTTTCTTTTCATAAACTCTACATTTAAATTGGTCACATTATACAGTTCTAACATCTATAACAAAGCTTAAAAAATTACGGGATAGGTGATCTTTATTTTAAATAATTGAATAACTTTTTATTAAGGTTCATAATGAAAGTCTTTCCCATAAATAGAATATTCTACATTAACATAATTAAACTGTCATACTTGCTTTGCAAATATATGCTATTAATCTAAAATACACGACATTTTACATATTATTTATTAAAAAAACACATTCGAGTGTTTTTTGTCTCATATTCATTTCTCCAGCAGCTATATATTTATAATTGAAATATGTAGTTTTACCCCTATATTGACTTAACATTTGTGTATAAAATTGACAAAGATATATTCTATACGGACACATTCCAACATTTTCACAGAATAAATCTCTTTTTCAGTGCAAATTGCGTGATGATTAAGGCTGGATTCTTTTCGAAAGGTATAAGAAGAGCCAGCTCTCTGATTATAACAAATAATTATAATCAGTCATAAAATATTTCTATCGTTTTATTGGAATAACATTATGACCATATTCAAATCTATGTAGTTTCATATTATAGTTGTCTTTGGAGATTTTGTAATATCTGCTTAATACCAAAAATATCTTTTGTTCAAAATGGAAGTTCTTTCTTGAAGAAAAGGTTATATTTGCAACCTTAGATAAGTTGAAGGGATGCAGCGCGCTCTAATTTTGACTCTCACCTCGTTGATGGCTTTTGTTTTGATAACATCATGCAGTAACAATGGCCACAAGAATATGCTTCAACGTTTGATTACGTATGATGCGATAATAGATGTGCACCCCTCGGTAGTACGGGACAGTTTACAGTTGATCGATTATCACGATCTGTCACGGTCAAATAGAGCTTATTACGGTTTATTGAAGGTGATTTCCGACGACAAGACCTATGTCAACTTCACCAGCGACTCACTCGTTAACGCCGTCAGTGAATATTACCGGCAACACGATCCCAAAAACAGAAACTATATCCGTTCCCTGGCTTACCAGGGGATTGTACGTACCCGCATGGGAGTGAAGGATAGCACGGTTTTTGAACCGCTTAAAGAAGCAAATCGGCTTTTGAGTTCTCTTTATCCGCCTGATCCTTCATTGGGTTACCTCGTCAATTACTTTTTGGGAAATATCCACTACAACAACCGGAATTATTCCAATGCCTACGATTATTTTCAGCAGACACTCTATTATGCTCGAAGAGAAAATGATTCTACTCATGTGTTTGATACCTATCTGGCCCTTTACTGGAATGAAATGCAACAAAAGGATTTCAAGAAAGGGAAATTATACCTTGATTCACTTTCCAATTTTTTTCATAGACTTCCAGAGAAAGACTACTTCATACTTAACGCACAGTCAATTTATTATGATATCATAGATGAACCAGAAAAAGCATTGGACCGTGAAAAAGAAAAATTAGGACTTTACAATGCCCAAGAGGAGATCTTGGACGTTTCAAGAGTTTATTTTAATATTTCAGACAGATACGTTGGTTTTGGTCAATTAGACAGTGCGATGTATTACGCACAAAAGGCTATAGAGTTAATTGAAGATAGCACTTACAGGCAAAATCATTTATATTTTCAGAATGTAGCGAATATTGCAGAAAAACAATCTGATTTTGAATTGGCTAACAGTTTTCGAAAAAAAGCGGCTGAATTCTATAAAAATTCAGTTACTGAACGATTGAACACCCAGATTGCGGAGCTGGAAAAAAAATACGACCTTACCGAGGCGGAGAATGCCACACTGAGGGCTCGACAACAAAGTTTTCGCATCATCATTGGGGCTTTGCTGCTTATGATTGTGCTGGTTATCGTCACAATGTATGCCTGGCGAGCACGGAAAATCAGCCGGATGAAATTACAGCAGGCCGAACTCACGCTGCAGCAGCAGCAGTTACAGGCAAACATACTCAAAGAGGAGGCGGGTAAACGTAAATGGTTGTTGCAGCTTTACAGCCATATCTCTGACAAGCTCACCTCTCTCCATGGAGAAGTGGAATCGCTCTCCCAACGATACATTTCTTCTCATCCCAAGGTCTACAAAGAGCTGGAGAAGATTGTGAAAAACACCGATGCAGAATTGCGAGACATCACCAAGATGCTTGCAACCGACGACGAAACATTTTATGCCTACACCCACTTGACCGACAAGGAAGGTTTTTTTAATGCCAACGAAAAAATATTGTTGATGCTGCTCGCATGCGATGCCGACAATCGCCAACTGGCGACTTTTATGAACACAACACTCGAAAGTATCAGGGTAAGAAAGTCGCAATTGAAGAAAAAAATGACAGAAAAGGGATTCAACACCGCCATTTTCCCCGAGTAAGGCCGTTAAAAGCAAGTTTTGTAATAATCAGTAAATTAGTATTATAGATGCTTTCTAGGCGTTAAATTTGCACGAAGCTATTGTTTTAGGTGGGTTGAATATGTTATCTTTGTGTCTGAAATATATAAAACGAAACGTTTCATATATTGAAGTGGTTGTTTTGATTTTTCAATGAATTTTGTAAAAGTAAAAAAAATGAAAAGAACGATTTTCTCATTATTGCTGATTACCCTGTGTAGTACTTTTATTTACGCATCCACCGTTCGCAACGAGGTGAAAGATGACTTGGAAGATAAAATTGAATTAAGCCGTGAAGGTGGCACCACCCGCGTGGCCAGCACCAGCCGGATGTTCAGCATGCAGGCTGTTACTATGGAGCCAGTGGTAGAAGCATACAATTACAGGAACGTAGTCACCATCATGGTACAGAACTACCGTGGTAGTGCATTGGTTGAAATTATTGGCAGAAGAGGAGCAAAGCAAAGCTTTTTCGAAGTATATGATATGGGTTTTGAAGCCATCCCGCTGAATGGACTTCCGGCTGGTGATTATACCATCCGTATAACCTTGGGTAACGAAATATTTACAGGAACATTAAAAAAAGGAAAAAATGGCCATCGCTAACAGAAATGAAAACAAACAGGAGCAGATTCGGAAATACCTGCTCACTGATGTGGAGTCGTGTACCTTCACCTTCTCTGATGGACTAAAAAGTAAGGTGGCACCTTCACCCGAAAAAGAGATCGTACTGGTAAGATTGATTCCACGTGCCTCCAAATCGAAAAAGTTTGAGGACAACGTGTTGAGAAATTTTATGGCGGCGAGAAATGTAAATGAACTCGCCCGGTTATGCTGCTACGATTGTGTGAGAACCTTCACTCGCCACTTCAAGAAAAGCTTCGGAGAGACACCCTACCAATGGATGCTCGACCATAAAATGGAAGAGATACAGTCGCTGGTGCTCAATTCCGATCTGACCATCACTGAAATTGCGAGAATGTATGAGTTTAAAAATGTGTCGCATCTGGTAAATGCGTACAGCAAACGGTATGGTGTTTCACCACTTAAAAACAGGCTATCGAGCGTTATCTGACTCTACCTTTTTACAGACAAGTATGTCAACACAATCTTTATAAAACAATCCTATAACACCTGTTGGTGAAACAGGAAAGCGCCCCCGGGAGGAGGCGCTTTTTTTGTGCTGTATGAGACACTTATTCTAAATCCATCGCATATAAGCAAAATCCATGCGGTGTGGCAGATCAGGGTTAAGGGGATACACACGTAGACCATACTGATGATTCCCGGGATCGTTCAATGCTTTGCGCGTCTCGAAATAGAGCAGTGAGCCTTCAGTCTTCACCAGATCAAATTGGTAAGACTCTACAAACACCGGTTGCTGGTCGGGGGGAACCAGATCTACCACCACACATTCCACGGAAAGGTCACACAGCATATCTTTGCGGTCGATCACCACGCTCCCGTAAACTTCCCTGTTGGATGCATTGTAATCCATTTTTTGATTGGGATTGAATTCCAGCTTCACCACCTCAAAGCGGTCCCATTTGGCGGCAGTATCTTCTTTCCATTGCACAATCTCTCTTGCTTTCTCGTAATTGTTTTCATGTAACAGCGCCGAGCGTTTGGCCAGCTTGTTGTAGAACCGTGCAAAGTAATCGTCCATCATCCGCTTGGTGGTGAAGTGGGGTGCAATCTCGGCCATCGACTTCTTGATGTATTGCACCCACTCAACCGAATAACCGTTGCTATTATGGGCATAGTAGAGCGGGATGATTTCGTTCTCGAGCATCGAATAGATGGTGGATGCATCTAACTCATCCTGAAAAGCCTGATTGTCATAAGTCTTTTTTTCGGTCAGCGCCCATCCTGCGCCTTCACGGTATCCTTCATACCACCATCCGTCGAGCACAGAGAGATTCAATACTCCATTCATTTCAGCCTTCTCTCCCGAGGTGCCAGATGCCTCCTGTGCACGGGTGGGCGTGTTGAGCCAGATATCCACACCTGATACCAACCGCTTAGCCAACCGCATGTCGTAATTCTCCAGGAAGATGATCTTCCCCAGAAACTCGGGACGACGGGAGATCTCCACGATCTGCTTGATTAATCCCTGGCCCCCGCCATCGGCTGGATGCGCCTTCCCGGCGAAGATGAACTGTACAGGATTTTTCGGGTTGTTCACAATTCGGGAAAGCCTCTCCAAGTCGGTGAAGAGAAGATGGGCCCGCTTATAAGTAGCAAATCTTCTAGAGAATCCAATCAGTAGTGCATTCGGATTTACCTCTTCCAGCATTGTCATAATGCGCGACGGGTCTGCCTGGTTCTTCAACCAGCCTTCTTTAAACTCTACCTGAATGTAATCGACCAGTTTCTTCTTCAGATGCATGCGCAGCGCCCACAGTTCATCGTCGCTCACGTTGTAAATGCGTTCCCAAATTTCGCTGTTCGACTGGTCATCGTAGAAATTATCTCCAAAAAATTTCTCGTACAATGCTTTTACCGATGAAGTGGCCCAGCTGGGCAGATGCACGCCATTGGTGACATAACCCACGTGTAACTCTTCGGGGAAATATCCTTTCCAGATGGGTTGAAACATCTTTTGGGAAACTGTACCATGCAGCTTGCTCACACCATTGGTCTCCTGAGCTGTATTGAGCGCGAACACGCTCATGGAGAATTTCTCGTGGGTGCCGGGGTTGGCACGTCCCATATCCATAAACTGCTGCCAGGGTATTTCCATGCGCTCAATAAGAGGGGTCATGTATTTTGCAATGAGTGGCTCATCGAAGTAGTCGTGACCCGCCGGTACAGGAGTGTGAACCGTGTAGAGCGATGAAGCACGTACCACTTCCATTGCTTCCCGAAAAGACAGTTTTTCTTCCGTCATGTAGTCATGCAACCGTTGCACGTTGATGAAGGCGGCATGGCCCTCATTCATGTGATACACATCTTTTTTGATACCCAGTTTATTCAACAGTAGTATCCCGCCAATCCCCAAAAGATATTCCTGCTTCATCCGGTTTTCCCAGTCACCACCATACAGCTGGTGCGTGATGGAACGATCGAATTCACTGTTCTTCTCTATATCGGTATCCATCAGGTAGAGATTGATGCGCCCGACAGCTACCTTCCAGATGTTGGAATAAACCATTCTGTCGTGAAAGGGTACCTCCAGTAACATGGGCGTACCATCGTCATTCAACACCTGGGAGATGGGTAGGCTCCCGAAATTCTGCGCTTCATAATTGGCTATTTGCTGACCATCCACCGAGAGCGTTTGGGTAAAGTAACCATAGCGGTATAGAAAACCTACTGCAGTCATATCTACGTTGCTGTCACTTGCTTCTTTGAGATAGTCTCCCGCAAGAATACCTAGACCTCCCGAGTAGATTTTCAACACGTGAGTGAGCCCGTACTCCATGCTGAAATAGGCAACACTGGGGCGCTCACTGTTGTGCGGAACGGCCATGTACTGTTTGAATTTCTCGTACACCAGCTGGATACGTTGCATCAAATCAGTGTTTTTTACTACATTCTCGGTGATGTCGGATTGCAGATTCTGTAACATTACCACCGGGTTTTTTCCACTCACCTCCCACTCTTCAGGATCGAGGGTCTCGAAGATGGCCTTCACCTCCTCATTCCATACCCACCATAGGTTATGGGTGATTTCATCCAATGGCCGCAACTGAGCAGGCAGTTCCGCATGTACATGTATATCTTTCCAGATGGGTGCATTGGAATAACTCGATTTAATGATCATATTGTTCTGTTTGTTTTTTTTGATGTTGATAACGCGTAAAACAACGTTTATTTCGTTGATGCTGTGAGACTAATATTTCCTTTCACAACCAATATAACAATCTTAGTCCGCATTAAGTTTATGTTGCTTCGATAATCTGATGAAGGAATTATGCAAAGCTTTCCGATAGGCTTCCTGATAAAATACAATGAAATGTGACCAGTCGGCCCGATCTGATAAACTGGCTGCCGCCTCTTTCAGCAGCTTGACCTGTTCCACACTCATTAAGGTGAAGTCGTGAATGACAGATGCGATCTCTTCCGCTACAGCTGCCTGATTGTGGTCATTGCGGTAAATCACTTCCACACCATCCTCCAATCCTTTGTGTTCACCTTCTTTCTTAGCCCATGACCCAAATCCCGAGAGGGAGGTGGTGATGGTGGGAATAGCAAAAGCTACACTCTCATGGGGTGTATACCCCCAAGGCTCGTAATAGGAAGGAAATACAGACAGATCGAGTCCAATCAGCAGATCGTAGTAGGGCAGATTGAAAATGCCATCGTCACCGTTTAAATAAGAAGGCACGAAAATGATCTTTACGCTGTTTTCTTTCGAGTTGTTAAAGCCCAAATGTTGAAGTTGCTTCATGACCATGTCATGCTGTGGATCCACCAGATCGTGCGTAAGGAAGGGGGAGCCTCCGTGCCCTTCTTTCGTTGCAGCCGGGGCGTTCTCCGAGAGCAGAGCCTGCAGATCTTTGCGGGGACCGCTGATCCAGCCGGGAACCATGATGAAGGCAATCACATCTTTTGTCAACTCTGGCATCGTGCGCAGATGATGCATGGCCTCGATGAACACGTCGATTCCTTTGTTCTTGTATTCGTAGCGACCGCTGATGCCTATCAACACCGCGTCGCGATTTAGCGCATAGCCGACGGTTTTTTCCGCTACATCAAGCAATATCTTCCGGGCTTTCTTGTGTCCCTGCTTGTAGGCATTACCTTTCGGAATAAAGCCTTTCTCAAAACCATTGGGGGTGACTACTTCGGGCTGGCGCTTCAGAAACTGACTGCACTCATGGGCGGTGATCTCACTGACAGTAGTGAAACAGTCTACATTGCGGGCAGCCGCCTTCTCGATGGAATGCTTGGCGACCATGTTCAACTGGCGTGCCATTTGATCGCCGTTATACTCTTTCAAATGATCGTAGAGAGGCATGTTGTTGCCGGCAATAGAACGCCCGATGGAGGTGGCATGTGTGGTAAACAGCGTCGCAATTTTGGGAACGTATTTTTTGATGTAGAGTGCACCTGCTCCCAGCATCCACTCATTAAAGTGAGCAATCACGTTATCCGATTCCAGATGGTGGAAACGGTAAAAACTCTCGATCAGCAGGCCGGTAGCATAGGCGAAAAGGGTCGATTCGAAATAATCACCGTAAGCGAGCAGGGAGTCTACGTCATAATCAGCCCACATCCTTGCAAATATGTCATTTTGCCTATCCAGAAATTGATCGAACTTCACCAGAAAAACAATCGGCTTTCCCGGCACATCCCAGCGACCTGCACGAATTTCCAGATGCTGACTCTGATAGGCGTAATCGCACCACGAAGCATAGAGACTTCGATCTTCCTCAAACCATGGGCTTTCTGCAGCTTTCCATATATCGGGGCCTATAAAAAAAATCCTGTCTTTATATATCTTTTGAAGTGAACGGGCACGGGTAGAGAGTACGGTGTAAATACCTCCTACTTTATTGCATACCTCCCAGCTGGATTCGAAGATATAGGCAGGGGTATACCTGGAATCTATTTCCATAAATCTATTATTACTTTCTCAAACGATGCAAAGGTAATAAAAATTCAGGCAAGTTGAGAGTTAACAGGAAAGTTGATTACCTTTGCACTTTCATCTGAATGATTGAAACATTAGACATTACACGATTACAACTGCGGGTGGAGCAGCACCCCAATGTAGCAGCGGCAGGCTCTTTACTGGAAAACGTGCATGTTTTATCGGTAACGGGTTTGTATGGGTCGTCACGTGCCATGTTCTCTGTGGGGCTGTTCCACAAACTTTCCCGGCACTATCTCTATATCCTCAATGATGCCGAAACGGCAGGTTATTTCTATCACGATATGACGCAGATCATGGGGTCACAAGAGGTGCTCTTTTTCCCGTCTGCCTACAAAAGAGCGGCAAAATATGGGCAGCTCGATGCCGCCAACGAGGTACTCCGCACGGAAACATTGAGCAAATTACACAGTGAGGATGCCCCATTTATCATCGTAAGTTATCCCGATGCGTTGGCAGAAAAAACCGTATCCGGTGCACAACTTCGGGAAAACACGCTGCAGGTGACCGTAGGAGAACAACTCGATTCCTCCTTCGTGAGTGAGCTGCTCGATAGTTATGGCTTTCAATATGTGGACTATGTTTATGAGCCGGGGCAATATGCCGTGAGGGGGAGCATACTCGATGTCTTTTCGTTCTCTGCCGAGCATCCCTACCGCATTGACTTCTTTGGAGACGAAGTGGAGACCATCCGTAATTTCGATCTCGAGACACAGCTCTCGAAGGAGAAATTCAGCAACATCCGTATTGTCCCCGCTTTTGAACGCAACGACATGAAACAGGCATCGCTTTTCGATTCACTGCCTGCTTCAACAATCATCGGCCTGGAGGATATACGCTGGATAAGTAGCCGGGTGGAATCGCTCAACGAGGATGAGCTTCACATCGACCCCAAAGATGTGGAGTTTGTAAAGCCCCATTTTCTTTCGAAAGATAACTTCCTGCGAAATATCGCGTCATTTAAGCAGGTTCGGTTTGATTCCAAAATGTTGGATGTACCTGATGCGGCCATCCACTTTCAAATCTCCATGCAGCCACTTTATCACAAGAACTTTGACATGCTGAGTGAATCGCTGCATCGCTTCCTCGACGAAGGCTATTCACTCTTCATCTTGAGTGATAGCGAAAAACAGCAGAAACGACTTTTTCATATTTTCGAGGATCGCAACGAACCCATCGACTTCACACCGGTAAGCAAGACCTTGCACGAGGGTTTTTCCGATGAGACCCTTAAAATCTGTTGTTTCACCGATCACCAGATATTCGACCGCTTCCATAAATACAGCTTGAAGTCCGACAGGGCACGCTCGGGGAAGATAGCCCTCACACTTAAGGAGCTGAATCAGCTGCAGCCAGGCGACTTCGTCGTGCACATGGATCATGGTGTGGGCCGGTTTGCAGGGCTGGTGCGTCTGCGCATTGGCGACAAAGTGCAAGAGGTGATTAAGCTCACCTATCTGAACAACGATGCCGTGTTTGTATCGATTCATGCGCTGCACAAAGTGTCGAAATACAAGGGACGTGAAGGCGAATTGCCACAGTTGAACAAGCTGGGCTCGGGAGCATGGGAGAAGGTAAAGGAACGAACCAAATCGAAGATCAAAGACATCGCCCGTGACCTGATTAAGCTTTACGCCCAACGACAGCAGGAGAAAGGTTTTGCCTATTCCAGGGACAGTTACCTCCAAACAGAGCTGGAGGCTTCATTCATGTACGAGGATACACCCGACCAGATAAAGGCCACCCGCGATGTAAAGACCGACATGCAAAGCGAGCGACCTATGGATAGGCTGATCTGCGGTGACGTAGGCTTCGGAAAAACAGAGATAGCTGTAAGAGCCGCATTCAAGGCAGCTACCGACGGGAAGCAAACGGCTGTACTGGTGCCGACCACCGTGCTGGCTACCCAACATTATCACACTTTTAGTGACCGCTTGGCCAATTTCCCGGTGAAGGTAGATTACCTGAGCCGTGCACGCACCACCAAAGAGCAGAAGGATATTCTCAGCCAGCTGAAAGAAGGTAAAATCGATATCCTCATCGGGACGCACCGGCTGGTGGGTAAGGATGTGCAGTTCAAGGATCTGGGACTGCTCATCATCGATGAGGAACAAAAATTTGGAGTCTCTGTCAAGGAGAAACTGAAACAACTCAAAATCAATGTGGATACGCTTACCATGACGGCCACTCCCATTCCACGTACGCTGCAGTTCTCGCTGATGGGATCTCGCGATCTCTCCACCATTGGTACACCACCTCCCAACCGCTATCCGGTACAGACGGAGGTGCATACCTTCGACCTGGAGATCATCCGCGATGCGGTGAATTTCGAAGTGAGCCGCAACGGGCAGGTTTTTATTGTAAATAACCGCATCCAGAATATTTATGAGCTGGAGGCATTGATAAAACGGGAAATACCGGATATACGAATTGCCGTTGGACATGGACAGATGGATCCGAAAAAGCTGGAGGAGGTGATTGCCGATTTCGTGAATCACGAGCAGGATGTGTTGATCGCCACGACCATCATTGAGTCTGGTATCGACATGCCCAACGTGAATACCATCATCGTCATCGACTCCCAGAATTTCGGACTGAGTGATCTGCATCAACTGCGTGGCAGGGTAGGACGCAGTAACCGAAAGGCATTCTGTTATCTGCTGGCACCTCCTCTTTACACCCTCAGCAGCGACTCAAGGCGCCGACTGCAGGCTATTGAGAACTTTGCAGAGCTGGGTAGTGGCATTCACATTGCCATGCAGGATCTTGATATCCGCGGTGCAGGGAACCTGCTGGGCGCAGAACAGAGCGGCTTCATTGCCGACCTGGGCTATGAAACATACCGCAAGATTCTCACCGAGGCCGTGCAGGAGCTTCGAAAAGATGAGTTTGCCGATCTCTATAAGGAAGAGGTAGCAGAGAAGGCCCG
>DHTF01000127.1:12367-16023 GCA_002411515.1 Proteiniphilum sp. UBA5267 | reverse complement strand
GAGCGCGTGGCCATTTACCGCGAGTTGGATAACATGGAGACCGAAACCGAGATCATGGATTTCATGAATCGACTGGAAGACCGCTTCGGAAAAATACCCCCGCAGGGAAGAGAACTGATCCGTATTGTGCGACTGCGACGCCTGGCCAAATCGTTGGGAATAGAAAAAATCGTCCTGAAAAATGAACAGATGATCCTCAACCTGATCTCCGATGCAGAATCACCCTATTACAATTCTCCTGCATTTGATAAATTGTTGTGGTTCGTGCAGATACATGCCCGCCAATGCCGCCTGCGTGAAACAGGAAACAAACGGTCGGTTCTGATCCACAACATCTATACAGTGGAGGAAGCTGTGGCAACACTGGAGGAGATGCTAGAGACAACCATGACAAATTAAATCACAAAATCGAACGGTCCGTTAAAATCCTTGCCGGATCTGATCTTTACATCCACAGGGTTGGTTACCAAAGAGTAGGGGATTACACTACGTGTGAGCCACGCGCCACCGCCAATGGTAGAGTCATGTCCGATGACGGTAGAACCACCCAGGATGGTGGCATTGGCATAGATCACCACGTTGTCTTCCACGGTGGGGTGACGTTTTACATCCGATAGCTTTTTTTCTACATAGAGTGCTCCCAGTGTCACACCTTGGTATATTTTCACATTGTTCCCAATTTCTGCTGTCTCTCCAATCACGATGCCCGTACCATGATCCATGAACAGATTCTTGCCCACTTTGGCAGCCGGGTGGATGTCGATACCCACTTTCGAATGGGCATACTCTGAAAAAAGCCGCGAGATGAGTGGCAGTCCCAACAGATGGAGTTCATGGGCAATGCGGTGTACACAGAGTGCGAAAAAGCCAGGGTAGGTGATAATCACTTCTTCCAGTGTTTTTGCAGCTGGATCGAACTTCAGATAGCAAGCCGCATCCTTGTATAATCGTTGCTGAAGCGACGGGAGCTTTTGAAAGAAAGCTTCCGTTTTTATGTCTGCTGCTTCCAAATTGTGTATGCGGGCAATATTCGCATGAAGTTTTTCTGCTGCTTCTCGCAGATCTGACTGCACCTCCCGGAAGTCGGGGCAGTTGCAAATAGGAAACATTAGCGAGACAAGCGTCTCGATGACTTTCTCCAATTCGCATTTATCGATGGGTATATCAATGGATTGGGGACGAAATTGCTCTATCAGTTTATAGGTATTCTCTGTCATAATGTAAATCTAATAAATCCCGGTCACAAAGTTAAGGGTAAAAGCCGAGAAATCAATTCGTCTCCCAGAACCTTCTTCACTTCTATGTGTTTGAGGGTGGCAATCACGAACGGATTTTTGTCAAAAGCACCCCGCACATATTCAAAATCCATTGCTCGATCCTGAATGTTGCCATCGGCCCCAAACCCTGTTTTAAAAGAGAGGGAAAATTCTTTCTTTGCGTCACAATAGATCATCTCGTCGAGACTAATCACACTCTCTTTCCATTTTTCCACAATCCTGATGACATCTTCAGCCGTGATCTCGTCTGCATTAAGATGATAAAACGATTGAATTTTATCCCAAGCCCAGATCCATTCATTTTCGTAATAATCCTGATGTAATTTCAGGAAGATGTGATTGATGTCTTTCAGTTTGGTCAGTTCACCCGATTCAATTTTGTTTAGCAGATCGTCGATCTCCGTTTTGGGAGCGATCAATCCCGAGATATCTACCCACTCGCCCAATCCTGGTCTGTTGCTGGGATTTAGCTGTTGCCTGATCTCCTCGTCGCTCCGAAAATGGGTACCTTCCAGCCTTTTAATGATGGAATTTCCCAGGAACTTATGGACAATGATTTCATAAAGCAATAGGCCTTTGCTTAGGGCCCGGTTGGTAATGATGCAACTTTGAAAGGTATACTGTTCAGAGGTCTCCCCTGCGATAGCCTGTAGGTTCTTCAATATCTCCATGCCGGCAAATACCTTCTGAATCGTATAGGGGCTGAGCAGGTTGAAATTGATGCAATCGAGCCGGTTCGGATCTTTGCGTCGATCCCGTTCCGGCCATTTCTTTGCGTCGCGGATGGTACCCACGCTGCGCAGGTTCACTCCCGGAGCTATGTAGGTGCCATTATCCTTCTCAATGAGATAAGAAAATGGCAGATTGGACGTGTCCGCATGTTGTGAATGACGTCCCAGTATCAATGAGAAAGCACCAACTTTGGCGGGCCACAACACGTAAGAATTACTGGTCGTCTTGGCGCCGCGTTCAATGATACCCTGATGGATAGGCCCAAGTTTATACATGTGATTGCTCTGGTTCGATCCCGAGCCGGCATTCATGAAGGAGAACATGCCAGCAATAAGCAGGGTAGACTTGTGATGTGTCACAGTATAAGGACCGGCAAAGAGGGCACATGCTTCCCCGTTTTCACCCTGACAATTACTAAAAAAGAGGGAGTCGGATGCCGAATAACCATGATCGATGTGACAGGCCTGTCCTACAAAACAACGGGTGATGAAAGAGCCGCCATCAATCGTAGATCCAGAGGAGACGATGAAATCTTCAGCTATTACGTTGCGACCAATATATACCGGATCATGTACGTTGCTGTTGATACTCCCGTTTTTCAATTTCATGGCGCCGGTGATTTTGCAATGGTCACCGATGCGCACGTTCTTGATGTATCCCACATTCACGATCTTGCAGTTTGAACCGATGGTACCCCTGTCGGATGCATGCTTGTCGCAATAAAAGTCGATGATCGCCTTCATGCGTTCAATCAGGATCGGTCGATGACGATAGAGGGAGTAGATGTAGGCAAAGTGTGCCGATAGCTTGTCATTGATATGCACCTCACGTCCGCCGGTCTCGTTCAGTACATTTACCTGCACCCCGTTGCCAAAAGTGGTCATGCCATCGACCAGGATCACATCCACATTCTGGATGAAGCAATTGTCGCCGATCGTGTAATTGGCAATATAATTCTGCACATTTTCAATGACCACATTGTCCCCTATGTCGCAATTGTGGATGACTGCATTGTTGATCCCGGTATGTTTTTGCAGACCCCCGGCAAGCTCAAACCAAGTCTCAAAAATGCCGAGACTGATCTTACCCGAGAATTGTGTATTTCTTACATAAAGTGAATCGAACCCATTTTTTACGGTCACCTGTTTCCAGTTGGAGCAGCTGCATCCGTTCTTTTCAAGTTGCTCAATTTCACCTTGTGTTAAACCCCTCTGTTGATGCATACACGATAATTTTTATTTAATCCTTCTCGCTCCCACGCCTATTTTTTTGTTCTGCGAGGGTTGTTTAAGAAAAGCGAGGTTCCGGGAAGAAACCTCGCTTTTAACATTATTTCTGCTCTTTCAGGGCAGTATAAATAAGTCCTTCCAACTCTTCGGCCAGTTCAGGGTTGTCCCTGACTGCGATCTTGGCAGCATCACGACCCTGACCCAGTTTGGTGTCATTATAACTGTACCAGGATCCGCTTTTTTTAATGATGTTCAACTCCGATCCCATGTCGATGATCTCTCCTGTGCGGGAAATACCCTCGCCGTACATGATATCGAACTCGGCCTTGCGGAATGGAGGAGCGACTTTGTTTTTGACAACCCTCACACGTGTTGGTTTTCCTATTTGCTCTTCTCCCTCTTTGATGGGAGAGCCATT
>DHTF01000127.1:0-12310 GCA_002411515.1 Proteiniphilum sp. UBA5267 | reverse complement strand
TCGAACTCGGCCTTGCGGAATGGAGGAGCGACTTTGTTTTTGACAACCCTCACACGTGTTGGTTTTCCTATTTGCTCTTCTCCCTCTTTGATGGGAGAGCCATTACCCCGGATATCGAGGCGCACCGAAGCGTAAAATTTCAGCGCATTGCCACCCGTGGTGGTTTCCGGATTGCCGAACATGACGCCGATCTTCTCGCGTAACTGGTTGATGAAGATGCAGGTAGTGTTTGTTTTGCTGATGGCGGACGTGAGTTTTCTAAGCGCCTGAGACATCAAACGGGCTTGTAATCCCACATTGGAATCGCCCATGTCACCCTCGATTTCCTTCTTCGGGGTAAGAGCTGCCACAGAGTCGATGACAATGATATCCACGGCGGAGGAGCGGATCAGCTGCTCCGCAATTTCCAACGCTTCCTCACCACTGCTGGGTTGTGAGATCAATAGTTCATCGGTGTTGACACCCAGCTTTTCAGCATAAAAGCGGTCAAAAGCATGCTCTGCATCAATAAATGCAGCGACGCCTCCTACTTTCTGTGCTTCTGCAATAGCATGGATCGCGAGCGTGGTTTTACCAGACGACTCAGGTCCATAGATTTCAATGACACGTCCGCGTGGATAACCGCCCACACCCAATGCCACGTTCAATCCGAGAGAGCCCGATGAAATGACCGGTATTTCTTCTATCTTCTCGTCTCCCATTTTCATGATGGACCCTTTACCGTAGGTCTTTTCAATTTTGTCCATCGCTGCCCGCAGCGCTTTTAATTTCTCACTGTTTTTGTTCTCTTTTCCTTCTTCCATAATGTACAATTTCTTCCTTTTTTCTTTCAGTCGTTTCACTCATAATCTTTTCCCATCCCCAAAATCTGTTCGGCATGGCTTCCAGTGTTGACACTCTTTCCAGCGATGATGTGGGTGATGATACCCTGTTCATCTATTAGGAAAGTGGTGCGCACGGTTCCCATGAATTTTTTGCCCATCATCGACTTTTCCTGCCATACTCCGAAGGCTTCTACGATTTTTTTGTCGGTATCCGCAATGAGCGGAAAAGGCAACCCGTATTTGTCGATGAACTTCAGATGCGATTTTGCACTGTCGACACTCACGCCCAAAATCGCATATCCTGCATTCAGAAGATCGTTATATCCATCACGCAGGCTGCATGCCTGAGCGGTACAACCCGGTGTTTGATCCTTGGGGTAGAAATAGAGAGCCAGCTTTTTGCCGGTATAACTGCTTGCTTTCACCGGGTGACCGTTTTGGTCGGTTCCAAGGTCTTCGGGTATTTTATCGCCAATTTGTAGTGCCATTGATTTTTATCTGTTAGAAATTCATGTCTCAAAGATACTAAAAAACCAAAAATTTCGGTGCAGTTCAAGGAAAAAGTACCGTTTTCCTCAAAAAGAGATTACGCTAATTGAAACAATTATATTGTTTTGAATATGCCACCGGGAAGAGAAGCTACTACATTTTTTATCTCCAATTCAAGTAGTGTCATAAATAATTCAGTCACCGGCATATTAAGGGCTATGGCAAGGGCATTGACCTGCATGGCACCTTCGTGAAGGAGTAACTGGTAAACCTTTTCTTCACTTTCTGTTAATTCCACAAAAAGATCACGCTGTGGTGGTATCTCCTTTTTTTCCCCTTCCTCCCATCCCATGTGTGACATCAAATCGGGCACACCCTGCAAAAGCAGTGCTTTGTTGTCTGATATCAGTCGGTTGCAACCCGAGGACATCCTGTCTTGTATGCGTCCTGGCACGGCAAAAACCTCACGAAAGTAGGAGTTGGCAATGTCGGCCGTGGTCAGTGATCCCCCTTTCTCTGCCGACTCGACCACTACCACCGCATCCGACATGCCTGCCACGATGCGGTTTCGCCTTACAAAGTTGTATCGGTCGGGGTTGGTGCCACTGGGGAACTCGGTCAGCAAAGCCCCAGACTGCAACAGGTCGATTGCCGTCTGCCGGTGCATGGCGGGGTAGATCCTGTCGAGTCCATGTCCAAGTACGGCCACGGTAGATAAACCATTTTGCAGTGCTGCGCGATGTGCATGAATGTCGATTCCATAGGCCAGACCACTGACAATCTGTATTTCGGGCCACTGTGCGGCCAGATCGCGAACGAATGTTCTACAGAAGTCCTGCCCATACCGGGTTTCATTGCGTGAGCCGACAATGGCAATTACCTTTTCGCGGTTAAAGTCAACTTTCCCTTTGGCATACAGTAATATCGGCGCATCGACACACGGCGTGAGTCGTTGTGGATATTCGGAGTCGGTGTAGAATAGGAGCCGAAGGTTGTTTTTTGTCACAAATTCAAGTTCTTTCTCCGCCTGACGCAGGACCTCCGGGTCGCGGATCTCCTTGATCAGTCGCCTGGTAATCCGGGGTATGGATTCCAGTTTGCGTGCATCTTCCTTGAAGATAGATTCCTCATCGCCTACGACCTCCATCAGGTTGCGGGCGTGCATCACCCCCACGCCTTTTATGTGCGTGAGAGCAATTCGGTATAAAGATTTGTCGGGCATGTTTTTAGTAGTCAGCATTCAGCGATCAGCTGTCAGCTTGTTAGGTGGAAACTTTGTGCCTCCAGCGGTTAGCAAGGTAAAATAGCTGTCAGCATTCAGCGATCAGCTTTTTTGTAGAAACATTGTGATTGCTGCGTTTTGCAAGAAAATGCAGCTTTCAGTTTTCAGCGGATGTAATCTTTGAAGGCTTCGTCAAAGACGTCCGGAGTCGATAGTTTGCCATTCACCAGGTTTACCACTTCTATCTTTGCCTTGGCACAGATTGTTTCATCGGGTAAGCGGATAATTTTCTGATGAAAGACATACTTTACATTCACTCTTTCGATGTGGGAAATGGTACATTTAAACCTGTCCATCCCTATTAGTGGAACCTTGTAACGGATCTCCACCTTTGCCACCACCGCATCGATGCCCTGCAGGTGCAGCTGGTGAAAATTCAATCCCACCTTCTCCAGAAACTCATGGCGCGCCACCTCGAAATAGTGCTGATAATTGGCATTGTTTACATGTCCCTGCGTATCGCACTCATAGTCGCGCACCTTCAATATGTGTTCAAAAACAGGTTCTGCCACCTTAATTGTTTTTCTTATTTTTAACCCATTCTCTTGCATTGACAAACGCTTCCATCCAGGGAGTCACCTCATGTTTGCGGCAGGTAAACGGATAATATGCATTTTGCCAGGGGAAGATGGTACGTTCCAGGTGGGGCATCATGGCAAGGTGACGGCCATCGGCTGAACATACGGCTGCTGTGGCATAGTCCGATCCATTGGGATTGCCGGGGTAGGTGTCATACACATATTTGGCTGCGATGTTGTATCGGGCTGCTTCTTCCGGCAACACGAAACGTCCCTCGCCGTGTGCAACCCAGATCCCTGTTTTGGTCCCTTCGAGCGAGCCGAACATCACCGAATTGTTTTTTGGAATCTCCACACTGACGAAAGTCGACTCAAACTTGTGAGACAAGTTGTGCTCCATCCTGGGATGCTTGTCGCCCATTTCCGGGAAAATAAGCCCCAGCTCCATCAACAGCTGGCAGCCGTTGCAGATGCCCAGACTTAGCGTGTCTTCACGAGAAAAAAAGTTTTCGAGTGCCTTTTTAGCCTTTTCGTTATAGCGGAAGCCACCAGCCCATCCTTTGGCAGAACCGAGTACGTCGGAGTTGGAGAAACCTCCGCAGAAGACGGCAAACTGCACATCCTCCAAGGTTTCACGGCCCGAGGTGAGGTCGGTCATGTGTACGTCCTTCACATCAAAGCCTGCGAGATAGAGTGAATAGGCCATCTCTCGTTCACCGTTGGTGCCTTTCTCGCGGATGATTGCTGCGGTGAGTCTTGTCCGCTCCTTGCGGTCGGGATTCAGCCCCAGGTCTTCCATCCTTCCTGTAAAAGAGGGCTTGATGTCAAACTGAAGCGGCTGTTGTTTGTAGTTGGTGAAACGCTCCGAAGCACATGCCGCGCCACTTTGTTTTCTGTCGAGCAGATAGGAGGTTTTGAACCATACGTCGCGTAGCTGGTCAATGTCAAACTCTTGCCTGAATTCATCCTTGGCGATGATCAACTTGCGCTCTTCTATGGGGCGTGCCACAATGGCAAATCCCACTCCGTAATCGTCGAATATTTTTTCAACCAGGCGGTGATGTTTTACCTGAATGAGTACACCTGGATTTTCGGAGAAGAGGATCTTGATCAGATCGGTATGCCGGATTTTGTCGAGGTGTGCTTCCAGTCCTCCTTGTGGGTTGGCAAAACACATCTCCAGCATGGTTGTGATCATGCCGCCGGCCGAGATGTCGTGTCCGGCAAGAATCAGGCCGCGGCTCGTGAGTTCCTGTATGGCAGCAAATGCGTTCTTGAAGTATTCGGCATCGGTCACGGTGGGAGCCTCATCTCCAATCTTGTTGAGGGTCTGTGCAAAAGCCGATCCTCCCAGCTTGAATGGATCGAAAGAGAAATCGACATAATAGAGGTAAGTACCCTTGATGTAAGCCAGTACTGGCGAGACAATCCTGCGGATGTTCTTTACCTCCGCAGCTGCCGAGATGATGACCGTGCCAGGAGAGAAGACTTTGTCGTCTCCGTATTTTTGAGTCATGGAAAGTGAATCCTTTCCGGTAGGAATGTTGATGCCCAGTTCACTGGCAAATTCTGAACAGGCTTCCACCGCCTTGTACAGGCGCGCATCCTCGCCCGGGTTGCGGCAGGGCCACATCCAGTTGGCACTGAGGGAGACTCCCTGCAACCCGTTGGTGAGCGGTGCAAAAACAATGTTTGTCAGTGCCTCGGCAACGGCCATTACCGATCCGGCAGCCGGGTCAATCATCGCCACCTGGGGCGCATGGCCGAGTGAGGTGGCCATGCCAGCATACCCTTTGTAGTCGAGGGAAATGGCGCCGCAGTCGCTCAGTGGCAACTGAATCTCGCCCTGGCACTGCTGTCTGGCAATCTTGCCCGTCACCGAGCGGTCCACCTTGTTGGTGAGCCAGTCCTTACAGGCCACTGCTTCCAGCTTCAGTACGTTTTCGATATAGGTCCCCAGTTGTGCCGGGTTGTATGCAGGTGCTTCATATGTTTCCTCCAGGGTGCTGTCTTCCATGATGGTCACCGGTGGTTTCCCGAAGAAATCATCCAGTTCCATGTCGATGGGATTGTCGCCGCCCGGCTCGCGGAAGGTGAATCGCATGTCGTCGGTGGTTTCACCCACTACATACATGGGAGCTCGTTCACGTGCAGCGATTCTAGCCATGTGTTCGATGTCCTTTTGCTCTACCAGAAGTCCCATCCGTTCCTGGCTCTCATTGCCGATAATCTCCTTTGCAGATAGGGTCTTGTCGCCCACCGGAAGCTTGTCGATTTCGATGACGCCGCCTGTTTTTTCTACCAGTTCGGAGAGACAGTTCAGATGACCTCCCGCGCCATGATCGTGGATGGAGACGATGGGGTTCTCTTCCGACTCTGCCAGAGAGCGGATCACGTTGGCCACCCGTTTCTGCATCTCGGGGTTCGCGCGCTGTACCGCATTCAACTCAATGCCTGAGGAATATTCTCCCGTGTTGACAGAGGAGACGGCGCCACCGCCCATACCGATGCGGTAGTTGTCGCCACCCAGCACCACTACCTTCTCACCGCTTTGCGGGTCTCCCTTTCGGGCATCGCGCTTGTTGGCATAACCCACGCCGCCGGCAAGCATGATCACCTTGTCATAACCGAACTTCTTGTAGTTCTCGGCATGTTCAAAGGTGAGTACCGAGCCGCAGATCAGCGGCTGGCCGAATTTGTTGCCGAAGTCGGAGGCACCGTTTGATGCCTTGATCAGGATCTGTTCCGGTGTCTGGTAGAGCCATTCACGCGGAGGAAGCTTCTGTTCCCATTCGCGGTCTTCTTCCAGGCGGGGGTAGGAGGTCATGTAGATGGCAGTTCCGGCTACGGGTAACGAGCCTTTACCACCGGCAAGCCGGTCGCGGATTTCTCCACCCGTTCCGGTGGAGGCACCGTTGAATGGCTCCACGGTGGTGGGGAAATTATGGGTTTCGGCTTTGAGCGAGAGCACGCTCTCCACTTCTGTGGTTCTGAAAAAATCGGGCTTGTCGCCGCTCGCAGGAGCAAATTGCTCAATCATCGGCCCCTGCACGAAAGCCACGTTATCTTTGTAAGCAGAGATGAGATTGTTGGGATTGACTTGTGACGTGCGTTTGATCAGTTGGAAAAGGGAAAGTTCCTTTTCTTCGCCGTCGATAACAAACTTGCCATTGAATATCTTGTGGCGGCAATGCTCCGAGTTCACCTGTGAGAATCCGAATACCTCGCTATCGGTCAGCTTGCGTCCCATTTTATTACTCACGCCGTTCAGGTATTCAATCTCATCCTCACTCAGCGCGAGCCCCTCTTTGCTGTTGTAGGCTGCGATGTCTTCGATATATATGATTTCTTCCGGTTGTTTGTCGATGGTGAAAAGAGCCTGGTCGAGACTTTCGTATTTTCGTTGCAACATCGGATCAGAATCGAACGGTGCATCTCCCGATATGGGCGTATATTCCTCTATGCGGGTGATGCCTCCGATACCCATATTCTGGGTGATCTCCACGGCACAGGTACTCCAGGGAGTGATCATCTCCCTGCGTGGACCGATGAAGGGGGATGAGATCGTCTCTGCAGCGAGCAGCGTTGCGTTTCCGAAAAGCCAGTTTAGTTTTTCGATTGTTTCAGGAGAAAAAGCTGATGCTGATTCTACGGCAATCACGCTTTGAGAGGGGGTGCGGAAAAATGAAATCATATCTCTTCTATTTGAATATACAAAAGTACATGAAAAACGAAGCATTTCCAAGCGGGTGAATTGAAAACTAAAACTCATTTTGTCCGTTTTCATATTGGGTGTATCTTTGCGGACAAATTAATATCGCTTCATTGCCGAAACTATACGATTTATGTTTGAAACCATCGCCAAAGGTCTTCTCATCGGATTTCTGGTCTCATCGCCCATGGGCCCAATTAACATGCTCACCATTCAGCGTACGCTGAACCGGGGAAGATGGCACGGCTTTGTTACCGGACTGGGATCCGTGTTGTCGGATTTGGTGTATGCCCTGGTCACACTGGTGGGATTGAGTTTTGTGTCGGACTTCCTGACGGAACATGAAAGCGGGCTGCAGTTGTTCGGAGGCATCATCTTGATTTTTTTTGGAATCGGTGTGTTTCGATCCAACCCGCTGAGAGGGTGGAAACCCGACATGATGGCGGGTGAAACGAGGTATGTGAAAGATTTCATCTCGGCATTTCTGATCACCGTATCCAATGCCGCGATCATTCTGGTATTTGTCGGACTTTTTGCCCGTTTTTCTTTTAATCCGTTGCCCGACGGCCCTGTTTCAGTTATTGTCGGATTGGGTTCATTTCTTTTTGCAGCATCAACATGGTGGTTTTTGCTGACCTCCTTCGTGTCGCACCTGCGGAAACATTTCAACCGACGGGGTTTGATACTGCTGAACAGGACCATCGGCATCCTGCTGATGCTCGTGGGAGTAGGGGGTATCCTGCTTTCTGTTTTCCCGAATCTGCGTCCTTGATAAATCCGTTTATTTTTTATTCTTGCTTCCCTATCTCAATTACTTCCAGGTCCTTGATGTCACCCTCCTCCAACGCGAAACGGAGCAAGGTGCGCACGCGGTGAAAACCGTACTTGCCCGCGGCACCCGGGTTTATATGCAGGCATTCCAACTTTTTGTCGTACATCACCTTCAGTATGTGTGAATGACCGGAGATAAAGATTTTTGGTGGGTGAGCAAAAAGCTGTGAGCGAATACTCGGGTCATACCGGCCGGGGTAGCCGCCGATGTGCGTCATCAGTACTTCCACTTTTTCGATGGTGAAGCGCAGCGTTTGCGGGTAGGCGATGCGTGTCTTGTAATCGTCGATATTGCCATAGACAGCACGGAAGGGTTTTAATGCTTCAAAACGACCCGCAAGTTCCACGGAGCCGATGTCGCCGGCATGCCATATTTCGTCGCAGGAAGATAAATAGGTCTCAAATTTTTCATCCCAGTACCCGTGTGTATCAGATAGCAATCCTATTTTTTTCATCTTTTATTTCCTGTTTCCTGCAAAGGTAAATTATTTCGATCTTTTTATTCGAACAAACTTTGTATTTTTGAAGTTTAAAGAGGTACGAAATGTGATCTATGGAAAATAAACAATACAGGTATTTCAAACGCGATATCAGCTGGCTTTCCTTTAATTACCGGGTATTATTGGAAGCGAAGGACACACGGCTTCCCATTTATGAGCGGATTAAATTCCTCTCTATTTACTCATCCAACCTCGAAGAGTTTTACAAGATCCGTGTCTCGGGTTACCACAGCTCCCTGCTGGAGAGCATTAAAAGGGAGGAGTCGGTGGAGGAGGCGATGAGAACCATCGTGCAGATCAACAGCGAAGTAACTGCCCAGGAGAAGGAGTATTATGCAATATTCAACAACATGATATTGCCTGAACTTAAGCGGAATAATATCGTGTTGTACCAGACCGATGAGGTGGAACCTTTTCACCGTGCTTATGTGGAAAAATATTTCAACGAAGAGGTATTTCCTTATCTGCAGCCCATGATCATCATGAAGGACGATATCCATTCTTTTATTCAGGATGGTCGCATTTACCAGGTTATCAGCTTATTGAAAAAGAGGAAAAAGAAGGAACCCGATGAGCTGAGTTATACGTATGCCATCATGAAGATTCCCTACACGAAGATACCTCGCTTCATCGAACTGCCTGCAAACGGAGACAATTACTACATCATGTTTATCGACGATGTGATCAAGGCAAATATGCAGAGTGTCTTTCCCGGATACGAGATTGTAGATTGCTTCAGCATCAAGATATCGCGCGATGCCGACTTTTCTCTAGAGGATGAGGATCAGAAAGATATCGCCGAGAAGATATTGCGTAAGGTGCGCAAGCGTAAGATAGGCGCAGTAACGCGATTCCAGTACGACAAGGATATGCCCGATTATTTTCTCCGCTATTTGTGCGAAGCGTATGAGATTGAAGAGGAGGAGCTTCTGCCTTCGGGCAGATATCTGAATATGGCTGACCTGGCCACTCTGCCCAATCCGGTGGGCGATTCGTTGAAACAGAAACTACCCCAACCGCTGCGTGTGCCGGAGCTGGAGACTAACACTTCCGTTCTGCGTGTGCTCAGAAAGCAGGATGTATTGTTGCATTTCCCGTACCAGTCGTTCGACTACCTGCTGCGTTTTCTGATGCAGGCGGCATTCGACCCGAAGGTGATCGAGATAAAAGTAACCCAATACCGGGTGGCAGAGAACTCGGCGGTGATCAACAGCCTGATCAGTGCTGCCAAGAACGGAAAGAAAGTGACCGTGTTTGTAGAGCTTAAGGCTCGTTTCGATGAGGAGAACAATTACCTCTCCTCCGAATTGATGCAACAGGCAGGTGTGAAGATCATCTACAGCCTGCCCGGGTTGAAGGTGCATGCCAAGCTGGCCTATGTGCGCAAACGCAGCAACAACCCTGCCGACCCTTTAAAAGGATATGCCTATCTGGGTACCGGTAACTTCAACGAAAAAACAGCCCGCATCTATTCCGACAAGGGACTGCTGACATCGAACAAGGAAATTATCAAAGACATCGACGAGGTGTTCCGTGTCCTGGAAGGAAAGCCCCATACGTATGATTTTCGACACCTGCTGGTAACCCAGTTTAATATGCTTCCTGAAATTCACCAAATGATTGAGCGGGAGATAACCCACGTGAGGGAGGGAGGCATCGGCCGAATCATTCTGAAGATGAACAGCCTCGAAGACAAAGACATGATCAATGCGCTATACAGGGCCAGCGAGGTAGGTGTAAAAATAGACCTGATCATCCGGGGCATCTGTAGCCTCATCCCCAACCAGCCTTTCAGCAAAAACATCAAAGTGACCCGCATTGTAGATGCTTACCTTGAACACGCCCGGGTATGGTATTTCTTCAACGGGGGCGAAGAGCGTATCTATCTTACTTCTGCCGACTGGATGGAACGTAACCTGCACCGTCGCATAGAGGTGGCCTTCCCCGTCTACTCGGAAACGCTGAAACGGCAGATTGTCGACATTCTCAATATTCAACTTGCAGATAACCAAAGTGCGGTGTGGGTGGATGAAAACCTGAATAATCTATTTAAGCGGGAGATGGCTTCACCCAATGAAACGCCCGTACGCGCACAGCAGGCTATCTACGACTACCTGAAAAAGTCAACAGGACAGTAAAGACTGTCATTACAGCAAAGCCCATTCTCCAGATGCCGGGGTTATTGATCCTGAAATACTGGTCCTGTTTTTATTCGGTTATTCCTTATATTTGCCTTATTCATACATAAGCTAAATATAAGGAATATATAAGGGAAATACGAACCAGGTACGATGTCCTTCCTGGGATACTTCATCGGTCAGACGGATAATCTGGTCGCCGACCACACCTGTTAACAAAATGTGAAAGGAACCAATTCAAATCGTGTTCATGATATTTAGGAAGCATATTCTTACATGTAAAACACTTACATACTAAAATAATATTTTGAAGAGACAGTATTCAAGTTGTATGAATTGGAAAAAAACAAAAAACCCGTGCAGGTAAGAATCCTGCACGGGTTTTAAATGCTTTGTGTATGAAAATTATTCTTCCACCGATGCTTCTTGAAACAGGTTGCTGCGTTTGTTGGCGTTCAGCTTCTCGAAGTCGTCGCGTGATCCAACTACCAGTTTGTCGAACTCCCGTTGTCCCGTACCTGCCGGGATAAGGTGTCCCACAATTACGTTTTCTTTTAGTCCGTCGAGGGTGTCGGTCTTGCCGTTGATGGCGGCATCGTTCAGTACCTTAGTCGTTTCCTGGAAGGAAGCGGCCGACATAAAGCTGGTTGTCTGCAGTGCTGCACGGGTAATACCCTGCAATACCTGGTTGGCTGTGGCTGGGATGGCATCACGTGCTTCCACCGTTTTCAGGTCGCGGCGTTTAAGCGAGCTGTTCTCGTCGCGCAGTTTACGCACAGTCACAATCTGTCCCGGTTCAAACACCTGGGAGTCTCCGGCGTCCATGATCACCTTCTTGCCCCAGATGCGGTCGTTTTCTTCCATCATCTCATGCTTGTCAACGAGCTGCTGTTCGAGGAAACGGGTGTCACCCGGATCCACCACTTCCACCTTGCGCATCATCTGACGTACAATCACTTCGAAGTGCTTGTCGTTGATCTTCACGCCCTGCAGACGGTACACATCCTGTACTTCGTTCACAATATATTCCTGTACGGCTGTCGGCCCCATGATTGCCAGAATGTCGGAAGGTGTGGTAGCACCGTCGGAGAGAGGCATACCTGCACGGATATAGTCGTTCTCCTGTACCAGTATCTGCTTGGACAATGGAACCATATACTTCTTGGTCTCTCCCGTTTTGGAAGTGACGGAGATTTCCTGGTTACCGCGTTTGATTTTTCCGAAAGATACCTCTCCGTCAATTTCGGCTACCACAGCCGGGTTCGATGGGTTACGTGCTTCGAACAGCTCGGTTACACGCGGGAGACCTCCCGTGATGTCACCTGCTTTGCCCACGGCACGCGGTATCTTCACCAGTGTATCACCGGCCTTGATATCGTCGTTCTCATTTTTTACAATGTGCGAACCCAAAGGAAGGGTGTAAGTACGCAAGATATCGTCGTTTTCATCTACGATATGAGCCGATGGTGCTTTGGTTTTATCACGCGACTCGATGATTACTTTCTCCTTCAAGCCGGTCTGTTCGTCCGACTCAACCTTGTAGGTCATGTTCTCGGTAAAGTTCTCAAAGCGGATTTTTCCAGTTGCTTCAGAGACGATCACAGCATTGAATGGATCCCATTCGCAGATGAGATCACCCTTCTGCACCTTGTCGCCTTCATTGTAGTAAAGCTTCGATCCGTAGGGAACATTGTGAGATACCAATACGATTTTGGTGTTGGGATCAATGATGCGCATTTCTACCAGTCGGCTCACAACCACCTTGTAGGGTTTCCCTTCGGTGTCGGTTGTCTCCACGTAGCGCAACTCATCGAATTCCAAAATACCATCGTACTTGGTTGTGATGCGGTTTTCGGTTGCTATGTTAGAAGCAATACCTCCCACGTGGAATGTACGCAGCGTAAGCTGTGTACCCGGTTCTCCGATAGATTGTGCGGCAATTACCCCCACAGCTTCACCTTTTTGTACCATGCGTCCCGTGGCCAGGTTTCTTCCGTAGCACTTCGCGCATACACC
>DHTF01000093.1 GCA_002411515.1 Proteiniphilum sp. UBA5267 | reverse complement strand
CTTCATGTTGTTTGATATTGTTTTTATCCTTGTCTATCTTCTTTACATACAGACATAAACCCGCACGGTCTGTACGAGTTTTTCGGTTTATCTGATTTCCTTTATTTCGGGAAAATGATCCAGAATGCGGTTGTATGCTTCGGCGGCAGCTCCATTTCCCCAATCGAAAATGGTAAACTCACCCATTCCTTCACCCTCGGGAGTTGTGCGGCCTCCATGTCCGTAATTCTCCATGGTAAAACCATAGTCATCCGGTCCGAAAAAGGGATATACGCTCTCCCACTGACGCCGTGTTACCGGGTTCTCGGGTGCGTACATCATCACAAATGAGGCTTTCAGGGCTGCGATTCCCCGCTCACGGTACTCCTGCTTTTCAAGCAGCTGCCCGTACCGGAGAATCAGTTCCGTAAAAAGGCTCTGCCTCGCATCGTTCCACTCTCCGTCGGCATTCATCACGCCGAATCCGCCCAGCACATGCACGTAAATAAAGGGTGGCTGCCACGAAGCCTGTGTCATCAGCAGTTCGTCGAGTGTGCGTTGCCCAAGCTCAAGGTAATGCTTCTCGCCAGTTATTCTGTAACTTTCAAGCAGTGCTTCTGCTGTCCAGAACATGGAAAAATTGTTTTGTTTGTACATGTTGTTTCTCACAACCTTTTTCCCGATCAAATCTTCGGAGCCGTAACGGGAGCAGGACCAGTAGGTCTCAAAATCCTCCCATCTCCCCGACGGAATAATTTCTTTGACCACCGCATCGATGGCACTGAGTGCGGCTTTTCTATAGGTCTCTTCTCCGGTCAGTTCATATAATTTTAACAGGAAAGTAGCCGACATGGAGGTCTCCGGTGATTCGTTGAGATACGTCATGGGATCAAGCGTGTGCAGATCAAGCCAACCTGGGAAAAAACCTTTCTCCGACTGAAGCTGGAGCAACGACTCGCCGTAAGCCTGTGCATAGTGTAATAAACGTGCATCATTCTCCAGTTCCTCGTACCATCGAAGCATCAGTAGAGCGGTCCAGCTCATATCGAGAATATGAAAAGGCGATTCGCGCGGATTCCAAGTGTAGGGATTCCGGTTGGAGTTACCCCAGTAGTGGATATCCCATCCTTTGCTACGACTGTACTTCTTTCCATCTATTTCTACCTCTTCCATTTCCGTGCCGACAAGGCCATAGAAAAAACCATTCCGTTGTGGAAAAGACAATGTCAGTTCTTTGGTCAGCAAGGCTTTTTCCATTAAACGTCTGTTCCCTGTACGCCTCGCATAACGATAGAGTCCACTAGCGGATCGCAGCGAGCTGAACCATGCCTGGTTCCACACGGAACGAAACTCACGCTCATTCACCTCATCGGGATAATTTGGGCTCTGTGTGACATTGACAATAAAGGTTGGAGCACCTACCTTCCTGCCGTGAAGCGTGAACTCCTGCCAGACAGCATCGGACCAGCTATTAAAGGCCCAGTGGTAAGTATGCTCCACATAAGGTCCCAATGAACCATCTAAGGGATTACCACTTTTGTATAAAGGACTTCCCCAATGTTTCCACATAAATTCCAGCGGATTCCGGAACGGATTCCGGACAGCGTCCGCGGTTGCAGAATAGAGTATATAAAAACCAATCTCCACCTCTCCCGCAGGATATAACGCTCCGGGTTCATGACGAAAAAGCACATGGTCATCCACCTTGCTGTTGCCCATTCCGAGGATCAGCCGGTTTTGCTCTGCATCCATATCGAGGTACCATCTCACGGGTGTTCCCAAGCTCATTATATCGAGATCGGGTATCAACGTCAGCATCTGTTGCTCATTCGAGAAAATGAGGGCAGGAGAGCGGAATACATGTTGATCGATAACATGATGCGGGGTGGGGGTTAGATGCGGCGCCCAGTGAAATGAGGGCGTAAAACCGGGATAAAGTGTCATCTGCCAATCGTCCTGCCGCAACTGCTCATCTAGCTTAAAACTGATCTTCACATGCAGGCAACTGTCGCTCAAAACCTCAATCCTGCAGGTCCCCTTTTCGTTTCCGAGCAGGTCATACTGAATTTCCCCTATCTCATTCTCTAATGAATGGGGTAGCTTCACCACGACCGATGAAGTTTGATGCCTTCTCCCCGGCTCATGTGCCTGTAACAGGGAAGAGAAGGCAATGTATAAAAACAATACACTATAAATCAGCTTTTTTTCCATATCATCCAAACATCACTTCATCGTGTCAATTTACTCAATCCGTTCGAGCGTAATCAGCGTGAGTTCAAACAGATTGGCTTTCCCATTGTCTCTGACATGAACCGTGATGGAGTTTGTCTGGGAAGTGAGTTGTATATCTCCCACATGTACATTCTCCCGATACCCGTCCTTTCCTGCTTTTGTGGATATCCAGTCTGAGAGCTGTTTCTGACGCTGCCATATCTGGAAGTCGGCACCCTTTGGAGTCTCGTGATAATTAAGTAGTACCCTGTATTTACCCTCGGGCACATCCGTCAGCATAATCCTTACGGCACCTTTCCCAAAAGAGGTAAGGGCAAGCCCCCTGTCGAAGATTACCTGAATTCCTTTCTCCAGGGTAATCTCCATTAACTGGGGAAAATAGACATGCTTGGATGGCAAGTACACTTCCCGCAATGCTTCTGACGGCTCCATCTGTTTTTCCAGCGGTCGATCGGCATAATAGAAAGCCACGGAGGTGTAGTCTACGGGGAAATTGTTTCCTACCTCTCCATGTTCCATGGCGTGATAAATCTCATTTTCGAAAGATAGTTTGTCGGAAAGGAAAAAGCGGTATGCGCCTGTACGGTTCATCGGAAGGGAGTAATCGAGGGAGCCATGGATTGGCATGCTGATACCGCGGTCCCAGCGATCGAGCAAGGCATACCAGCCGCCGTTGTAATAATCTTCAGAGCCGGTGCCGTGCATCCGCATCTTTCCATCCACATAGGTGGAATCATCGCCTTCAAAGAAGAGCGTCATGCCGGGACGAAGTCCCTGCGCGCTGTGGATAGTACCCACGTAATGACCTTTGCCCTCTGTTTTCAGAAAAGGATAAAACTCTCCTGTTTCGGGCTTTTCACGTCTCCATACAGTGTAGAGTTTTCCCTCTTCCTTTTTGTCGCGCTTATGGTCGTTAAAATATACTTTCGCTGTTACTGATATCGGACTCTGCATCACCCCTTCCCGCTTTTTGTAGATCAGTTTTATTTCGGCCGACCCGTCATAGGGCATCGGTAGGTAACTGTAATTGGTGGTTCCGTGTCTGCCCATTAAAATGCTACGCATCGCAGGCTTTCCATAGGCGTATCCAAAGTAATCGGCAAGGGGAGCGTAGATCGCCTCTACCGGTTCATTATCCCATTTCGCTGAAAGGATGATATCTTTATACAGACCTTCAAATGAAGTCCCTCCATCTATATCGAAACCGACAATACGACCACCGGCATTCTTTTCGAAAAAGGCAACTTCCTCACCCGGGCGGATCGTAAATGTTTTTTCTTCCGTCCGGATTTCATCTGATGAACCGGTAGTATACTGGCTGACACTGGGCGAAATGTTACCCCACAGGTTTGTCACCCGGGTCAGCAACTGTTTGTCTGCAGTGGAAAAGTTTCCGGTCCAGCTCTCCACATTCATTCCCGGCAAACTTCTGCTTTGAATCTGATGAAACATCATCTTCTCTCCCTGAAATACAATCTTCAGTGATTTCTGAAACGGGATGGGTATATAACAGTAGTAACCCCCAATCTCATTACCGCAAACCGGTTTGACAAATGGGTAGACCTTCCCGGAAAAAAGATCCATAAACTTGATTTTAAGACGGGCTGTTTTTTCTCCATCAAAATAGAATAACAGGGTGTCCTCTGTGGGAGTGGGAGTCCAGATCCGGTTCACCACACCCGGACCTTCAAGCTCAGCCAACACCAGGTTCCCTTTTTCCTTCCGGATATAGGAGTATTTTCCCGAGAATCCGTCGTCGTTGCCGCCGGTTCTGTCGTAACTCGATTCCTGTTCAATCAACTGGTGATGCCGATATCGGGGTAACTGGTCTATGCGCATTAACTGTTTTACCTCATCACCCCAACGGTAAGTTTTGTTTTGACTCTGTGCCTGAAAAAAGACAAAAAATAACAGTGTGATACCTAAAATTCTGATTGAAATTCTTCCCATTGCTTTTGATTTTTCATTAGTTCATTTCCAGTTCTTCCCACCGCGATAAAGCAGGGAAACTGGCGTGTGGCTCGGTCTGATACCAGAATACCGCCGACGAGATATCAGATTGTTGTGGCAGGTAACGGCCGCCATGACGCCAGCCGAGATCCTGGATGGTGATCTTCAGATCCTTCTTAAAACGGATCGGGTCCATCACATGCCAGCGGTAAAGCCCGAACCGTTGTCCGGCTTTGTAGGTTTGATCGGGCGGAAGAACCTGCACCAGTCCGGCATAAGGTGTGGTAAAAGTAACGTATTTTCCGTTACGGTCAAAGTTATAGGAACCGCAGAAATAATCTTCCGTACCGGTACCGATGATCGTAGGGAACTGTTTATCACCATCCATGAAAAATTTTATTTCTCCTTCACCCCACCAGCCGTTGTTATTTACCTGCCAAGCCATATATACGCCCACATACTGCCCCTCACCCCTGATGCCATCTACAATGATATAATCGGACGTTTTGTTCACTTTCGTCCGGCGAAACTGAGCATGAAAATAGGCAGCATCATCCGGCACATCAGTCAATGTATAGTCGATCTGATAGTAGAGATTCATTGCATCTGCGTCGTTGATGTTGGTCATGGTAATCCTTGCCTTTTTACGGAAAGGCATCACCCAGTAACAGTTGAAAGCACTCCCCGGGTTCACGGTGACGGGAAGTGAATTCAAGTGAGCATACTCGTTCCAACCCATACCGAAAAAGTGGCCGGCCGGCACTTCCACGGAGGGTTCTTTTTCATCATCCCAATATATGCGGATGATGGAGAAGCGCCAGTTCCCCGTGGGGGTCATCCAGATATGCTGGATGGCACCCGGTCCCTCTATTTCAGCCATGGTGAAGGTTTCACCGGGTTCAATACGCACATAGGGATTCACCTTCCATCCTTGTCCCAGGTCACGCGCTGCATTTGTTGCGTTGGCCGTGTTACGCGAAGCCTTCGGATCAGGGACAGCCATGCCTCCCTTTCCCTTTTCACCGGTAAAATTTTCGGGACTGATTGATCTTGTCTCTGCATCGGAGAGACGGTACAAATTACCCATGTTCATATCGAGACCGTTGAAATTACGGTTCTGCGCAAACGAAGTCACGGTAAAAATTAAAATGAGTACCGTAAAGATTTTTAATTTCAATTGCTTCATTATCGTGCTGTATTATAAATATTTTTGTGTCTCATTGTCAATAAAATACAAGTCCCCTTGCGGGAACTTGTATTTTATGCATCCCCTGTTTTTATTGTGCAAAGTTATATCCGTCAGGCGCAATAAACAATGAGTTAAGATAATAAAATTTACTTCCATTGTTGTTGTTGGGTCCGGCAGATACCCTGATGTCAACAATTCCATCTGCAGTAGGCTGAATGCCTCTGACGACAACCGTCTTCGAATTGTTGTTCGAAGCATTGAGTAAAGCTTCACCACTGTTTGACCCGATCGCTTCATATTTCGTCTCCCTATTGTCAGTCACTCCGTTTCTGGAGCCAAAGAAGACAAACTGATACTTCTTGTTCGGATCCAGCCTGTAAAGCGTGACTCCGCTTCTCGGGTTGGCGACGTCGCTCCAGATTGCGTCGACCGTCACCTCACCTGGCAGCCCCAACGTATTGGTAAATGCTCCGGACTGATTTTCACCGTTAAAAGCAGCAGTGAAACTCAGCGCAATACCTGTCTTGATTCCTGACGCGTCCGGAAGATCAAAATGGGGGTCATTGTTGGGTCTTTCTATGCTATAGAACGGGGCGGTTGATAAGCGTAATCCAAAATCTATGTAAACAGGACGAACCAGTTCAAAACTGTTGGGTTGTACCGGAACGGGAGTTCCTTCCGGCAGGACCATCATCGCATTTACACCGAAGAACAGATTCCAGTGTTCGTTGTTGGGGCCTGGTTTTATCCGGATAGAAATGGTGGCATCTTCGGCAGGCTGGATATTCTCAATCACAACCAGTTTTCCTAAATTGTTGTCATTGTCCAGATATCCTATTCCTTCGTTTTGGCCAACGGCATGAAACTCGGTTTCTGTTCTGTTGTCGTTGATGGATCCATAGAATACAAGGGTGTATTTTTGGTCCCGGTTTAGGTTAGACAGAGTCAACCCGCTCTGAGGCACAAATTTACCATCACTGAAAAACATATCTTCAGAGGCCGATCTGGGTAATCCCAGCACATTTTGTAAGCCTCTCGACAAGGTTCCTGTAAAGCTTTGGGCAATCTCAATGGCAAAATTGGAGTTGTTGCCAGCCATATCGGTTAATCCTCCTACCTTCTGGTCATTCGGATGCCTGAAATTGTTAAACGGAGCGGGGCTTTCCACTCCTCCAAAATCGATAAAAAGGGGAGCTGTTAAAACAAATTCATTCGGCTCCGGATATTTGAAATCTGTCAACTGGGTAACCGACTTAGGTGTTTTTACAGCTTCTGATGCGGCAGTCTTCGCCAGCAATGCATCATATTCAGAAAACATATTGGGAACAAAGGTATTGTTCAGTACGTTCCCGAATATCGATTCAAACCAGGCGCTGGCGGCGGTGAAACGACCCATGCTCAGATTCAGATGATAACCGTCGCGGGTAAACTTGTCGCCCATGTAAGTTGTCCTCCCGTTCTGAATGGCGGTTCCACTGGGAACGACCAAGTCGACACCGGCCATTTCTTTCGCTTTCCACACAGCATCCACAATAGCATTATACATGGTCATCTGGTTGCTGTCATAAGTGGGGAAACCGAAATGATTTGAATCCTTGGCATAAGCCCATGTCTGATGGATAATGAATTTTACCTCAGGATTCGTAGTCAGGTTGGCTGCATAAGCCATTAATTGAGGGAGAAACTCCTGGTAACCGTCAATAATTCCGGAAAGCTGGCTTACTTCCTGAAAACTGATATAATCCCAGTTCTCGCCCGCGATGACCTCCATGAGGTTTCTATCGTTGAAGCTGTTTTTAACCCCGTCTGGTCCGATCAGCCGCAACTGATAAGCTGAATTATTTTCGGAAGCATTTTTCCAATGTCCTTCCAGTGATTGCCCTCCGATATACATATTGCCGATCATCACCTTATAGCCAGCCGATTGGGCCAGGTCGTAGAGGTAATTTTCGATGGCATCTTCAGAGAAGCTGTTGCCGATGGCCAGAATTTTAATGATCCGCTCTTCACCGACAGTCAGATCAGAAAAATATTTCAGCTTTCCGTCCGCTGATTCTACTTTGATTACCGTACTTCCTTCCGACAGACCGGTAATAATGGCCGATTGGTTTCCGGACGGCTCAATGGAAGCTATTTCCGGATTCAATATGCTCCAGTTAAATGTTTTGGAAGCGCTGCCCAATGTATCGACAGATGCTTTGATGGTATATTTTTCACCGGCTGTAATAGATACAGAGGTTTTGGTCATCCGCACAAACGGCTTGTTGGAGAGATCCACCGAAAAGTCGTCGTTGCAGGAGGTAAATCCCAGTAAAATCAATACCAAAAAACTTAAAGTAATTTTTAATGGCTTCATAGAATTATATTATTTCGTTCATACGATTATTCATATCCGGGTGCTTGCACCAAATTTGGATTGATATCCATCTGAGCCTGCGGTACAGGCCACAAATACATTCTCTTGTTGAAATATCTGTTCTTATAGAATGTCCGCTTGTAGAAAGCAAGCGGATCACTTTCATCATCGCTTTTTTTGGTACCGTTGAAGTTCATTCCGTACAGACCGGTGTTGAAATACTTTTCTCCTAATTTCCACCTGCGTACATCATTGAACCGGATTCCTTCGCTGTTGAACTCGACCCGTCTTTCCTGACGGATGGCATCCCGCATCTCTTCCTTGGTGAGTCCGGCCAATGCAGGTATTCCCGCCCTTTCCCTTACCAGATTCACATACTGATACACTTCCGCGGTGGGGCCTTGCGCTTCGTTCAGTGCTTCGGCGTATCCCAGATAAGCTTCGGCAAGCCGGTACAGGATGCCGGGTTGATACGGAAATCTGTTCTCCCTTGGGTATACTTCCAGGCTGATTCTCTTGCGTACATTGTATCCGTTTTGAGGAGCGTCGAAGGTATATCCGGTATCACGTCCACCGTTTTGTAGAAACTCTACCCGTCGGTTGGCTACACCCAGCCATGCTTCGTTGAAAATTACTGACACATAAAAACGGGGCTCACGGTTGCAATACATGTTGTAGGTTCCATCCATGGTTACCGGATACAGATTGCCTTCTCGCAAATTTGCCGGACCACCTCCGGGCCAGGCTGTCATTCTTCTTTCCGGTGCAGCGGAAAATCCTTTTTCCACATAGCCCGAAGCAGGATTTATAATCGGTGAACCGTCTGCGTTATAACCCGTAATGGGAACTTCTCCATTTTTCATATAAAACGCATCCACCAGCTCCTGGGTAACGCCCATGCCTGCATTTCCTGCGATCCCCTTGGGAAGATGATGCCGTTGGAAATCGGCAAGGCCGGAGTTTTCGGAACGACCGAAGATGATCTCCTTGTTCCCATCCGAAAACCGCTTAAGTGAAAGGTTGTAGTATGACATAAACGGGTCAATGGACCCATCGGCATTGTATTCTTTATACAGTGCATAACCTCCTGCATGCGCTGCATCGATCAGCTCTTTGTGGGCATCAGCCGCACGCTTCCATTTCATGTCATCTTTGGCATTGAACAGATTCACACCTTCCGCATTTTTCCAGTTTGCCAGATCGGGATTTCCATTAAAAAGGGGACTTGCTGCAAAAAGCAGTGTCCGGGCCCTGATTGCCAGTGCCATCACCGAAGTAACTCTTCCCCAGCTGTTATTATCTGGATAAACAGCCGGCAGTTTCGTGGAAACATCTTTCAGTTCAGTATCAATCCAGTTGACAATCTCATCGTAGGGGGTTTGCCCGATCATCAGCTCTGAGGCAGGTGCATTTACGTTGTAGATTACGCCGGGTGCAAAGGGTATCGGTCCATACAGTTCTATCATCAGCGAATAGTAATAGGCAATCAGAAACCGTACTTCATTCTTCATCTGGTCCACATACTCCTGCGTCAGATCGGCCTCAGGAATCACCCTTACCTGCTCCAGAAAAATAAGACCGGTGCGGATTCTTTTGGGCAATTCTACCCAATAGTAGGGATTCCATCCTGAAATAGGGCTCCAGTTGGCCACCGTATAGGCGTATACATTGGCCCAGCCAAATTGCTGCCATTCCTGCGGTATGGTGATGTCATCTCCCATTATATTGTATCCCTGATCTTTAAAGTATCCCCACATGGGACTTGGCACGGACGAATAGACACTGGCCAGCCAGTCTTCCGTCCTGATTTTATCGGAAAAGATCATTTCCATCGTCAAAAAATCATCAGGCTGGTAATCCAGATAATCGGAACAACCATTGAAACCCAGGATGATTGAAAGCAATATGATTATATATTTATTCTTCATAAGTCAACTATTATTCATTAATTGTCAAAATTGATGCTCAGGCCTACAGATACCGATTTCATGATCGGATATCTTAACCCGTCCGTTGTTTCCAGTTCTGGATCCCATAATTTAAATTCCGAGAATGTAAGCAGGTTTGAACCCCTCAAGAAAAGGCGACTGTTGCGTATTCCTAGATGGGAAGTCAACGATCTGGGGAAGGTGTATCCCAGTTCAATATTTTTCATACGGATAAAGCTCATATCGCGCAGCCACCAGGTCGATGCCACGGTATTGTTTGCCACGGCCTTATCACCCAAACGGGGCCAGAATACATCCTGTGAAGGATTTTCCGGAGTCCATCGGTCGTCCACATTTGAAAAGATGTTGCCGGCACCAAGTACAGACCCGGGCAACCAGTTTTCACCACCCAATATCTGATAAGCATTTCCTGTACCCTGGAAGAAAAAACCAAAATCAAATGCTTTATACCGGATGTTGGCACCAAAGCCGTAAACGATTTCCGGTACGCGGGTACCGCCGATGGCAGTGGCATCCACGGCTGTGATCTGTCCGTCGCCGTTCATGTCCCTGTATTTGATATCTCCCGGACGGAGATTGTTTACATCGCTGAAATTCTGCACAGGGATGCCTTCTTTCAGTGTACCGTTCTCATCGAAATCATCCGCTGTGAACAGTCCTTCGGAAATAAGTCCGAACAGTTGACCCACAGGTTTTCCTGTTTGAGAACGGTAGGTACCCACGATGGAGGCCGGCTCGTCAATTTCTATTACTTCGTTACGGGCAAAAGTGTAGTTGGCGAGCGCAGACAGGAACCAGTCTTTATTCAGTGCCTTGTTGACGGTTAACGACATGTCGATACCCGCATTGTCTACTTTTCCAAAATTTGCCCATACCGCTCTGTTAAAACCGGCCGATCCTGGTACATTTTGTCGTTGCATAAATATATCTTTTCTCTTTTCTTTAAAAAGGTCCACAGTATAATTCACAGCATTGTTCCATAATCCCAATTCCAAACCAATGTTGGATTTGGCTACGGTTTCCCAGGTCAGGTCGACAACACCTACGTCACCTTCAGCTCTTCCGAGACGATAAATGTTATTCTCAGTACCCCAGCGATAAGAGCCTGTATCCACAATAGTGGAAAGATAGGCAAAACGTTGTGCTCCTATATCTGCTCTCAGGATACTGTTACCGGCTTCACCCCACGAGCCCCTGATTTTCAGATTAGAAATGGTATTGGCAACAGGTTGCATAAATTCTTCCTGCGAAACGATCCATCCGAATGCGAATGCTGGAAAGTATCCATATCTCGAACCGGGTGCAAAATTTTCCGATCCGTTATACCCGAAGTTGAACTCACCCACATATCTCCTGTCATAGGTATAGGAAAATCTGCTGGCCACTCCCTGCGTACGATAAGGCAATTTATCGCCTCTGTCATATTCTTTCTGATTGTATAAAACCATGGTGTTGATATCATGCACTCCGTTAAACACCCTGTTGTAAGAAACCATTCCCTCGAGATAAAGACTCTGGTCACCCCAGTCGGCACCCCTGGAATATCCCAGAAATTGCTCTCCGTGATGAGAAATGGTTGTAATCAGGTTACCATTTGCATCGCGGGCGGAGGCAGGATTGTAATAATCGGGTGTCTTTGCGCGGGTAACTGAATTTCCGGAAAACTTGTCAAAAGCGAAAGTCAATTTTGCCTTGAGCCCTTCGGTGATAAATTTCAGATCCTGTTCCACTGAAGTAAGTGCTTCAATTTTACTGTGGTTCATTTTTTCATAACCACGCTGTGTGGCCCACGCCCAGGGATTCTCTTTGGCAAAGACTCTTGGTATTTTTCCATCGGCATATACCGGAGGATGTACATAAGGTGGTATCCGCATCGCCTGATAAAATATACCAAAGTTTGATTCATCATTCCCCGGAGGAGCATTCTTCGTTTGCAGCATTCCTCCGATATTCACCCGCAAAAGGGTACTGGAGGTCACATTCACATCCACGTTGGAACGCATGGTATATCTGTTTACCTTCAGCGACGAATCCCAGTCCTGGTTGGCATCCCTGCGGATAATTCCATTTTCGCCGTAATAGCCCACAACCAGTGAATAACGCAAAATATCAGAACCTCCATTAATGCTCAGATTGGCTTTGGTGCTATTTGCATTGTCTTTGGCCACTACATCCCACCAGTTGATATCTGGGTATAGTTCCGGATCGGTCTGATTGGCATAGTTCAGCAGCATCGCCTCGCTGGCAAAGGGCGCTCTTCCATTGTCGAGATTCATCTCATTGATCAGTTCCAGGTATTTGACAGAACCCACATAGTCCAACAACTTCACAGGCGAAGTATAGGATTGTTCAAAACGTGCTTCAACAGTAGGTTTTCCAATCTTTCCACGTTTGGTGTTGATCATGATGACACCATTGGCACCACGTACCCCATATACGGCACTGGCAGCTGCATCCTTCAGTACAGAGAAAGATTCAATTTCCTCCGGATCGATGTCGTGCAACGAACGCTCAATCCCGTCCACCAAAACAAGTGGCTGTGAATTTCCGGTGAAGGTACTGATACCCCGGATCCAGAAATCAGAATTGTTGAACCAGGGATTGCCGCTTCGCTGCACAGCAATCACACCGGATACCATACCGGCAAGATTGTTACTCAGCGATCGGGTAGGCGTGATGGAAAGATTCGACGGTTCCACGTTGGTGATAGAACCCACAACCGAAGCTTTCTTTTGGGTACCGTAACCCACAACCACCACTTCATCCAGAGCCTCCAAATCTTCCTCCAGGGTTACATCCAATATACCCCGATTCCCGACAGCAATCTCTTGCTCTTTAAACCCCACGTAGGTGAATCTCAACATCGGCGAGGAAGAAGTCAGCGTAATCGAATATGTACCATTGATGTCGGTCACGGTACCGTTTGTAGTCCCCGATTCTGTCACGTTGACACCAATGAGTAATTCGCCTTGTTCATCCATAACCCTACCGGTAATCTTTCGCTGCGATTGCCGTACTTCCAAATTGTCTACCATCGCCCAACCAATGTTTCCAACACATAATAGCATCAGTAACAGGAACATCAATTTTCTTTTTTTCATGTCTCTCTACATTGTTAAGTAATTTTCATGTGTAACTTTTAATTTTTTTTTACTCATTTCCCCATAATTGGGGATCATTCCCTTTTGCTTTCCGCCATGCATCTCTCCA
>DHTF01000131.1:6982-7239 GCA_002411515.1 Proteiniphilum sp. UBA5267 | reverse complement strand
GCATCCAGCCGGTAGATCAGGTTGTAAAGACTGTCCTTCTTATGCGTAGCCGAATAACGCAACGTGAACAGTGGGTTGAATCCCTTTAGGTTCTCTTTGGTTTGTTTTCCTTCCACCGATTGCGGTTCGTCGATGATCAGGATGGGATTGGTTCTGGCAATCACATCGATCGGCCTTCTGCTGCGGAAGCTGTCCAGTTTCATGTAGATACGCCTTGCATCCTTCCCCCGGGCGTTGAACGCCTGGGCATTGATGAT
>DHTF01000131.1:6470-6771 GCA_002411515.1 Proteiniphilum sp. UBA5267 | reverse complement strand
CGGTCGATCTCGGTCAGCTGGGAAGAATTATAGATAAAGTATTGGATCTTCTTGCCATAATCCTCGGTGAAGTGTTCCTGCGTGATCTGGAGCGATTTGTAAACACCCTCGCGGATGGCGATGCTCGGCACCACGATGATGAACTTGCTCCAGCCATACCGCTTGTTAAGCTCGTACATCGTTTTGATGTAGGTATAAGTCTTGCCCGTACCCGTCTCCATCTCGATGGTCAGGTTGTATCTGCCTTCCAGCGCAGAAGATGGCGAGATCTGGTGTGTCCGTTGAATCTTCCGGATGTTCT
>DHTF01000131.1:0-6277 GCA_002411515.1 Proteiniphilum sp. UBA5267 | reverse complement strand
GGAACGATCTTATGGTTCTTGAATCCGGTAAAATCATATATCTCGCCCTGTCCTTTGGAATCTCCCCGGTCGATCAGGTAATTGATTTCCGACAAACAGGGCTGCCCGGCAAACACATCACATACCGCCTTGGCTGCCTCCTTCTGGAACTTCTGGTGTTTAAATTTTAACTTCACGACTGTTGAATTGTATTCATTATATAATAATCACCTCTGGGAAATGAGCACGTAAAAACGAAGAATGATATACATTTCCCCAAAATATGTATATGAAAACGTAAAATCGCATACATATTATTGAGAGGTGATTGTTTCAGTGTTGTCATCCAATCCAGAAATTGAAAAATTCATGAAGAGATCTATTAACCGGGTATTCAGGTAGTAATTCTCTCTCCCAATTTTAATTTTTTCCAGCAACTGCATTCCATGCTCTTCATTCACCAACATATCCAGGTATTTTGCAGCAGTCAAACGCTTCACCCCCAAGTCCTGCATAATGAACTCGATTTTTGTGTAGGGATGGTTGAAAAGGTTGTTGAGCAATTCGTGCCGATAAACCTTGCCAAAAGCAGGACGCATTTTGAATTTATATTCCGACATCATTGCAGATATCTGTTTCACCAGATAGATTGTCTGCCGGGCTGTTTCTTCAACACCTTTCAATATGAATAGAATCCACTCTTCCCAGGCATCAGAGTCACGTACTTTTTGAAGTAGCTTGTAATACTCAGATTTGTTTTTGATGATGTACCGACTCAAGTACAAAATGGGAATATCCAGCCGATCTTTGACCACAAGATAAAGAATATTGATGATACGGCCTGTCCTGCCGTTTCCGTCGAAGAAAGGATGAATACTCTCAAACTGATGGTGAATAATTGCCATCTTGGTTAAAGGATCGAGGTCTGACACATCGTCATTGTTGATAAAAATCTCAAGATTAGCCATGTAATCCTCAATTTCATCAGGATTCTGAGGCGGGGTATAAATGATTTCTCCTGACTGATTCTTCAAAGAAGTACCAGGTATCTTGCGAAAACCGGCATCATTATGTTCCAGCATACTTTGGATTTCTTTAATCACCGAGTTCGAAAGAAGTTTCGTCTTTCTTACCAATTGAAATCCATGTTTTAACGCTACAGCATAGGAGTGAACCTCTTTGGCAGCAGCAGAAATAGCCATGCTTTTTGCATCAGAAGCTGACCGGTAAAGATCATCATGGGTTGTGACAATGTTTTCAATCGCAGAACTATCTTTAGCTTCCTGTAATGCAAGGGTATTGATCAATATAGTCTCATTCGGAATGGTCAAAGCAACTCCTTTCAGTTCTGCCAATACACGGTTCGATGCATTTAGCTGTTTGAGTACTGCTTTGGTTTCTATTTCACCGGTCAAGGGCAATTTGGGTATCTGATAGGCCATAGTGGTAAAATTAAATCACCTTGATGGTTGTTTCAGGAGAAAGTGTTTTAAAAATCTCCGTGACATTGATCTTGTCCGGACTGTTGCGGAACGAGCTGTCACGGAACACCACCCGCAGCGGTTTCCGTCTTGCAATCTCCCGGATCACCTCTTCCGGCACATGCTCTTCGAAGCAGGCCACCAGATCGGCGTCATTCACAAAATGCACATCCTTCCCACCAATTTTTTCAGTGATGTGGGGTAATGAGAGCGGCACACCCCAGTCGAGCAGTACCCCATATAGCAGGTCAATATCGGTACGGTCCTCCTTGATATTGCTTTCCAGGTCCAGAAGCATCTGCTGGTTGTATTCTGAAGGACTGTAATAGACGTCCTTCATGTTAGTGCTGTCCACTTTCAGTACCCGGAAACCGGTGTCAGGAGTTCTGTGTTCCTCCTCCTTGAACAATTCTCCCTCTTTTGATTTAGCGTTCAGTTCCTCCTCAATCTTTTTCCCAGCCCTTCGGATACGCTCTTTCCCGATTTCGCAGATGTTCTTGTAACCGGCTTTGTATGCCTCTGAATTTGGATCGGTCTCTTCCGGCAACTGTACCATGATGAACTTACGGTTGCCACCATCTTCCGCATTGAGTTGCATGACGGCATGGGCAGTTGTTGCGGAGCCGGAGAAGAAGTCGAGGATGATATCATTGTTAGGAAGCCTTTTTATTAGGTATTTAATTAATTCAATAGGCTTTGAGTAATTAAATTGATCTCCCAGTCCCATGTTATATAATAACTTAGATGCCTGGGTGCTTGAAAACTCATCAATAACTCCCATGGGACGCTGTGTTCTAGTAATAATATTTCCTTCATTATCACAGTTCAAGTATTGTTTAGAATACACTGTCCAACTATCATCTCTATCTTTTTGTATAACAATATACCCGTTTACAAGTCCCCATTCATATTTAGATTTTGACCATCTCCAACACGCTTTTCTTCCTTTATTGTTGTCTATTGGAGTAATTCTAGTGCCATCGGGAGCTTCAATAGGATAATCCAAGGATTCAGAATATTGAATAGAACCCATACCTAATTTCTGTAAATAATATTTTCCTCTTGTTTCTAAATACTCATCAACGAGTTTATATCTATCTTCATTTCCAACTGGTATTCCAGTGATTTCAATATAATCAATATTCCTACTATAACATAATATATATTCATGTTTTAATCTAAACATCTTACTATCAGAACTACCTCCACCTTCCTTATTTGTCCAAATTAGGTTTGCCACAAAATTCTCTTCCCCAAACACTTCATCACAAATCTTCCGCAAATTGTGCACTTCGTTGTCATCAATCGAAATAAAGATTACACCAACGTCGGTCAGCAGGTTGCGGGCTAATTGCAGACGGGGGTACATCATGCTGCACCAATCAGAATGATAGCGGCCGCTGGTCTCTGTGTTTTTGAAAAGCCGGTTTTCTTCCTCATCGAACAGCCCTAACTCTTCCTCGTAATCTTCTTTCGAGAACTTGAAATTGTCGCGGTAAACAAAATCGTTGCCGGTATTGTAGGGGGGATCGATGTAGATCATCTTCACCTTGTTCAGGTAGGAGTTTTGCAGAAGCTTTAACACATCGAGGTTGTCGCCTTCGATATAGAGATTCTCGGTAGTGTCCCAGTTCTTGCTCTCCTCCTTACAGGGACGCAGCGTTTTCCGGATGGGACGGTTCCCCTCAATGATGGATTGCTTCTTCCCCACCCAGGTGAACTCGTAGCTTTCGTCACCATCAGCAACCTCGTCGGAGAGCAGCTGCTTTAACTGATCGAAGTTCACTGCTTGTTTCAGTTTGCCGTCGGCATCTTTGGTTTCGGTAATGGCGCTCGGGAAAAGAGCGGCTATCCTGTCGATATTTTTCTCCGTGAAGTTCACTGTTTCCTGTGTTAATTTTTCCATTGCAGATGATTTGTATCCTCTATTTTGTGAATTGCTTGATTGATTCTCTTACACCCTTACCAGGCGCATCAGGGGTTCGAATGAATAAAGAGCTGCCCTTCTGCCGGACGGCTCTTCTTTCTGAACCAAATACCCTGCATCCTGTAATCTTTTGATGATATTGCCTGCAGTAGCAGCAGGTATTTCAGTATTCCTGATAAATTTGTTGTTACGGAAAACCGGATTGGTGAAAAGAAAGTCCAGAATCTCCATGTTCCATTTTGAAGCCAACAGTGTGACAAACTCTGACTTCATCTCCTCATACAGAATGTGTATCTCTTCCGAGATCTCCAGGTTGGATATTGCCTGAGCTCTTACAGCTTCCATAAAAAAGCGGATCCACTCGTTCCAGTCTCCTGTCCTGGATACGTTTCTCATGGCTTCAATATAAAGTTCTTTGTTCTGATCAAAATAATCACTGATGTAAAAGTAGGGTTGTGACAACATCTTTTCTTTCCACAGATGCAACGTGATCAACATCCTACCTATCCGTCCATTCCCATCCTGAAACGGATGCAGCGCTTCAAACTCGAGATGGATGATGGCCGTTTTCACGAGGGACGGGAGTGAACTGTCCGATATAAAGTGCATCAGTTTGTCCAACCCTTCCTGCAAATGTTCGGGACTGATGGGCACATATTCAACTTTCCTCCGTGTTTTATCGGCAAGGTAATTCTGGCTTGTTTTGAACTCGCCGGGTGATTTGCTGGCACCCCTGCCCGCATAAAGCAGTTGCTGGTGGAGCTGTTTGATGAAGTTCACCGTGAGTGTGTAACCGGAATCCAAAACCTGTTGCGCGTTCTTCAATGCGCGTTGGTAAAGCACAATTTCAATCACATCCGATTTTGCCTGTACCGAAGCGGTTACGTCATCATCCGCCTCATACTGCATGATCTCATCCATGGTGCTGATTGTCCCTTCGATTCGCGAGGATAGCAGCGCTTCCCTGTTACGCAACGGGGCCAGCAGAATCTCATTGTTATGCATGTTTTTTAGCATCTGGTCGTAACGAGCCAGTGCATCGGTCGCGCCTAACAGTTCACCGATAAAAACAGAGTAATCAATCTCCTTCGGCGGAAATGTTCCGTAGTGATAATTGACGGCATCTTCTGTATTGTATTGCATAACAAAGAAAATTTGCATTTTGACTACAAAAATAGCGTTAATTGTGTAGTGTACGCAATTTATTTACAAATATTACTGTTAAATTGTTGTCTAATTATCTTGTCTCTAAAATCTGTATGCAAAACTATTTGAGTACAGTATTAGCCAGTATTCTGTACTCTACAAAAAATGTGTACAAAAATTTTGAAAAATCATTGTTACTAAAACGGTCTCTTGGATATGTTGGTTACAGCAAAATTTATCTTGCTTCAATTACTTAATTTCATATAATTTAATTCGCTATTTTGGATTCTTTTTTAGAGATGGCTTTTTCTAAAAGTTCTTTTGTAACATAGTCTTGCCACCATCCGCCTTGATTGACATTCAAAGCGAATCGATCGTGTTCCATGCTATCAATATTATCAATAATCTCGTTTTCAATAACGCTACTACTTGCTCTCTGATTTATGTCAGAACGGGTAGCCGATCGCAAAGTGAAAAGCGAAATCCCGGCCAAAGTCGGGTTTGAAAATGGTCCACCTCGATCCTTCGGGCAGTGCGGGGTTGTGTGCTTTCATACCGCCATCCACACGTATAAGGAGGAAGTTGAGGTCGAGACGAATACCCAAGCCATAGGATGCGGCCAGCTCTTTGTAAAAATCATTGAAGGAGAAGAGGCCATCGGGTTGTTCTTCATACTCTTTCACAGTCCATATATTACCGGCATCCACAAATGTTGCCACCTCAACCAGGCGGGTGAACTTGTGGCGATACTCCACACTGAAATCCAACTTGACATCGCCCACCCTGTGTCCGAAATCATGGCCCGTGGAGTCGCGGTGAAAGGTACCAGGACCAAGGGTGCGCGTACTCCAGCCTCTTACGCTGTTGGCACCGCCGCCAAAATATCTTTTCTCAAAAGGCAACACGGTGGAATTGCCATATGGATAAGCCACCCCCACAGCAAAATGAGCGGCGATGGTATTTTGGTCGTCCAACGTAATCAGGGGAGCAATATCAAAATCACCCTTCACATACTCGGCATAAGGGATACCAAAAAATTCCTTCACGCCCCGTTCATTTTTATCGCCTCCTCCCAGGTCGGTGACGACACGGGGAAGCCAACCTGATACCTCAACGCCGGTGCGGATACGAAATGGAATGCGCGGCATACCACCCCTCGAGATGCGGCTGTAGTTGGTGAACGTAGCCGTATAGGCACTTCGCACAATCAACTGCTCATCGTAGCTGTATCGCAGAATGGGATTGGCTTCTTCACTCAAGTATAGTTCTTCGAACCGCTTTGATTTCCAAGGCATCCGCACGTAGGTAATGCCCATGGGTTCCAGCACGTTGAGTAGCTTCCACTCCATGGACGACCATTGAAAACGGCTCGAGAGGTTGAAAAACTGACGCAAATATTCGGGTCTCTTTTGAAAGTTTATACCGGCAGAAAATTCCGTGGAGGCAGAAGGCTGGTCTCTCAATTGCTTCATCAGCCAGGGTAACAACAGTTGCGGGATAGACAGAAACACCTCACCCCCGTATTCATAGTAACTGTTGTCCAGTAAATCGAGGCTGTCTGTAGCCTTGATAAACTCATATGCCGCATTTAAACGCACACGGAATGTTTCTCCACCCTTTAGCAAGTTGCGATGTTCATAAGTCAGGTTACTTGCCACACCCATGTCACCAGCCGAATTGGTCCCATCCACTCCAAACTGCATATAATGTACGTTGCCGGGAAAGAGTGTGATCCTTGTATCAA
>DHTF01000015.1:18772-35239 GCA_002411515.1 Proteiniphilum sp. UBA5267 | reverse complement strand
TCCCGTTCCCAGTCGATGTACCAGGAATACAATCAAAAGTATGAAGAGTTCAACTACGAGCTGTTGGCCACCGCCAACCGCAGCTGGGACAATCATTCGCTGGTGGGAAACCTAGGCGGTAATTTTTTGGAGCGTAACCGCCGCATCAGCGACATCTCCACGTCGGGAGGACTCATCATCCCCAACTACTACAGCCTTCACAACGCCACATCCACCATCATCAATCCCGCTACAGGCGTCTACAGGAAACAGCTCTCTTCGGTCTACGGAAGTGTTTCCTACGGATGGCGCAGTACGTTCTACCTCGACGGTACCTTTCGCAACGACTGGTCCTCCACGCTTCCGGTGAAACATAACTCCTACTTTTATCCTTCGCTCACTTCCTCGCTCATCTTGAGTGAGTTGGGCGGTCTACGTGACCAGGAATGGCTTTCCTTTGCCAAGCTGCGCCTCGGCTGGGCACAGGTGGGCAACGACACTGATCCCTATCAGCTCTACAAGGTGTACCAGGCAGTGAACGCCATCAATGGGAAAAGTGCCTACACCCTGCCCGATCAGCTAAACAACATAAACCTGAAGCCGGAGATCACCTCTTCGCTAGAGGCCGGCCTCCAGTTGCAGTTCTTTCGCGATCTGATCGATCTCGATCTCACCTGGTACAACAACAGCAGCCGCAACCAGATCATCTCACTGCCCACCTCCAATGCCTTTGGCTACGCATCGAAACTGATCAATGCGGGGGAAATCAACAACCGCGGCATTGAGGTCATCCTCGGTATAAACCCGATACAACGACACGATCTTACGTGGAATACCACCGTCAACTTCTCGAAAAACCGCAACAAAATCATCAAGCTCTCCGATGCAGTCAGCAGCCTCAACCTGAGCAACACGCTGGTCACCCTCACAGCACAAGAGGGTGAGAGCTACGGGCAGCTTTACGGGTACGACTTTGTCTATGCCCCCAATGGACAGCGGGTTGTCGGCTCCGACGGGCTCTATCTGCGCACACATCAGTTGGTACCCCTCGGCAGTGTGCTACCCAACTACCTCTGGAGCTTCCAGAACGGTTTACGCTATAAAAATGTGCATTTTAATTTCCTGATCGACTCCCGCTTGGGAGGCAAGTTCTTCTCACAGACTTACAAGGTGGCCATGTACTCGGGCATCTTGCCTGAAACAGCTGATGGCGGCATCCGTGAAAACGGCATCGTCTCGGAGGGAGTAACCGGCGATGTCACTTTTCATCCCGATGGGACATACACGGTAACCAACACAGCAGAAAATACAAAACGTGTCACCGCCCAGGCCTGGTCGCGCAATCAATACAACGGTCCCACCGCCTTCACCATCTTCGATGCCACTTTCATCAAACTACGTGAGCTGTCGCTGGGTTACAACTTTCCCCTGTCGGGCAACGGAGCCATCAAAAGCATCGGCGCCTCGGTATATGGACGGAACCTGTTCTACCTCTACCGTAAGAGCAAGACCATCGACCCTGAACTCACCAACAGCAGCGGCAATGTGCAGGGTATCGAAGGCGGTAACATGCCCACACCTGCAACCTACGGTATCAATGTAAACATCAGATTTTAAAAATAAGGTCCTATGAAACAAGCAATCAAATCCTTTTTACAATATAACTTCCTCGGTAGGAGGATCCAGTTTTCCATCCTGTCGCTTTCACTGGTTTTCGCTTTCAACTCCTGCATCGATGAAGAGCTGAACATCGATCCCAACAGGCCTTCTACGGTGCAAACTCCCTCACTGATCGTCACCGCAGAGAAGCATCTACTCGACAACATCCGGAGTGAGTCTGCCTCCCTCCGGAGCTCGGGACTCTTCATCCAGCAACTTAGTCAGGTAACCTATACCTCTCCATCGCGTTATGACATCCCTTTCAGCTATTCTGCCGACGTATGGAACGGACTCTTCACGGTGGCCAATAACCTGCAGGAGATCATCACACTCAACAGCGATCCCATTACGAAAGAGTTGGTCACAGCCGACGGTGCCGGCCGTAATGCCACACAGATAGCCATCAGCCGCATACTCAAGTCTGTTGCCTTCTCCGCACTGACCGACATTTTTGGTGATGTGCCCTATCATTCCTATGGAAGTGACGATCCCGACTTTCAGGCGTTGCAGCAGAACCCCGACAACATCACGCCCAAATATGCACCCCAGGAAAAGATTTATGCCGATATTCTGAACGAACTGAAACAGTCCGGCGACACGTTGCTTCGCTATTCGTCGGAAAACACCTTTGGCTCCTCTGACATCATCTACGGTGGCAACAACCTGAAATGGGCAAAATTGGCTCAATCGCTGCGGTTGCGTTTTGCTACCCGATTGAGAAAGAAAGACCCCTCATTATACCAGACTCATTTCTCCGATGCACTGGCTAAAGGCGTTTTCACCAGCAATGCCGACAATGCCGTCTTCACCTACGCCAGCGCTGCCCCCAATGAGGCACCCTACTATAGGGCCACGGTGACCGCTAACCGACGCGACTTCGCGCTTTCTCTTCCATTCGTCGACCTGCTGAAAGGCGAAAACCCCCAGCTCCCAGTTGCTGATCCGCGTCTGAGCAGATATGCCGCCCTGAACGGTGCAGGCTCCTACACCGGACTCCCTTACGGCTTGACCGAAGCCCAGGCTGGTAGTTTTCCCGCCACCGTCGTAAGTCTTCCTGGTGCAACCTACAGTGCTCCCAACTATGGCGAGGTACTGATGGAATATGCCGAGGTGGCTTTCCTTATTGCTGAACACTACAACTGGAGGCAGAGCGATTACGAAGCAGGCGTGCGGGCCTCTCTCGCTAAATGGGGTGTTCCCGAGAGCGAGGCAGCGATCTATGTAGCTGCACTCCCACCCGCCAATCAGCGAAATGTATTAAATCAGAAATACATTGCCCTGTTCGGGCAGTTTCTGGAAGGTTGGAGCGACTACCGCCGTACCGGATTCCCCGATTTTCTCGTCAAACGAGGGGATACGGTGTTCAGTGGCACCATCAATGGAGAGCAGGTTACCTATACATTCAATCCCCTCTTTGGCGATGGAGGTATACCGTCGCGCCTCTATTACCCGGTGAAGGAACAGTCGGTGAACCTTGAAAATTACCAGGCTGCCGTAGCTACGCAGGGGAATGATGTGATTGAAACTAAATTATGGGTGTTCAAATAAAAAAGTGCGTTATATTTGCAGTATTGTCGGATGTCATTCATGTTTCAGTGAGATGTTTGCAACCAATTCATCGACTGTCAATGTTTTGTGATCCATTCTCGCTCGCATGAGCTAAAAGAGGAGAACTCGCTTTGCTCAAACAACTCCTCTTTTTACGCTCAATTTGAGCGATGGATCCCACAAAATATTTAAGGTCTCTGTCTTGTTTGTAAACAATGAATGAAATACCCGTAAAAATCAACTGTTGGTTGCTCAAATAAAGGATTCACAAATTACTAAATGAAAAAAAATAACATCAATATGAAGAATCTGCAATTTTTACTTCTTGCTCTCCTGCTTTCAGGCCTTGGCTCCTGCGAAAAAAAAGGAGAGTTGCAGGAAGGTGCTTGGCGCGGCGAACTTATGCTGGCGGGCGACCGTACCGCTCCTTTCCTGTTTGAGGTGAAGAAACAGGGCTCCGACTCCGCCACTTTCACCCTGATCAACGGAGAAGAACGGGTAGAACTGCTCGACGCCACATTTCACGGAGATACGCTCATCGTACCCATTGTAGCTTATGATGCCGTTCTCAAGGGATTTGTCAAGGGCGACCGCATTGAAGGAAAGTTTATCAAAAATTACATTGAAGACGATCCCGGCGTGACTTTCACCGCAGTCTACAATGTGACAGAACGTTTCGAGCCCGTTGCAAAACCCACCACCAGAAGGATCGACGGTAAGTGGGACGTACTCTTTGTGGGTGAATCCGGAGACACCACCCGCAATGTGGGCATCTTTAAAACCCAAGGAGACATTGTCACCGGCTCCATACTGACCAACTCCGGCGACCTCCGTTTTCTGGAAGGCGCCTATACCGGCGAGGGTGTGCAACTCTCTGCCTTTAGCGGACTGAGCCCCTATTACATCGAACTCAACTTCACGGCAGACACACTTTTCGAAGGGACCTTTTACACTACCCGCGGCACCACAACACTTCTGGGCGCGAAGAACGACTCAGCAGCGCTGGCCGATGCCTACTCGCTGGCAGGCCTCAAACCCGGCTATGAAACATTGAGTTTCTCGCTGCCTGACCTCGAAGGAAACACCGTTTCACTCAGCGACGAACGGTATAAAGGCAAAGTGGTGATTGTATCGATACTCGGAAGCTGGTGCCCCAACTGTCTCGATGAGATGGCATTTCTAGCACCCTGGTATGAGGAGAACAAAGGAAGGGGCGTAGAAATCCTTGGAATCGCCTTTGAGCGGAAAGACGACGAAGCCTATGCAAAGAAAGCAATCGGCCAGCTCAAAGAGCGTTATCATACCGGCTACCCCATTCTCTTTGGTGGAGCGGTCGGCAAAGAAAATGTAGCCGGTGCGCTGCCCGAGCTGGACAACTTTTCCAGCTACCCCACCACCATTTTTGTTGATAAGCAAGGCAAGGTACGCACTATCCACACCGGCTTTAACGGACCTGCAACGGGTCTCTTTTACGATGAATTCATTGAAGAGTTCAACGCCCTGGTCGATTCCTTATTGGCGGAATAAAGTCAACGCTAAACCCCAGACCGTTATCTGGAAAAGGTTTTCAGTATCCAAGCTAATCGCTACAAGTTGACAACTAAGACGATATGCAAAAGTGTTCTATTTGTTTTATTCTCTTCCTTTGCTTTCTTTTATCAATCGCACTACCTGTGATTGGACAAGAAAATGAAGACAAAGAGGTCGAGCTGTTGAAGCAACCCTTTCGAGTCAGGACCAGTTATGAACTGTTGAAAATGTCAGGGGAACCTGATCTGGGCATGTTGGGAATGGGAGCCGACTTTTTTATTGTGGATAAGATTCCCAATCTTTATTTTACGATCAATACCTATTCGGCCATTGTGGGAAAGAGGCCGGGTCTGATCACTGTCGGTACGGGAGCTGGATATGTTCAGCCCCTGTTTCGATCTCCTTTATCATTGGATGCAGGAATATTTGTAGGAGGTGGTGGAGGAGGTGGCGCTCCGGATGGCGGAGGATTAATTACTCGTCTGCATCTCAACCTCACTTATCGCTTTAAGCATGTTTCGTTTTTCACAGGTTATTCGCGTCTTGATTTTCCCACTGGAGAGATCGGAGGGAATAATCTCAATGCGGGACTCACCTTCTCCACACAATTCAGCACAGCACGAAAGGGCGGTACCTTATCCAGGACTGATGGTTTTGTGGACAATCTGGACCTACAATCCAAACTCCGTGTACAGGTTACCGGACAGAATTACCTGAATTTTGCCGGTCGCCCCACCTTTCAGAGCGACGTTGATGCGCCCCAGGGAGGTGAAATTTCAATGTTGGGCGTTGAGTTGGATCATTTTTTTCATGAAAAATGGTATGCGGCACTAAAACTACATGGTGCAGTGGCTGGTGGTATCGATGGTTATATGAGTTATTTGGTCGGCCTAGGCTTTGAACAGGCGTTAGGAACAGATCGTCTGACACTTGACACCCAACTGCTGGCAGGGCCAAGCGGAGGTGGAGGTATAGCAAGTGGAGGCGGAGGAATCATCCAGGGATCGGTCGGTTTAAGAGCCTTGGTGGGGAATGCATATGGAATCAAAGCCGCAATTGGTCAGACAATCACTCCCGGTGGGGAGTTTAACGGCACACTTTTGGAATTGGGTTTATCCAAAAACTTCCAGTTTGTATCAACAGCCAGTGACCGCAAGAAAACTGCTTATCGTTTGAAGGATACGGATCGGCTTCATGAGTTTGGTTTTGAATTGCTAAACCGAACCTATTACTCTTCTGCTAATTCAGTAGACAAAAATGAACGTCCCTATGATCGGGCTTTCAACCTGATTGGATTAATCGCGTCAAAAAAAATTCATCCTCATTTTGATATACTGGGAGCAACTTATTGGGCATACCAAGGATCTTATGGCGCTTACGCTGAAGGTCTTTTGGGTGTAAGATATCGGTATGAATGGACGCCTTCCTGGCAATTCCGTGCACAGGTACTGGGAGGTGCAGCCGGAGGTGGTGGCATTGATACAGGTCATGGTTTGGTTATTCAGTATAGCGCAGGATTGGCCCATCAACTTAACCAGAATTGGGGATTTTCTATCGGGGCTGGACAAATGACAAGTATCAGCGGCAATTTCAAGCCCTTCTTTACGGATGTGGGTATTATTTACCGCTTTGCAACCATAGAGAAACAATAAAACATACGCCATACTCCAAGGAACGAGACATTTTTAATTGAAGAAAGCTGACTGCAGATTCAACAACTGAAACCAAAACAGGAGAAAAGCCCAATCGCTTCTCTCCTGTTTCTGATATTGTTGAACAGCTAATCGCTGAAAGCAATCCCTATTTACTGACCACTATCATAATAAAGAGCCCATTCTGCCAGTTGGAACAAATTACTGCCGTTATAAGCAGAGACATTCAACCTGTAGTGTGAGTAGGCCGTGGTATTATCGATCAGGAACACCTTCCGCTCAAAATGGTTGGCGAACACCACACCGCTCTGCTCATCGAGTGTTGTCCAGTTCGTTCCATCGTTGGATCCTTCCAGTTTCCAGTTCTTGGGGTCGCGTTCAGAAGCATCATTGGCCGATGTCAGCGTATAATAAGTCGCAATGAACTGGCGATCCATCTTCCACATCATCCAGGTGGCGGCACCTCCTGTAAGATATTTTGAATTGATGTCTCCGTCAACCAGTTTTTCAATCCCTTCACCACCACCGGTATTGTACCGGTCGGAGATGGTACCAGGAATAGACATCAGGTTGATCACTACCGGTTCCACGTTTACAGTCTGCTGATTATCGAGCCACACTTCATCTGCAGAGATCAGATTACCCATAATTGGCCGTACCGATACCCGGAAATCGAAGGTATACTCACCCACCGGCAGAAAAGGCAACGGAACGATATCCGGCACCGGAATGTTTACCTGCGACTGACCGATGGCTTCAGGCACAAAGAGCTCCTCGCTCTTAGTGAATCCGTCGGGACCGTTTACCGTGTATTCAACATGCCCCGAGAAACTCATCAGCACATTGGAGGTCCCCATAATAGATACATACTGGTCAGGTCCGATAGCCTGCACCACCACCATGGGAGGTGTCAAGCCATCCACAAAAGCCTGTGACACAGGAAAAGCAGTAATATAAGTAGGCACCGACAAGTTATTGTGGGCATCTATCGTGTAGACTGCAAACTCATATCCCGTGCCGGCATCCAGTCCCTCAATACTCACCGAGTCCACCAGCGTCTCGTAAAGTACCTCCGTACTATCCACACCATATACAATCTTGATTTTTTTCGATTTCTGATCCTTTGGATTGTCCCATGCCAGGATCACCCGTTCAAAACCGGGATAGACACGCAGGCTGTCAATCTTGCCCGAATAGTTATACTCCTCCAGATATTGTTTGAAGTTATCTTCCATCGAGTCACATCCCCAGTAAGCCATTATGGTCATCAGGAAGCCTATCTTGAGGATCGATTTGAATTGTTTCATATGTTTATAAGTTTATTTTTGATGATTACCATTCCTTATTCCCATCCCTCGCGTACGCCAGTGAGCGTTTCAGGGTCCTCAATAATCGTTCCATCGGCTTCGGTACCAAAGACAGTGATCTCAGAAGTACAGCCCGAGTTTCCACCTCCAAATTGTTTGATACCCTTGTAACGCAAGTATCGGAATGGTTTGGTGAACTGCGGATTTTCGGGATAGAAGATATATTCATGTCCATTGCGGGCTTCATTGCGGGCCTCGATCACGTTGGAAGGTTGAATAAGGCGGTAGCGGCCCACCAGCTCCCAACCGTCGAATACGCCATCGGACGCATCCTTGTCGTCACTGATCCAGATCTCCCAGATCTCCACGTTCTCTCCGCCGTAGAGCATACCCCAGGCGTTGCGTTGCCACACCTTGAAGCGACTGCCCTTGACTTCCCTTCCCAGGTCGATAAAATAGGAGAAAGGATAGCTCACCTGTCCCGTGTTGAAGTAGTTGAGGTTCAGTTTGGGTTCATAGTCATATTCATTGTCCCAAAACTTCTCGATACGTCCTTCCACATGCGACATGGGAGCGTTCATCATGCTGTCCTTGCGGTAGGTGCCCTTAAACTCTTCAAAAGGCTCCTGTTCAAATGGGTTGGGGTCACTGTTATAGTCCCAGCGGTTGCCATAGAGCAGCTGGTCACGCAGGAACGACCATGTTTTTTTAGATATGGGTCCGTCAATATGGGGTGTGACCGTGCCAAAGCTCTTCTCTTCGGTCTGGTTCTCGTAGGTATCCTTGATATATACCGACACCTCATGGGGTTCACCTTTCAGTCCGTCAATCATAAAGCGATCCTTGATCAGGTTGGATGCATAAATCTTGGTAGCTTCAGTAGTCCCTGTTTTTACCCTCACAAAGATGGTCACATTCTTCTCCTGCAAATTTGTCCAGTCCACAACCAGCGACGAGAATCCCGGCAGCACCTGCACGGTCTCCAGCACAGCCATTGTGGTGGGAGCGAGGGGTGTCACTTTCATGCTTATGGCTTCGGATTGATTGTTATTACGGTCCACCGAGAATATATTCACCTCATATTCCTTCTCCTGTCCAAAGCCTTCAATGAAAAGGGTGTCAGAATAGACACTGCTGGTTTTGGAGATTTTGGCGCCGGTGTCAATGGTATACTCGGCACGGGTATAGAGGAAATCCTCATCTGCAGGAGCGGTGTAGGTGAAGTAACCACCTCCAAATTGCGGAGTAAAGATCACATTGGTTACTTTAGCTGGAGGCGTTGTATCGCCTGATGCTTCATCCTCGCAGCTGTTCAGCGAAAAGAGTGCTGCCATTGTCGCAAGCAGCGATAAAAAGATTATATTGTTTCGTTTCATATGATTAAAAACTATTACAGGATTACCATCCAGGGTTTTGTACTAAGTTAGGATTGCGGTTGATGTCCGACAGCGGCAGTGGCATCAGGTAATCGCGTGGTGTTTGCCAGCGACGTGGCTGCAATGTCATCAGCACATAAAATTGTTCGGGATCCACACCCGTGGTATTGAACCCCTTTACCGGTGAGAGGAAGTAACGGTCGGCCTCCTTCCAGCGCAGGATATCAAAATAACGGTGCCCTTCAAAGGAGAGCTCGATCATCCTTTCACGGTGAATGATGTCGCGAAGACCCTCTTTGGTGGCGTGTTTACCAGGAGTTTTCACAATCGACGCGTCACTCCATACTGCTTCAATCGGCTGCAGGCCACCCACGGCACGGATCCTGTTCAGATACTCGTAAGCCGGCTGTCCAGGACCGTTGTACTCGTTATAAGCTTCCGCATACATCAGGTAGAGATCCGAGAGGCGGAGAATGGGATATGGGAACTTCACCACGCGCGCCCAGTGGCCGGTACCCGATTCAGGATGTACCAGCTTTTTCACGCCAATGCCCGTCCAGTAAAAGTCGGTGGTATGCTGTGCGCCCCGTCCACCAGGAAACTCGTTGTAGCGCATCTTCACGTCGTTGGCCAGGTCATGGGTGCGCCATACGCTTCTGTCCACTACCATCCATGCATAAAAGCGCGGCTCACGGTTCAGGTGCAAACGAATGGTCTTTTCACCCACCTGCATATAACCCTTGTGGTAGTTATCATCAGGTATCTCTGTAATCTGCAAACGGTTATCATAATCATAAGTTTTGTCCTCTTCAATGGGTACCCCATTTTTTGAATAGAACAGTTCATCCATGCGATAATCGGCACCCAGCCACTGCCATGCGTAGCCAGCCTGTGTGGGATCGGCTACCGAACGCATGTTGGTAGCGTGGGCAAAGCCCCCTTGTCCTTCATAGTCGAGTCCTGAGTAGCCCCACAGCAGTTCGTCGTTCCATCCCTGTACGATGGAGAAGCGTTTGTTGTAGGCATACTGGATGATCTCCGACTCCTCGAAGTTTTCCACATCCCAGAATTTAGGCTGACCGGTAAAGGTAAAAAGTTTCTTTCCTCTAGCTTCTGCATAGTCAATCGCATCCTTAATACCGTCAAGGGCCTCTTTCCATTTCTCCGGGTCATAGGTCATCGGGAAGTAGGTATCACCAGCCTTGTTCCGGAAGTTACTGAAGTACTCGGTATTACCGTTAAAGAGCGGACTCGCCCTTGTGATCAGCACCTGTGCCTTGATAGCGCGCGCGTTGATCTGATCCACCTGTCCCAGGAAGGCGCTTTCCCGTTCTACCGAGAGTTCGGTACGCGGGCTTCCGTTGGCATCAAAGAGCACCTCGTCGATGCTGTTGAGTACGTAGTTGAAGCATGAGTCCACAGTCTGACGTTCCTGGCGTACCTCATCTACGGGAGAGAAAGGCTCCAGGTTTTTGTCGGCAATCACGATGGGACCATAGAGACGGATCAGGAAGAAGTGATAATATGCTTTCAGTATCTTCACCTGCGCAATCCAGTCGGCCTTCTCAGCCGGCGTGATGTCGGGTACCCCTTCGATATTCTCAAAGAAAATGTTGCAGACACGTATACCCTGATAGAGGGAAGTAGCACCGCCGCCCCCCGACCAATAGTTCAGGATGGGGTCGTTTGAGTTGTTCCAGCCGCGCATCAGCTGCATGCCACGGAGCAGGCCCCTGTTCTCGCCATGGTCGGCATCGAGGCGTCCTACCCACTCGTCGCCGGCAAGGGTCATCGACTCGTGTAATTTCTCATAATTGGGCATATAGCGATAACAGGTAGAGAGTGCGCCGAGGGCTTTTTCGCGATTCTCAAAGAGGCTTCCTACCTGCACGGTGTTATCCGGCACAATATCCAGGAAGTCGCACCCGGGCAACAACGTCGAAAGCACGATGAGCGTACTGATGATAAATATTTTTGATTTCATGCGATACGATTTATTTATTTTAATTGGTTCATTAGAATGTGACATTCAGTCCCACGTTATACACCCGCTGCAACGGATAAGCAAGTCCGTTTCCTGTCATTTCCGGATCCCACAACTTGAAATCGGATATAGCGAAAAGATTTTGTCCAGTGAAGTAGATACGTACTACCCCCGCTGGTTGGAACCAGCTTTTCGGGAAAGTATACCCTACTTCCAGTGTCTTCATACGTAAGAAACTTCCGTTACGCAACCACCAGGTAGAGTTTTGGCGACTGTTATTCTGGTTCAGCGAAGCCGAGAGGCGTGGCCAGAAAGCCTGCGATACCGGATTATTGGCATTCCAGTGATCGTCGGCAATGATCTTGAGCGCGCCACGGTGTCCCACAAAGGGAGCGATACCGAATCTATCGGGGTTGTCTCTTTTTCCGTTGGGGTCGATAAAGAAGGATACCCGGGCCTGGCCCTGAAAGAAGGTGGATATGTCGAAGTTCTTGTGACCGGCCGACAGACCGAAGCCGTAGTTTATCTCCGGCACGGTGGGATAACCGATGTGCACCTGGTCGTCGTCGTTCACGCGACCGTCGCCGTTGATATCCTTGTACTTGATGTCACCCGCCTGTGGCACGCTTCCCAACTCCTGCAGGGGTGAATTTTTCACATCAGCCTCATCGATAAAGAGGCGTTCAGCAATAAAGCCTTTCCAGGTATTGATGGGCCATCCGATGTCACTGAGGTATTTCCAGCGGTATTCCGGCTCTTCATTCTCCACATACTCATTGCGTGCATAGGTAAAATTAAACCGGCCTGTCATCCAGGTATCCCGATTGAAAGAGTGGTTTATATCGATAGACCCGTCAAAGCCGCCGCTCTTCACCTCACCCACGTTGCCATACACGTTGCTGGTAAGCCCCATGGTGGCCGGCAGGTTGGCACGAGCCTGATAAATCTGTCGTCTGTTCTCGGAGAAATACTCCATGATCAGTTTCACGGCACGGTTCTTAAAGATATCCAGTTCGAAGCCCACATTCTGTTTCAAGGCAATCTCCCAGGTGATCATCGGATTGGCATAACGGTTGATATTGAATCCGCCGTAGTTGGAGTTGAAATCTCTTCCCCAACGGTAGCCTCCGCCACTGCCAATATCGGAGAGGAAGAAGAAGCGATCGGCAGCACCAGCAATCTGATCGTTCCCCACCTTACCCCAAGAGTACTTCAACTTAAATCCGGGAAGCACATTTTCGAGTGGCTCCCAGAAGGGTTCGTTTGAGACGATGTATCCCAATCCCAATGCAGGGAAGAGACCCCAACGATGCGACCGGTCGAACTTTTCCGATCCGGTGTAGGTAAGACTCACTTCTGCGAGGTATTTCTCCATCAGCCCGTAATTTAACCGGGCACGGATACCCTGGTTCCGCTGTGGCAGGGTACGTTGAATGGTCTTGTCATCTTCCCTCCAGATACCGGTATTCTTCAACTCCTCCTGGGTATAAATCACCAACCCACTCAGGTCGTGAATGTCGTTCAATGTATTGGAATAAGTGAGTCCACCTTCCATATAGATGCGAAACTCGCCGCTACGTTCAATGGAGGGATTGCTCAACGCATCGGTACCCTTGTGCACCTGCTGGAGTACATAGGTATCGGTAAATTCATCATAACTTTTGATGTTGTACAGGTAAGGATCATAACTGCGGAAGTTTTCATAACGGTTATCGTTCTTGATTGACACCTTGGCACGAGCCATCAGCCCCTCCAGCATATTCCCCATATCCTGATCGAGCGAAAACTGTGAGGTGATGCGGCCCATTGATCCATCTTTATAACCACGTACCATGCGTGCATAAGGGTTCACCATGGTACCGGTGGCATCCGATCCGAAGAGCGTGTGTTTCACATAGGCATTCTTTTCATCCGGCAGGTAGAATTTGGGGAACTCCACCGGGTTGGTTGCCACCACACTGGCAAAAATATCATTTGTGTTGTCGAGGGGTCCGGTAAAGTTTTCAAAGATGGAGTTCATGTTGATGTCCATTTTCGTCGTTTCCGTCAGATCCATCGAGATGTTGGCCAGAATATTAAAACGATCGATGTCGATATTATTCTTGAAGTTGTTCAGCTTGTTGTCCTTCAGGATACCGGTATCCTTGTCGTAAGAAACCGACAGATAATATTTCACCACGGTACCCCCACCCGATATGTTCATGTTGTAATGCTGATTGAAGGTGCTCGGCTTGAACATGATGTCATACCAGTCGAGGTTGGGATAAGCATACTCGTTGAGGCCATCCTGGGTATTTTGAATCTTCTGTGCAGAGTAGTAGGGCGACAGCAACGGGTTGTCATTAAACTGCGCCTCATTATACAACTTCATATAGGTTACACCATCCACTGTCTCCAGCACTTTGGTCGGCATAGAGAGGCGTCCGTCCAAGCGTACCGAGATCTTTGGCTTACCGGCCACACCTTTCTTGGTCGTGACCATGATCACCCCGTTGGCGCCTTTCGATCCGTAGAGCGCGGCTGCGGTGGCATCCTTGAGCACGGCAAACTGTTCAATGTTATCCGGATCCACCCTTGCCAGGTCGGTCGAGCTCACCTCAAACCCGTCGAGCAGGATCAGAGGGCTACTGGCATAACCAAAGGTGGTGACACCACGCACGAAGAACTGTGCATTGTCGTTTCCTGGCTCACCGCTGCGCTGGTAAGAGATTACCCCTGCCAGGCGTCCTGCGAGAGCCGTCGTGAGGTTGCTCGAAGGCACCCTCAGCTCCTTGGGATTAATGGTTTCTATTGATGACACCACACTCTCCTTTTTTTGTGTGGCAAAAGCAGTAATGGTCACTTCATCCAGCAGCTCTACATCTTCCTGCATGACCACATTCATGACGGAACCTGTACCCACTTTCGAAGTCAGCGCCCTCATTCCCACATATTGGAAACGGACCTCTTCCCCCGTGGCAGCCTGAATGGAGTAGTTTCCGTCGGCATCTGTGATGACGCCACCCTGGCGCCCCACCACCTGTACGGTCACACCCGGCAACGGTTCGCCCTGGGTATCTGTCACAACCCCGGTGATGTCCCTTCTGGACTGCTGAACCTCAGCCTTCTCCAATGAGGCCCATCCTGGTAGCGTAAGTGCCAGGAAGAAAAAAAGAAGCGCTGCATGCATTGATTTTTTTAAATGGAAGGATCGACCTATGTCGCCTTTCGTTCGTTTTTTCATGTAATTCATAAACCAAAATTTAATTTATACAGTTGCTAAAATTAAAAAAAACTATGTTTTTAATATTTTATACAAAATTGTATATCATTCTCATCTAAGCATACAAATAATGTATCAAAAAATGAAAAAAATCGCTCAAATTACTGGTTGATAGGATGATGTGGTAATGAGAAAAAAGGACAATGTGTTGATTCAATGATGTATGGCTGTGTTGGTATATGATATATGGTTGTGTTGGTATGATGATTAAGGATTGTTTCATTTTATGCATGCTGATAGCTGAACGCATACAGCTTACAGCTTACATCCCCAAAATCTCCTGGGCCCTCTTCAATCGTTCCGCGGAGAGCGGCGGTGTATCTTTCAACGGGTAATCCATTCCCATCTGTTCATATTTGCGTGTGCCCATGGTATGATATGGCAACAGCTCCACTTTCTCAATACACTTGTAAGGTCGCAGGAAGTCCGCCAATCGTTGCAGCAGTCCATCGTCGTCCGTCCATCCTGGCACCAGGACGTGGCGTATCCAGACGGGAATTTGTTGCTCCTCCAAATAATCGAGGCACCGCAACGTGTTATCCTGCTTAGCCCCGGTCAGTGCCTTATGCTGTATCGGGTCAATCGATTTGATGTCGAGCAGCACCAGGTCAGTTACATCCAGCGTCTCCCGCACGGCCGGCGTAAAGATAGCCCCCGACGTATCCAGCGCTGTGTGAATCCCAGCCTCCCGGCAATGCAGGAAGAACTCCTTCACGAACTCCGCCTGCATCAGAGGCTCTCCACCCGTGACGGTCACCCCACCCCGTGCGATAAAGTTCTTGTAGCGCATCACCTCCGCCAGCAGCTCCTCCGGCGATAGCTGGTACTGCCCCCTCTGTTTGCTGTCCCAGCTGTCCGGATTATGGCAATAGAGGCAACGCAGCGGACAGCCCTGCATGAATACCACGAAGCGTATTCCAGGGCCGTCCACCGTACCGAAGCTCTCCAGAGAATGAATATTTCCTACCACTTATAACGTCTGATTGATCGTCCTTGAAATCACATCCAGCTGCTGTTCCTTTGTAAGCTTGATGAAGTTCACCGCATATCCCGATACCCGGATAGTCAGTTGCGGATAGTTCTCCGGATGCGCCATCGCATCAAGCAACAGCTCCTTGTCGAAGACATTCACGTTCAGGTGCTGTCCCCCGTCGAAAGTGAAGTATCCATCCAGTAGCCCCACCAAGTTCGCAATCCGCATATCCTTATCCTTGCCCAGCGATCCCGGCGACACCGCGAAGGTGTAGGAAATCCCGTCGTGGGCATGCTGGAAGGGCAGCTTCGCCACCGATGCCAGCGCTGCCACAGCCCCCTTGCGGTCCCGTCCATTCATCGGATTGGCACCTGGCGCGAAGGGAGTACCGGCAGGACGACCATCCGGTGTGGCACCCGTCTTCTTGCCGTAGACCACATTCGAGGTGATGGTAAGGATCGACTGCGTCGCTGTCGCATTGCGGTACGTCTCATGTTGACGCAGATAACCCATGAACTTCTTCGTAATGTCCACTGCAATCTGGTCCGTGCGGTCGTCGTTGTTCCCAAAAGGCACATAATCACCCTCCCGTTCAAAGTCGACAGCGATGCCCCGCTCGTCACGGATTACCTTTACCCGCGTATCCCGTATTGCCGCCAGCGAGTCCGCCACGATGGAGAGCCCCGCAATGCCCGTTGCCCTGATGCGTTGCACATCACCATCGTGCAGCGCCATCTCGAACGCCTCGTAAGCATACTTGTCGTGCATGTAGTGAATGATCTTCAGCGCATTCACGTAGACCTTCGCCAGCCAGCGCATCGTCTGCTCAAACTTCGCCATCACCTCATCGTAGTCGAGGTACTCCGATGTGATCGGCTCATAGAGTGGAGCCACCTGGGCACCCGACTTCTCATCTCGCCCTCCGTTAATTGCATAGAGAAGGCACTTTGCCAGGTTGGCACGTGCGCCAAAAAGCTGCATCTGCTTTCCGATCTTCATCGGCGATACGCAACAGGCAATGCCGTAGTCGTCACCATAGTCCGGCCGCATCAGGTCGTCGTTCTCATATTGGATGGCCGATGTATCCACCGACACTTTTGCGCAGAAGCGTTTCCAGTTCTCGGGGCTCTGCTGCGACCAGAGTACCGTGAGGTTCGGCTCCGGTGCGGGCCCCAGGTTGTAGAGCGTCTGCAGGTA
>DHTF01000015.1:10144-18684 GCA_002411515.1 Proteiniphilum sp. UBA5267 | reverse complement strand
TCGGGGCTCTGCTGCGACCAGAGTACCGTGAGGTTCGGCTCCGGTGCGGGCCCCAGGTTGTAGAGCGTCTGCAGGTAACGGAACGATGTCCGTGTGACCAGCGTACGTCCATCCACCGTCTGTCCCCCCAGCGATTCCGTCACCCACACCGGGTCGCCCGAGAAAAGCTCATTGTACTCCGGCGGACGAAGGAAGCGCACGATACGCAGCTTGATGATCAGCTGATCCACCAGCTCCTGCGCTTGAGTTTCGGAGATTACCCCTTCCCGCAGGTCCTTTTCGATGTAGATGTCGAGGAAGGTCGATGTGCGTCCAATCGACATCGCCGCACCGTCCTGATCCTTCACGGCCGCCAGATAAGCGAAATAGAGGAACTGTACGGCCTCCCGACTGTTGCGTGCCGGCTGTGACACATCGAATCCATAAGCAGCACACATCTTTTCAAACGCCTTCAGCGCCCTGATCTGCTCGCTCACCTCCTCGCGGCTGCGGATGGTATTTTCGGTGAACTCCTGAATATCGAGCCGCTGCATAAAATCTTTCCGTTCCTCAATCAGGACTGTTGTCCCGTAGAGTGGCACACGTCGGTAGTCGCCAATGATGCGTCCCCGTCCGTAGGCATCCGGCAGTCCCGTGATGATGCCCGATTTGCGTGCCGCCAGCATCTCATCGTTATATGCCGAGAAGACCCCTTCGTTGTGTGTCTTGCGGTAGCGTGTATAAATCTCTTTCGTCATCGGGTCCAGCTCATATCCGTAGGCATTCAGCGCATTCTCAACCATGCGGATGCCCCCTTTCGGGAAGATACCCCGCTTCAGTGGCGCATCGGTCTGTAAGCCGACAATTACCTCATTATCCTGATCGATGTATCCCGGTCCGTATGTATCAATCTGCTGCGGATATTTTGTCTCCGCGTCGTACACTCCTTTGGCCTGCTCCTCGCGGAAGAGCTCTGTGATTCGGTTCCATACCTTATGCGTGCGCTCGGTCGAAGCCGTCAGAAACGAATCGTCCCCCTCATAAGGTGTATAATTGTGCATGATGAAATCCCGTACGTTGATCTCTTTTCTCCATACCTCCCCTTTAAATCCTTCCCATGCTTCCTGTCTACTTTTCATAATTTCTTTTTTGATCTTTATTCTTATTATTCTTCTAATCCAATATTTACCTATATGGATTGTACAATCGATGTTTGGTTGACGTGATGTATTATTAGTATCCTCTGATGAACAACAATAAATCAATCACGCAAGAGATATAAATAACCATATACCACTCCTACCAGCCCCATTCCCCCGACAATGTTCCCCAGCGTTGCAGGAATCAGGTTATCGGTGATGAAGGTGCCCCAGGAGATCTCCGCCCCGGTGTATATTGCTGCCGGGATGAAGAACATGTTCGCGATGGAGTGTTCGTATCCCAGTGTCACGAAAAGCATCACCGGTATCCATATGGCGATAGCCCTACCGGTGATATCCTTCGCCGCATATCCCATGAACATGCCCAGGCAGACCAGCCAGTTGGCGCCGATTCCCTTGATGAAGACCCGCATGAAATCCTGATTTACCTTTGCTTCGGACAGATGGTGCAGGTAGGCCCGCCAGGGATCATTATCAAGGATCCCCACGTGTGCCGACAGCATCCAGGCAATTAGTTGTGCCCCGATGAAGTTGAACAGGTAGGAGATCGCCAGCAATGCGATTACCCTGCCCGCCATCAGTTCTTTTCGCTGTAGCGGGAAGGTAAGCCCTGCGCAGTCACTTGTAAAGAGATCCGCACCCGTGACGGAGACCATGATCAGCCCGATGGGGAACATGGCTCCAGCTACGAACTTCACGATACCCGGGTTGGCCGCACCAATGCCCGGCATGCCTCCCGCCACGATCAGGCTCAGGAGGCCTCCAAAGGCAATAAATGCTCCACCCAGAATAGCCATGACGGCAAACTGAGGGAAACTACGCTTCGATTTATCGAGAGCCGCGCGTCTAAAAGCGTCTGCAGCCTCCGTCGGAGTAAAATAGTTCATATGATAATAACCTAAAAACAAAGCGATCCGACAATCACATGTCCGGACCGCTACCCGTGACAATCTGAATACGGGTACAAAGATAATACATCAACCTTAATTAGAGAAATATTTCTTTAATTAATTGATGCTCACCAATCAATTTGGATGTAAGTGCACAATTTAATGCGCCAAAGCCTGGCTTATATCTTCCATCAGGTCATCCACACCCTCCAGTCCCACCGAAAGGCGGAGAGAAGTATCATGTATGTCCATCTCAGCACGTTGTTCGGGTGTAAAGGTGCCGTAGATGGTACTGGCAGGATGAATAATGAGTGTACGATTATCAAAAAGGTTGGTGGCACGATGAATCAGCTTGAGCCGGTTCATAAAGTCATAACATCGTTCTCTCGAATCCAGGTCGAACGTGAGCATTGCACCGGGATTTGTTCCAAACTGCCTTTTGCTCACCTCGTGATAGGGATTTTCCGGCAGCCCCGGATAGTTTACCGACACCACACCCAGCATCGACTGCAACCTTTCTGCGACCTCCTGACAACCAGCTGCTTGTCGCTCGTAGCGCACTGACAGGGTTTCCAGTCCCAGCGATTGCATGTAAGCCACCTCCGGTGTCATGTAAGCCCCCAGGTTGCGGTGTATCTCCTTGCGTAGTTTAAAATGGAAGGCCGACAGCGAAGCATCGGCAAACGGTTTCAGCTTGGGTGAATGTGACCAGTCGAACTTTCCGTAATCGATGATCAGTCCCCCCAGGCTGGTTCCCCCACCCGATATATACTTCGTACTCGATATCACATCGATGTCGATACCAAAGTCCGATGCATGAAAAGCACTGAAAGGAATGATCGTGGTGTCTGCAATGAGCGGAACGTTTCTTTCGTGTGCCACAGCGGCCAGTGTCAACAGGTCCACTACCTCCATCTGCGGGTTGGTGATCACCTCGGCAAATACGGCACACGTGTTACCGTCGATGCAGGCTGCCACCTCCTCTGCGTTTGTCAGGTCGCAGAAACGTATTTCCACGCCAAAGGCACCCAGCGTATTTACGAAGAAGGAGTATGTATTTCCAAATAGGTGGCGCGAGGTAACCAGGTTGCAGCCACTCCATGCAAGGGTAAAGAAAGTATTGCTGATGGCCGCCATGCCCGAGTTAAGAGCTGTCACCCCATGCGCTCCGGTCCCTACCCTCACCCGTTCTTCAAAGTACTGCACAGTGGGGTTCGTCACCCGTGAGTAGGTGTGTTCACTTGTAAGGCCGCAAAAAGCGGCTTCCATCTCTTCTGCCGTCTCAAATTCATAAGCCAGCGCATGATAGACTGGCATTGAGAGGGCACCATATGCATCGTTTTTCGGATAAGGAAGTTCCAGAAGTTTCGTTTCGTATTTAGTTTCTTTCATTTCAAACAATCTCTTTTATTTTGCAAATGTACACAGTTTCACGATTTAATCACCCCGTTCATCTATGAAATATTCCGATTCATCTATTCTGCTTGAAGTCCAATGGCATTATTTCTATCTTTGTAGCAATGGTGCGTAAATTGTTTTCAACTCTTTTCCATAAACTGATGAAAAAGACAGTACTCCTTTTACTGGTGTCAATCCTGGTCATATCCATTCAGGCTCAGACCGCCACGGGAACCCTTTCCGGGAAAATCATCGATAAGAACACCGGTGAAGCGGTACCTGCGGCCACTATCCGCATACTTACCGTGGAGGACAGCACGTTGGTCACCGGTGCCTCCTCCTCCAGCGAAGGAACTTTTCTCATTCCGGTAAAACAGGGCAACTACATTGCCAACATTTCCTTTGTAGGTTACACTCCCTACTTTCAGGAGTTCACCCTCTCCACCGCACAGCCCACCGTAAAGCTCGATACCATTGCTTTGCAGGAACAATCCATCTTGCTCGATGAAGCAGTGGTCACAGCTGCTCCCACCGAGATCCTTGTGAAAGGAGACACGCTGGAATACAATGCAGCCGCCTATAAGGTGACTGGTATGGCAGTGGTTGAAGATCTATTAAAGCAGATGACCGGCGTGGAGATCGATCAGAATGGTGTCATCAAAGTACAGGGGAAGGAAATCAAGAAGATATTTGTCGATGGCAAGGAGTTTTTTAGTGACGACCCAAAGATCGCCTCCAAAAATCTACCCGCCGGAATGGTTGAGAAGCTGCAGGTAGTGGACAGGAAGTCGGAGATGGAGAAGATGACCGGCTTCGACGACGGAGAAGAAGAGATGATCATCAACCTCACCGTCCGTCCCAATATGAAGCAAGGAAGCTTTGGGAATGCCTTTGCTGGATATGGCAGTCAGGAGCGTTACGAAGTCAACGCCCTGGTCAATCACATGCACAACAGCGACCAGATGACCTTCATGGGTGGCATCAACAACACCAACAATGCCGGTGCCTCCGACCTGGTAGCAGACATGGGGGGCGGCGGTGGAAGGGCAAGAGGAGGTGGTGGAAATGGCATCAACACAGCTGCCAACACCGGTTTCAATTTCAGCAAGGAGGTATCGAAGAAACTGGAGGTGGGCGGCAACATCCGATACGGCAACAACCGGTCGGAATCATTGTCAAAGGTCTACACCCAGAATCTATTGAGCAAAGGCGACACCTATGAGGATCAGCGTAACCGTTCACACAATCGCAACGAAAATGTGAATATGGACGTGCGCATTGAATGGAAGCCCGATTCTATGACCACGCTCATATTCCGTCCCACCCTCAGCTTCAACAGCAGTGAAAGCATGGAGACTGATCTTTTTTCCACAACACGCGTTGCAGGCGACACCGTGAATTACGGAAATGCCGACTACAACTCGCACGGTAAAGGGAATAATATCGGTGGCAACCTCAACATCAACCGTCGTCTCGGGAAGCGAGGACGAAGCATCAGCGTGGGGCTCAACGTCCACTCAAATGATTCTGAGAATAAGGCGATAAACATTTCCAATACCTTCTATACCGGTAAGCGGGCCGACGATCTGCTCGACCAGCGCATCACCAATAGCAACAGCGGATCGAACCTAAGCGGTAACCTCTCTTATGTAGAGCCACTGGGAAAGCAGAAGTTCCTTCAGTTTTCCTATAACTACCGTCAGGGAGCGTCGCAATCAGATAAAGATACGCGCACCCGCGATGAAGAAGGGAACTACACCGTCTTTGACACCAAATACAGCAAGCTGAACGACAATAGTTCGGTGAATCAGGATTTAGGAGTCGACTTCCGGTCGAGAAGTGAAAAATACAATTACAGCTTCGGCTTCAGAGCCTACCCCACCTCCTCAGAAAGGAAGACCTATGTTGGCGATTCGCTCATCAGCAACATCACACAAAGCGTGACCAACTACTCCCCCAATGCGCAGTTCAACTATCTCTGGTCGAGACAGAAAAACCTCCGTTTCACCTACGCCGGAAATACCGATCAGCCATCCGTGAATCAGATCTCGCCCGTGATCGACGTAAGTAATCCACTGAACATCACCTACGGGAATCCCGATCTCAAACCTGCATTCATGCACCGCATGAATATCCGCTACCAGAACTCGATGCCGCAGGAAAACCGCTTTCACATGCTCACAGGAAATTTCAATTATACCCTGAATGCCATTGTCACCTCCCGTTTCACCGACCCCGAGACAGGACGAAAAGAGAATACTTTTCGAAATGTGAATGGCAACTGGGACGGAGACATCCGTTTTATTATCTCGCAGCCGCTCTTCAGTAAAAAGTTTACGGTTTCAAGCACCTCCAATGCCAGTTACAGAGTCAACAACGGTTTTTCCAACAATGAGGAAAATGTCAGTCGGCAGACCAACCTTTCTGAGAACCTTGGTTTCAACTACAACTCGTCGAAGGTTCAGTTCTCTGTCAGGGGCAGCATCTCCTACAACAAGGTAAAAAATAGTCTGGAAGGGCAGCAGGACAGGGAGTATTTCAATTATGGCAGCTCAGCCTATACGACCATTCATCTTCCGTTCGACATCAACATCCAAAGTGACATCCGCTACTCCACCAATTCGGGTTACTCCGATGGCTTCAAGCAGAATGAAACCCTCTGGAATGCATCCATTGAGAAACAGGTATTGAAACAAAAGAATGGCCTTATCCGGGTGAAGGTGTATGACATTCTGCAGCAACGAAGTAACATCCGCAGAAATGTTTCATCCAATTTTATTCGTGATACAACAACCAACACGCTCACCAGCTACTTTATCGTGCATTTCGTCTATCGGTTCAACGTATTTAAGGGAGGAGCTACGCGGCGTGACATGCGCAGGGACATGGAAAGGGGCGAAGGCAGCCCCAGCAGACATCGTTCCGGTTAGCCTCGTCCTAAAAAAAAAACCCGTGAAGCATTATTCAGGGGTTATCATCCTATTTGAAATCAGGGAACTGGAAGCGATCCATAGGAGGAGTCAGCTTCTTCCTGTATTGGCAGAGTTCACATACCCAATAGAGGACAAACCCTGCGATAATGTTACTTTTCCATGACATAACTTACCTTCTTTTTAAGATCCAGGCATCGGAATGCGTCGGATAATTTTTGTATACTTTCTGTAAAAAAGCCTGTGCTTCAGCGCCATCGGTAAATGAAGCGGCATATACGTCTATGCGTCCTGAACGCTTTAGGCTTCCAACCTCTGCGAAGCCTTCATTCTGGAGTGTTTCGATCATTTTCTGCGCCACTTGAGGCAGCTCATAAACACCCACTACCACGTAATAGTGTGGTCCGGCATCCGCCAGCATCTGTGTGGGTGTCTCTGCGGGTGCTTCCACAGAGGCCTCTATCGCGGCAGTTTCTGCGATCGGTAATGCGGGAGAACTATCTGTGGTGTTGGCAGTCAGTATGTCGGACTGAGCGACTTCCTGAGTGTGCTGTTTGCTCGCTTTATTTCCAAAAAGAGATGTGTCGCCAATCATTTGAGCCGACTGGCGCTCCTTGTTTGTGTCGCTCACCGGGAGCAAGAACATCATCAACAGGATCATCGCTGCTGCTACAGCAGCAACACTGGCAAAACGCTGCCCTCTTCCGGTTGCAACCTCTTTGACAGGCACCGCCGGACTCTGCATCTGAACGAGCGGTCTGAGGGTGGCTCTATTCAGTCCAAACAAAGCAGGCCGTACAAAATGAGCCGGCATAAAGGTGAAACGGTTCTCGTCGCTCATGACAAATGAACCCAATTTTTGCATTTCCACACGATGCGTGTCCCGTAGCTGGCTTTTCAACTCCTCCACGGCATGGGCGATTCGCTGCATGGCTGCCTCGAATGTCAGCCGGTCGCTTTTCATGTAAGATTGAGCCAGGAGGCCATCGTTGTGCGTGAGATCACGGTTGAAGACCAGTTCACATGTCGGTGCAAGGAACGTGGCGACGCCATCTCTGCGTGAAGGCATCGTGTTGACCACAAATCCACCGAACTCGGGAATGATCACGCAGTTGTGCTCATGCAACAGAAATTCTATGTGCGAAACCATTTCATTCATATGACAAAGTTAAAAAAGATCGGTTGTATTTCGCAAGAAAACAGAAAAAAAAATTCATTTCCTCACTTTATCCTGATTGCGATTGGCAAAGTCTTTCCAGTCCCTGTATTTCTTGTCGCCAGTGGTGAGTCCCGACTGATAAAAATGGCACAAAGCTGCTGCGAGTCCATCGGTGGCATCGAGTTGTGGCAGCATGTTTTCATCGGGTATATGCAGTATCTTTTGCAGCATATAAGCCACTTGCTCCTTTGCAGCCATGCCATTGCCGGTGATGGCCATCTTTATTTTCAGCGGTGCATATTCAAATATCGGTATGTCGCGTGAGATGGCGGCCGCCATGGCCACCCCCTGTGCACGTCCCAGCTTGAGCATGCTCTGCACGTTCTTACCAAAGAAAGGTGCTTCGATGGCCAGTTCATCGGGCAGGAACTCATCGATAAGTCCAATGATGCGGGAGTAGATTTTCGCCAGTTTCAGGTAGTGGTCTCCATATTTACCAAGTTCCATCACCCCCATCGCCACGAGCGAAGGTTTGTTATCCAGTACGCGGAGGATGCCATAGCCCATCACCTGCGTACCCGGGTCTATCCCCATGATAATTCGTTCTTTCTGCATCAGTATGTGATTGTCTGCATGATGGTAGAGAATCCGATAAGTTTTTCCTTGAACCTCTCCAGGAGCGGCGCATGTATTGCCTGGCTCTCGTTGGCATTCCATCGTTCGAGTGTCCCCAGATTGGCGACAGTAAACTCCATCGCGAATGAAAAGCCCTCGTCCTCCTCCTTCCCGAATACGCGGGCAAGGCGGGGAGATGTGAGCAATCCGCTTTTTGTGGCCATGGGGATGTAATGTTGCAGCATGTATTCGATAAACTCCTCATGGATACCCTCATCCACATGAAAGGTAGTGTTGAAAACAATCATAACGGACAATTTAAATTTTTATATCCTGTTTTTATTGCAAATATAAACAAAATCTCTATCTTTGCACCACCAAAATTCACGGGGGATTAGCTCAGCTGGCT
>DHTF01000015.1:2987-10003 GCA_002411515.1 Proteiniphilum sp. UBA5267 | reverse complement strand
GGGGGATTAGCTCAGCTGGCTAGAGCGTTTGACTGGCAGTCAAAAGGTCATCGGTTCGACTCCGATATTCTCCACTTTTAAGATCGATAATCAAAACATTCACATGTTGGTTATCGATCTTTTTTTTGTGCTACCTATAACAACTAGGCGGTTTCCGGATCACTCGATCTGATCCTCTAAATTTACTAGAATAATTAATATCCATGAAATAATCTTTGTAACTTTGTCACATCGTTTACAATACGAGGGTTGGATAAAAAAACATTTATAATCTGGTTGATATTTCAAAACACAAATCAATATACACAATTGAATCAGGTAGACATGAAACATTTTCTTAAACTTCTTTTGGGAGTAGTCCTTTCTATGGGCACAATACAGGCACAAGACATTACAGGGCAACTTACTCCCCTTCACACACTTTCGGAGAGTATTGTTTCGGAAATCAAAACGATCACCCTCTCTGACGGAGAGGAAACAACCGGCCGGATCTGTCTCCCTAAAAATGAATCCATTCACACCATTGTGGTCGCCGTGCATGGCACGGGCCCTTTCACCTATATCACACAAAGGCCAGGCTTTAATTATTACGATGTGTTGGCCGACGGATTTTGTGAAAAAGGCGTGGGTTTCTTTACCTACAACCGCCGTGGTGTTGATCTGGGCGATTCAGCACCCTGGTTCGACAAGGTGGACAGCACAAAATACGCCAAATACTTACCCTGTAATGAAGCCGAAGACATAGAAACCATGGTCACTTTTTTGAAAAACGACCCCCGTTTCAAAGATTGCAGGATTATTCTCTATGGAATAAGCGAAGGAACCATCATTGCCTCCATGGTGGCCGAAAGGAACAAAGTGAAGATCGACGCCTTATTTTTACACGGATATGCGCACGAGAATATGTACGACATCATTGCTTGGCAGAATACCGGTGAAGGAGTCATGATCATGGCCAATTCCCTATTCGATAAAAACGAAGACAAGGCAATCGATGAACAGGAGTATGCGTCGGAAGAACCAACCATTGCTGCATACCGAAACTATCTGTTCAAAAATATGCCTTTCGATTCGCTCGATGTGGTCAAAGACAAGCTCATCGATATAAAGGATATGAGAAAGATGCGTGGACCCATTCAGGATCAGCTGATGAGTAAGATTGCAGAGAACAATGGCAATTGGATATGGAATAACTATTCTCGGGTTTCCGTTGATTGGTTCAAGAAACATTTTGCCCTCGAGCCGAACAAGACCCGCCTTCTTCGCGTGGACACCCCGATATACCTGTTTCACGGCAAAGATGATGCAAACGTACCCGCTGAAAGCGTTTACGACCTCGAGAACCGGTTTAAAACCTGTGGCAAGACAAATCTAAAAACTTTCCTGTTCGATCATCATAACCACGATCTGAATTTTCAGGATTGGTTTACCACAAAAGTATATTCCGAAGGAATGCAAAAAATATTTGATACAGCTGCTGAAATATAAGCAATAATAAAAATGAGTAGTTTTAGAAGTAAGATGTTCAATTTCCTGATGAGAAATAGACATCTGTTTCGAGGCAGATTGAAGAAAGAAGTATTCGATGAAAACACTTCTATCCTTGCATTTCGGGAAACCTGTGAGAAAGGAGCAAACAAATATGCCAGGCTTCCCCAAGATATTACAGTTCGTGAGCAACTCATTGAAGGGATAAAGTCAGAATGGTTGATACCCAAAGATTCTGACAGCAGCAAAGTTATTTTGTACGTACATGGCGGTGGATATGTATCCGGTTCATGCAACGATCACCGGGGGTTTGTCTCAAAACTGGCTCAAAATACCGGCGTTCAACATCTCGTGTATGAATACAGGCTTGCTCCGGAGTATCCCTTTCCTGCAGCCCTGGATGATTCGGTAAAAGTATATCAATGGCTGCTATCTGCCGGATTCAAACCCGAAAATATACTCATTGCCGGAGAATCGGCTGGCGGAGGATTGTGTCTGGCCACGCTACTGGCGTTAAAAGAACAAAGCATTCCCCTGCCCGTTGCCGGTGTGGCCATTTCTCCCTGGACCGATTTAACCTGTTCAGGCGAATCGTATCGGACGAAAAACAAATTATCCCTCGCTCCCTTATACTCATGGACTGTTTTTAGCAAACACTACGTGGGAGATCATCGAGCCGATCATCCACTTATCTCGCCACTGTTTGGAGACCTAAAAGGCCTACCACCTCTTTTCATCAATTCAGCAGAAGATGATGAGTTGTTTGACGATGGAGAAAAATTTGCGATAAAAGCCAGGGAGGCGGGAGTTGATATCCAATTCAGAGCAGGTAAAGGAATGGTACATTGTTATCCCTTGTTGTCTCCGATGTTCAGGGAAGCAACAGAAGCAATGAATGAGATCGTCGATTTTATCAAAATGAAATTATGATCCTTACCTGATCACGATACCCTCTTTTTTGCACAGCTCCAGCGCCATCTCGCGAAGGCGGAACTTTTGAATCTTGCCGCTGCCCGTCAGCGGGAAAGCATCCACGAAGAAAACGTAGCGGGGAATCTTGTATTTGGCGATATGGCCCATGCAGTAGTCCCGCACATCTTCCGTGGTGAGGTTGAAGCCCTCCTTCTGAATAATGAAGGCGCCCACATCTTCCCCATATCGTTCCGAGGCCACCGCCACCACCTGCACATCGCGGACGCCCGGCATGCGGTAGAGATAATCCTCCACCTCCTTCGGAGAGATGTTCTCCCCTCCCCTGATGATCATATCCTTGATGCGCCCCGTTATCCGATAATTGCCATTCTCATCCTTCACGCCCAGGTCGCCCGAGTGCATGAAGCCATTGGCATCAATCACCTGCGCCGTCGCCTCCGGATTCTTGTAGTAGCCCTTCATCACGTTGTAGCCCCGGCAGCATATCTCTCCCGGCACATTCACCGGACACTCTTCTCCTGTCTCCGGGTTCAGTACCTTCACCTCGGTGAACTCATACTCACGCCCCACCGTGGTGCAGCGCACATCGAACGGATCATCCACCCGCGTCTGCGTCATCCCCGGCGATGTCTCTGTCATTCCGTACACGCTTGTCAGGTCCATGAACATCTTCTCGTTCACCTGCTTCATCAGCTCTTCCGGACAAAGGGCACCCGCCATGATGCCCGTACGCAGTGATCGCATATCGAACATTGGATGATGCAGTTGGGCGATGAACATTGTCGGTACCCCGTGCAACACGGTGCAGCGCTCCTTGTGTACCGAAGCCAGTGTAACCAGCGGATCGAACTTCTCCACCATCACCTGCGTACAGCCGAAAGTGAGGCAGCACATCGTCGCCAGCACCACGCCGAAGCAATGGAATAGCGGCACACAGGTGCAGCATTTATCTTCCGACGTGAATTGCATGTGTACGCCCGTGAGGTAGCCGTTGTTGGCGATGTTGTGGTGGGTGAGCATCACCCCTTTCGGGAAGCCCGTCGTTCCGGAGGTATACTGCATGTTCACCACATCGTGACACGTGCTGAGCGACCGCAGCCTTTTGAACTCGTTGTCCGGCACATTCTTTCCCAGTAGGAGGATCTCTGCCGTGTTATACATCCCCCGGTATTTCTCCTGACCAATGTAAATCACATTCTTGAGCTTCGGAAAGATTTCCGATTTCATCTTCCCTCGCTGAGTTGTTTTCAGTTCAGGTAATAATTCATAGATGATGTCGGTATAGTTGCTTCCCGCCACCCCGTCTGTCATGCAGAGCGTATGCATATCCGAGTTTTGCATCAGGTAGCGCAACTCCTCCGTGCGGTAGCTCGTGTTCACCGTCACCGCCACCGCCCCAATCTTGGCCGTTGCATAGAGAAACGTAAGCCAGTCCGGTACATTCTGTGCCCAGATACCCACATTGGTGCCGCGTGTCACGCCAATGGCGATCAAACCTTTCGCCATGTTGTCCACACGCTCGTTGAACTTCTGCCAGGTAAAGCGAAGGTCACGGTCTGAATAAACAATATATTCCTTGTCCGGCGTTTTTTCGGCCCAGTATTCCAGCCAGTCACCGAGTGTTCTGTCGGAAAGAACAGGTTCAGAATTGTATGTCATTTGTAATTAAAAATCAGTATGAACAATCGGGAAGTATCCCTTGAAGTATGTTGCAGAATCCGGTTCAAGTAGCTGGTTCATAGAATTGTATCCTTCATGTAAAGAATTACACCTTACGCCGGAGAATAGACCACTCCCAGAATTGTGGCCCCTGCCTCATCGTTTGCCGTAACCAGGTGATCCACGATGGAGTCGTAGTAGATGCTGTCGCCTTGTTGCAGGACGTACTGCTCACTGCCATATTGCACCCTGATTGATCCTTCCAGCACATACAGGAACTCCTCCCCCTCGTGTGTGGAGGTGCATTCTTTGCCGCTGCCCGCCTGAATGTGAATGAGGAAAGGCTCCATGTTTCGTCCTGCCTTGCTTGCTGCCAGCGAAATAAAGTCCATGTGCGAGTTGCTGCTCGTCTGATGGCTGGTAAAGGTCACCGGCCCCTCTGTTTCATTTCTCCGGTTCAGTACAGGACCCACCTCCTCGCTGTCGTCGAGGAAGGTACCCAGACGCACGCCCAGAGCCCGTGCAATCTTAATCAGTGATGCCAGGGAAGGAATCCTGTCGCTCTCACAGATGCGTCGCACCTGCTCCACCGTGAGACCCGACCCAACGGCCAGTTCCTCGGCCGACATGTTCCTGTCGGCACACAATATCTTTATTTTCTCCGTTACGGTTGCCATTTTCTTTCAATTGAAGGTGCAAAAATAAAAGAATCGCACCAAATTGGCAAATAATATCTTAAAATGTTATTTTTTATCGCTTCTTTATAATATTTCTATATTAGAATCAACAATTACCTATCAAGTTTTCTCATGCAAAGGTCAGTCTTCGACCTGAAGCGTTCAAAATATATTAAAAATTTCTTTAAAGAAAGTTGGTATCAGTAAAAATATTTTCTATACATTTACTGCGTAATTCATTTGACACACATTGATTGGATTTGGTACCGATTTGCGTAATATTCAGGAGTTACTGGATCATGCCAGTAGTAAAACTACAGAAATATATACCCATATTACAACAAAAGGATTTGATCAGATAAAAAATCCTTTGGATAATCTTGATATATAAGAACACAACCTATGATAAACAATTTAAAATATTAGTATGCGCAATTACATTAAAAAAAGATTTTACATGAAAAATATTGTATTCATTGTATTCATAATTTTCATTATGACGATATCATGTAACCGAATATCGGAAAACAGACAACGTCATTCAGAAATTGAAAGTTTAATGACTGATTCCTCTAATCAGTTTGATAATACAGGCATAAATGTGCAAGTTGAAGATTCAGATGACTGCATTTTTGATCAACTTACGCAAACAGACGAATTTTTGAAAGATATTAAAGAGTTACAAAACTATAAATGGAATTACGATTCACGTACAGCAACTATTATCTTAGACAATAGTGATACCTTGTTGATAACAAGAGGTGGATGTTATCATTTCGGAGTTACAGCTGAATTCAGAATATCAAACAAGGAAACTGATTTTACTGATTGGAATAATGTTTATAATAAGGTCCTTTGGATAGCGAAATTATTAGACAAGGAATTTGCTTATACTCAGATTAAAAACGAAATAGACTCACATAAGGTAAAATTTGGCGAAATTGAGAATGGCGAGGTTGTATACTTCTCAAATGATATTTTGCAGCAAAATCACTACGAGATTACAAGGCAACAAAGTAATAATTTAAATATTATTACTTTAAGTTATTATATAGATTAAAAAGCCTATCTATAATCCCCCCCTAATCTTGGACAACAAGTATCGTTAAAAAAATGTATTAATTTTGTTGTCATGAAGAAAAGGAAAACTTACAGCGCCGGCTTTAAAACAAAGATAGTTTTAGAAGCCCTTCAAGAACGTGAAACAGTCCAGGAGCTTGCCAGGAAGTATGAACTTCATCCCGGTCAGATTTCCACCTGGAAGGCCCAATTTCTATCCCATGCGGATCAGGTCTTTGAGAAAGGTTCATCCAAAACGGAGGATGACAAGGAAAGAGACGCTCTCTTCAAGAAAGTTGGACAACTTCAGCTTGAGAATGACTTCTTAAAAAAAGTATTGGGGAAATAGCCAAAAAAGATCGGATGGGCAAGATCGACAAAACCCACAGTTTAAGCGTTTCACGCCAGTGTGAGTTGTTGAATGTTCCCCGAAGCAGCTTCTACTATTCTCCCCTTGAAGATGGTTCTTATAATGATGAACTGATGAAGCAGATCGACAAACAATACATGGATACCCCATTTTATGGTGTGCCCCGGATGACAAATCACTTGCGTGGCCTGGGCTACAAGGTGAACCCGAAGCGCATCCGACGGTTATACCGCAAGATGGATTTGTGTGCCATCGGCCCCCGCCCCAACACGAGTAAACCTCACAAGGGTGAAGGACATGCCATTTATCCCTACTTGCTACGTGGGCTGACAGTAGACCGTCCCAACCAGGTTTGGGCGATGGATATCACCTATATCCCTTTAGGGAGTAGTCACATGTACCTGGTTGGCATAATTGATGTATACAGCCGCTACATCGTTGGCTGGTCACTTTCCAATACAATGACGACCCGTTGGTGCCGTGAGTGTCTGGATGAGGCAATAAAGAATCACGGAGTCCCTGAGATCGTCAATACGGATCAGGGCAGTCAATTCTCCAGTCCCGAGTTTTCGGCGTACTTTTCTTCACATGAGGGTTTAAAGTTCAGCATGGACGGTAAGGGACGTGCAATCGACAATATCTTCATTGAAAGATTCTGGCGCAACATCAAGTACGAGAAGATCTATCTTGAGCCGTCTGATAACGGTTTGGATTTATATCGCAAAATAAAGGAGTATATGACGTATTATAATACGGAAAGGCCCCATCAGGGATTGGAATATAAAAGGCCGGTGGAAATATACCGGACGGCCGCTTAGTTTCCTGGGATC
>DHTF01000015.1:1872-2778 GCA_002411515.1 Proteiniphilum sp. UBA5267 | reverse complement strand
TGTGAATAGAAACTGTCTAAGGAAGGGGAGAAGTTTATATCAAAGTGCCGGAAAGACCTGCCTAACCGTGTAACTTAACGAAAAGAGACTATTCCCCAATGAGGGTTATTAAGAAAAATATTTATGTAAAAGACTATAATCATATTAATAAATGAAATATATTATGAACAGAGAACTCATTTATCTTTTTAGTTTTTTATTTTTGTGTACTCACTTATCGTGTAAACATAATCATGAAACAGATAAGTTTGCTCCGTTATTCCCGTTTGTGATTTCTTACGACGGTCCGGACAATGTGACTAATATGTCGCATCTGCTTGATGCACCGGCAGGCAAGCATGGATTCATACGGGCCGAAAACGGGCATTTTATAAATGATTCCGGTCGTGTATGGCTTAATGCTACAAATCTTACCGGATCAGCTAACTTTCCTTCACATGATCAAGCCAACAAGTTAGCAGAGCGATTAGCCCGTTTTGGTATAAATTGTGTCCGATTGCACTATATGGATGCCAATTATGGCAATTTTTTACAGCCAGCAGAACAAGGGATACTTACGAAAGATAGTACTACGCAAAGGGATTTAGATTCAATCCAGATGGACAAATTAGACTACATGATAGCGCAATTCAAAAAGAAAGGTATATATGTCAATATTAATCTGCATGTTGCTCGAAAAGTGGATGAGCGGGACGGTTTTACAGGAGTTGATCATAGACCTCATCTTGACAAAGGAGTCGATAATTTTTATCCTCAGATGATAGAACTTCAAAAAGAATATGCAAGAGACCTACTTACTCATGTTAATCCATACACAAACCTAGCATACACAGATGATCCTTGTGTTGCTATGGTGGAAATTAATAATGAAAATGCACTTTTTAGTCAATATTTTGCTGGTTCTAT
>DHTF01000015.1:0-1800 GCA_002411515.1 Proteiniphilum sp. UBA5267 | reverse complement strand
GCATACACAGATGATCCTTGTGTTGCTATGGTGGAAATTAATAATGAAAATGCACTTTTTAGTCAATATTTTGCTGGTTCTATAGATAAATTACCTGCCCCATATATCTTGGAGCTTCAAAAGCAATGGAATGAATGGATTCACAGTATGTATAAAACAGTGGATGAATTGGCTCATGCATGGAGTATGAGTAAAGAAGAATTGGAGAAAAATTTTAATGAAAGAACAATACCAACAGTAGCAACTAATTCCGATTATTCAAAAATGAGACGTGATTTTTATAAGTTCATTTATGATGTTGAGAATAAATACTGGACTGGAATGTATAATTATTTGAAAAATGACCTCGGTGTGAAATCAGTAATTTCAGGAACACAACTTCGTTATTCTTCTCCGTTTATACAAGCTAAACTTGATTACGTAGATATTCACAATTACTGGCGTCATCCAGGCCCAATAAATCATAATTGGGAAATTGACAATATCTCAATGGTTAACTCATTATCGAACATGTATGAGATGGCTGGTCAACGGGTTGAAGGAAAACCTTACACAATCAGTGAATATAACCACCCCTTTCCAAACCAATATGGAGCAGAAGGCCAACCCATGTTAAGAGCGTATGGGCGTTTACAGGATTGGGACGGCGTTTTTCAGTACTCATACAACAATAGGAGCAATTTTGAACCAGACGTCATGACGTATTTCTTTGATATGATTGCCCGTACAGATGTATTGGCTCATATGCCTGCTTGTGCAACCATCTATTTGCGCGGTGATGTGCAAACAGCAAAAGAAAGCATTGTAGCAAAGATAAATCATACTGCTTACTTTGACAGTTTAGCTATATTAAAAAGAGCTAGAATTGGAATCGAAGCTGCGGGTTTTGATCCACGGTTGAGTTTAGTTCACAAAACAAGTGTTGAACTAACAGAAAATCCGGTTGAACCAATAAAATCTGAATCAGAAATAATTGACAACCAGAAAATCATCACCAGTGATACCGAAGAGTTAACATGGAATATGGAAAAAGCTGGTGCAGGTTATTGGACTGTTAACACAAATAACACAAAACTATTCACCGGTTTTCCGGATGCTAGATAGAACAGTTGATTTAGGTAGTATCAAACTTAAAATTGGTGATACACGGCTTGGCTGGGCAACTGTTTCTTTTGTTTCACAAAATGCTACCGGCTTTGGAGAATCGGGTAATCCGGCTAATATCCTCCTGGCGGCAACCGGTCTGATGGAAAACAGAGGAATGGCAATTGAGAAAACTTCCCAAACTAAAATAAAACTGACTGATTGGGGGGATGGGCCAATACACGTGGAAGGTATACCTGCAAAGATTACTTTACTTTCCAATCCCCAAAAAACCAAATGCTATTCTTTGGATAATGTCGGAAATCGAAAGAAGGAAGTTCCGGTGGTAAAAGTAAATGGGAATACTTCGGAAATTATTATTGATCCAAAATACAAAACGATTTGGTATGAAATTGAGATTAAATGAATATTCAATAACGAAAAAATCTCCGCTTATCCGCTAAAATACTTCCAATTTCAGTGGTTACCGTTGAATTGGAAAATTCATAAAGAGAACTTTCCAAGGGTATCCTAAGATAAAAGTTAGCGAGAAAAATAAGTCAACCATAAACAGCATTGGAATTACTAACTTAGCCGGGACACAGAGTTAAGCATAAACGCTTATTTTTGTGTAATATGAGAAAACAAAGAACCCGTTTTGACAAGGCATTCAAAGAGAATGCGGTCAAACTCAGTTTAGAACGCAAGAATATTTCC
>DHTF01000048.1:3676-15428 GCA_002411515.1 Proteiniphilum sp. UBA5267 | reverse complement strand
GAGTTCAGCTTTTCCAGAATGCGTGAGCGACTCCAGTAAAATTCGATGTCTTCTTCGAAGATGATGTAGATAAAAGACATCCCAAACATGGAAGTACTTCGGATGGTTTTAACCCCCGGGACACCCAGTAATGAGGTAGTCAGCGGGTAGGTAATCTGCTCTTGTATATCTTTGGGAGAGCGCCCCATCCATTCGGTTGCGACAATCTGCTGATTGTCACTGAGATCAGGGATTGCATCTACCGGAACCGGATCTTTCGGCAGCAAACTGCCCCAGTTAAAAGGTGCGACTGATATTCCCCAAACTATAATAGTGATAAATAACAGGATAGTAATAAACCTGTTTTCAAGGAAATACTTTACGATTTTGTTAATCATAGAAAATATGATTTATTATTTTATAGTGATTGATTGGATAGACTGATTGTTCAGACGATGAATAAGCCTATCATGTTGTCGGTCTGTGCGTGATAATCGACACGGAGAAGTGCCTGTTGTATACAACTTTTTGCAGGTAAACAATATTTACCCGCCACTGAATACAATATTCATTAGGAATTAAATCCGGTAGATACAGATATACGTCAGTAGACGCACATCCTGCAGGAAAAGTCCCTTGGGTGGGAAATCCAGAAAAAAGGATAAAGTGTTTGTTTTGGATTCCGATAATTTAAAAAGTGGAACCAAAAACGCCGCTACCCCCTCGTAAGAAATTGAGGCAATACGGGAAACAGGTTGTTCGGTTTTATTCTGATAATCATCGGTATTGGGTTTCAATAGCTGAATGTCGCAGCAGGAAACGTGTTTATCACCCAGTATACTGGAGTGCCCGGTCTCTCCATCCGCGCGCTGTCCCTGTATGGGGTCGCTTTTTTTCCGTGTGGTCATATCCGCGCAGCAGTCGCCGGTATTACTGGTCGTCTGTAGCAGGGAGAATGAATATAGTTTATCCCCACAAAAATGCATCGCCAGTACGGGTTGTACTGCGGACATCAGCATGAAGAGAAGCAATAATATGGCTGTAAATCTTTTCATTCTTCCTTTCGGGTATCTAACCTATAAAACAACAATACACGGTTATAGGTTTACAAAAGTAACGGTTATTTTGTTTGGAGCAAAAAAAATCTGTTTAAAATGGAGATCGCAACTTTGTACTGATAACATTATAATTCTACAGCGGTCAGTTCCGCCACTGCCAGTGCATAATCGCGTTCCGTTTCCAGCATGTTGTTGAATGCATCATAATAATACGCTACTTCAAGCAGATAATCTAACAGTGATATTTCACCGGCATCCAGTGCTTTTCTTAGAAGTGGTTCATTGCTATAGGAAGTGAGCGCAGTCCGATACTGCTGCGCTGTCTCCTGTAGACTGACCGATTGCTTGAACAGGCTTTGCAGTCTGTTGAAAAAAAGAATTTTGTTGTCTTCCAGAGCTGCTTCGGAGGATAGTACTCCTGCTCTTGCCTGCTTCACGTTATTTTTGTTTTCCCAAAGCGGTATGGAGACGCCGATTACCACACCTTGTAATTTTTCGCCCAGGATACGTTCTGAGGCATACCCGGCACTTAATTTGGGTAACCCCTGTGCACGACTGAGCTTAACCTGTTGTCTGTTGATGTCGATCTGTTTGCTGAGGTATTGCAAGGCAGGACTTTTGGCTTCCGCCGCAGCGTACCACTCATTAAAATCCGAGGGCAGAGGAGTAAGCGGAATTTCCGTTGCGTGATACTCAATCTCTTTTCCTCCGTTCAAAGATTTTAATTCGTTCCGGAGTGCATCTCTTGCGATGTCTATTTTCTCTTTCTTGTTCATGCAGGTGACGAGGTTCATATGGACTTTATTTCGCTCGATGGCATCTGCTTCACCCAAGTCGAATTTCTTCTGATAGGAATCGACAATAATGCGGGCAATCTCCACTCGTCTGGCATAATCTTCAGATAACGCGTTGTTGTAAGCCAGTTCAATGATGATTTGTTTAGCTCGAAGCAATGTATTAATCCTTTCAGATTGGTATTGCAGGTCGAGGTTCTGATTTTCCATACCAGCAAGCTTGCTCTGGTGCATGTAAACCGTGGGAAAATCGAAAGACTGGGTAATGCCGAAATCGTTTTGATTGCCTATTTCACGCGGTGTTCCCCAGAGGTGACCATATGTTACTTCAGGATCTGGGAGCCATATTCCTGTTTTATTCCCTAACTTTTTAGCTTCAATCTCTTTTTGCAACGCCTGCAACGTGGTGTTGTTGGTTTCAACCTCCTGCAGTATTTTCTCTATAGCATTTTGAGCCCGGGCGGGGAGAAGGAAGTTCAACGAGAATAGGACAAATAGTATTTTCTTCATAAGACAATTTATTTTATGCAACCGATTCTTGTTGAATGGTTGGCACGCGCATGGCAAAGGTACAAACAGATAAAGACGAAAATTGTAGAGAATGTGACAATCCTATCTATTTTCAATATATTTAACATGGAAGACCTCTTTAAGTCTACTTTCAAATAATCACTAATTTCAAGGAATATCTTACTTTTACAATAAGAATGGGATTAAAGATTTCCGATTTGTTTATCACGATTAAATCAAAAAACTCAATGGAATCAACGGTACAAAGATGTAGTAATTGCCCCCTGAGGGCGAAGTATGACCGAAAACCCAGGTCGTTCGCAGGACGTTTCTGGCGGTGGCACATTAACTTCTGTCCCGGTTGGAAAGCCTATTTCTCCTCCCTGACGTCAGAAGAGAAAGATCTGCTAAGAGAGAAGTACCATTACAAAAAGCAGACCGCCTGAGGGGCGGTCTGCTTTGTAAGGCACTGACAATTTCCATTGGATCCCTTCCTATTTTATGTCGAGGGTCGCACTGATCGACCATTTTGTGTTTGGTTTCCAGGAATTGACTTCTTTCGTCTTCCAGCCATCCCAGGTCATTTCCCCTAGATTGTTGCTAAAGGCAGTGACAAATTTATCTATACTGCCATCGCTCTGTGATGCACCAAAGCGGTAGCTCCGATAATTGCCGTCGGTATAAGTTTTTATATAGGGAATATCCATGAAATTAAGTGTATAACTCTGCTTTCTTGTCAAGGCCCCACTCCGATTATAAATATTGCTGACGTTGGATGCTGATCCTTTAATTATTTTCAGTGACTTGGGATCTATCTCCAGGGTAATATCCCAGGTACAGTCTCCTTTGTCAAAGATATTGCTCCAGGTATTGGTATATGTTGATGAGGAAGTGAAAATTACCTTATTGTCTGCATAGTGGGAACTTCCCTTCATTTCTTCAAAAGGAACGACCAATTCGTCGGCGAATGTTGCAGAATAGAACCCACTGTAATTGTTTAACTCATCAATCGTCAGTTTAATTTTTCCGGTTTTGAACTCCAGCTTCTCCTCCAGTCGCACGGTCATGTTCACTTCGCACTCCTTGTTGTAGGGATGATAGTAGACCACGTAGAGTATCTCTCTTTTCTCTTGAAGCGATTCTACATCCTCAAACTGATAGGAGTCGTAAAAACTTTCCGCAAAAACCACCTCTTTCTTTTTTGAGTCATAACGATACAACTCACAATATTGTCCTTTTCCACCATCTACACCGCCTTCCACATTGATGGAAAGGATGATTTTGCTATCGGGCAACTTAAAATCAGGATTGATGAAGATCTTCTCATACCGGGCTGAGTAGGGTTTACATTGAGGAGGAGCTTTGGTTTTAACCTCATTCATGTCATTCAGTTTCAAATAATCACGCGTCATTGATTGAATGAGATCTTTCACACCGTTTCCGCGGACATAATCTTGGAGAAAGATCCCATATTCCAGAAAGATATCTGGAAATGCATCATCGAATGCATCGTAAATCGAGGCTGCACCGGCAAGCTGTTGCCTGTGTAACTCTATGATCTTGTTATTACCATAGCGATTGGCCATCCAGCGGACCAAACCGGCCATGCCATAGCCGTGTGCATTCTTCTCCTCACCTGTTTGTGGAGAGAAACCCTCCAGGGGACAGAACTGGTTACCCAACTGTACCGAAGAGATGCCCTCCACATAAAGGCTTTCTGCCCACACTGCCACAGCCTCATCCATCCATAGAAAATCACCCCCCACGAAGGATTTGGTTACGCCCCATCGTGGGTCGTAATAATATTGCACGAAGTGGGTCATCTCATGCATGATGGAGCGCTTGATTTCCTCTTTCTCATTTATCTTCAGACTGTTTATAACCAGACTATTGTATTCACTGCTGAAACGGGATGGGATAAAGTAACCGTAAGCATACTCACTACTGAGTTTCTTCACCTCCACCTGAATCTGCCTGTTTCGCTTCTCAAAACTGAATCCCACAGCTTCCAGCTTTTTTATGGCTTCCTCCACATGCAGGGCGATCTCTTTGCTTTCTTCATGATAAAAGCGGGGAGCGTATACCACACATTTCCTGTCAGAAGTAATGGCCCGGCTCCCCGACTCATTCGATGCCTGATAGTTTTTTACCAGACCTACAATCAGTTCGCCCTGTTCATCGGATGGTTCTTCAAAAGGCTCCATTGTGGCAGTGTAATAATCACCTTCTTTTACTCCCTTGATCCACATCACCGAACTGCCTTCCTGCTGCGAGCTGATCTCTATTCCTGGGGTGGTAATGCGAAAGTAAATTTCATTCTCAGTGATTTCGGTGTCGGCAAGTAGTTGTAATTGAATGGGCTTTGCAAAATTGCGCGGAAGCTTTATCTTGTAGTAGGGCGAAGCCTCAAACTCCTCCATTACCGCACCGTCGGTTTGTACTGTAATCTCCATGGTGACCGGTGTATTGAATGCATCGGCCGGAACAACGAGGGTGATTTTGTCTTTAAAAACTTTTCCTCCCGACTTATCCACTTTGGTGTTTTCTTTCGGGTCGTTGTTCCCTGGTTTTTCTTCATTGGGAGGATCCTTCTTCCCCGTTTCCTCGGGTTGCTCGATAATCTCTTCGGGTCCACTGCATTGTTGAGTGGTGAAAAGTATGAGGAGTAATGTGCATAACAGGATGCCTGTTCTCCTTGTCCTTTTTTTTGCGGTTTGTATAAATGAAGTCATAGTATGATTATTTTGTTTTCCTTTGCAAGAAAAGAAATTTATTCAATGACCACACTGAAAAATGAACAAAAAAGAATAACAAATCGTAAAAAAAAGGACAATGTTATTTTGAAGCATGTTGGCGAAGCCACCGATTGGGTGTGGTACCGGTAATTTTCTTGAAGTTCCGGTAGAAGGATACTTCGTTGGCAAAACCCGATTGTTCACTGATTTCCAGCATGGAGAAAGCAGATGCTGAGTCGGTCATCATGTTTTGTGCGTAACCTATGCGATATTGGTTGATGTAATCAGAAAAAGACAATCCCAGTTCCTGGTTAATGTAATTTGAAACATAGGTTCTGTTGCTGCCCAGGTGAATGGCAATATCGGTAATGTGCAAATCTTTCTGCCTGAAGAGCTGTTCTTCTTCCATCAGTTGCTTCAAACGCCTGCTAAGGATAATTGAGTCTTGATTGCTGGTTGTCTCTGCTTCGGTTTCATCTCTGCATATATTATCAGCAGCATCCTTACAGAAGTCTGTTGCGGTGAATTGTTGGGTATAAGCAATGTAGCTGACCAAAAACAGCATGCTTCCAAAAATGAGTGAAGGGATCACCAGTAGCCACGATTCGCGGATAAAGAACTCTCTTCCCAGCAGGTTGGCAGTGCCCGAAAAGATAGCGAACAGTATAAAAACTAACAGTAGTTTTTGCACGGGAGCCATGGTCCTGTTTTCGGTGTCGGCATAATAATTGGAAACCGACCGGTTGAACTGGGACAGTTTTTGATACCCATAAAAGGCAACAGGGAGCAGCTGCAGGATAAAAAGTATCTTGGTGACACTAATCCGGATCTCCTGAGCCTGTTCGGCAAAGGAGGAAAAAATGGAGCCATCAGTTTTCTGGAAAAAATGGTATTCTACAAAACTGATTCGCTCCGCTTCATTCATCATGCCATAGAAAATCACAGATAACACGCCGATGATCAGTGCTGGCAGGAGAACCCAGTAACTCTTCAGGCTAAACTGTTTAATGCTGGTTAGTTTGCAAATATAGAGATAGTAGAGCGGATAAACAGCCAAGGAGCAGAAGGTGTAGAAACTCTCAATCAGACTGTAATAATAAATATACCGATGAAAATAGAGTGCGTGAGAAAAATAAAGAAGGGTACATACCAGCAGAAAGTAAGTGAAAAATTTTTTCGCCGGATCCACATGTTTATATTGTATAATAAACAAGATCAGCCAAAACAAACAAACAAAAAAAGGCAGCCAGGAAAAAATATTTTGTATCATTTCTGTCTATGTGTTTTCTTCATATTCACCTTAATCTGTGCTTTCAAACAGATATTCAATGTGTTAATTAGAATCCGAAATCATCTATTACGGTCTCTTCCACTTTTTCTTTTTTAATTTCAACGATATTTTGTGTTGTCAATCCTTCCACGTAAATGGCTTTAAAGGGTATGGCAGGACAAACATATTCACATCCGCCGCAACCCACACAGATGGAGGTGTCGGTTTCTGGAATGGTGAGTACTCCCTTGTAAGGAACCATGCGGACAGCCTGGGTGGGGCAGTGCTCCGAGCAGGCTCCGCAACTGGTCTCATCGTAATAGACGATGCAGTTCTCCATGATAAACTTCACCTTCCCCATTTGGGTGTGATTTTTTTCTTCTTTTGTCAGCGGGAGTATCGCTCCTGTGGGGCAAACATCGCCACAGAAGGTGCAGTCGTAATTGCAAAACCCACGATCGAAAAAGAGTTTTGGTTGCATGATACCACCCAGGCCATATTCCAGAAATGCAGGCTTGATCACGTGGCTGGGGCATTTGCTCACGCAAAGATGGCAGGAGATACATTTCTCCCGCAGATGATCGAAAGATATAGCCCCCGGAGGAGCGATAGGCGCCTGTCTTTTGGGTTCTTTTTTCTGGAGAATCCCGTTAGAAACTTCCTGTGCGATCAGGTTCCCTGCAGCCAGACCGGTAATCAGCGACGCCGATAGAAAACGGCGTTTGGACTCATCTACCTGTTTAGTCGTTGTGAGCGGATTTTCTGTTATCTCTGAAATTTCCGATTTTCCCTTTTTCCCTTCAGGCTGGTATTTGTGAGTCGCTGCAGTTTGAACTGTCCTCTTTTTCAATGGACTGACAAACTGATATTTCATTGCATCGCGGTGGCAACTTTCGATGCAGTTAAAGCAGGTGACGCAGCGACTGTGATCGATTTGTTTATTTATGGAGTCGATGCAGGAGGCCTTACATTTCATGGAACATAGGCCGCACATATTGCATTTGTCATCTACAAACTGTATTTTAAATAATGCATATTTGCTAAAAAAACCGAGTGTGGTACCCACAGGACAAATTGTGTTGCACCAGGTTCTACCGTTGCGCCAGGCCAGATAAGCGATCACAACCAGCGTAATAAGGGCAATCACCGACGAGAAAATACTTAACGAGTAGATGCTTACCTTGTAAAACGTGTAGTTGTTGAAGGAGGTAAAAATTGTTTCCAATAAATTGTTTCCTGCGAGATAAGCCGGACGCAACAGATGGGTGACCATTCTCCCGTAAGCTCCGTAGGGATCGAGCAGACCCACCAGAAAGGCAAATCCAAAAATGAATGCCACAATAGTGGCAGCCAGGACACTCCAACGAAGAATGCTTTTAGCTTTGCTGTAGGTGTACTTCTTTTTGCGGGTGATTTTTTTGGATAACCAGCCAACAATATCCTGATAAACACCCATCGGACAGATAGATGAGCAATACACCCTGCCAAAAAGCGATGTAAGTATTAGCAGCGATGTAAGTATCAGTATGTTGACTGCTAGCAGCGCGGGTATAAACTGTATCTTTGCCAAAAAGCTGAAACTTTCCGGAAGAAAATCCCTGAAGTCGAGAAAATAAAGGGTGATCAGGGAAAATAGCAGAAGAGACAGGATAACACGGATTTTCTTTAACATGATATGATTGTTTCTTCAGAGATCTATATTCGCAACCGCTTTATATTCAGGCTCCCGAGGTCCATTGTGCCTACTCCCAGTTCCTGGCCCTTGGAGATGTGAGTCACTTTTTCAAGTGGCATCTCACGTGCCTGGTTGAAGAAGTTGGCTGCGGCGGTATCGGCAGCTATGATATCTTGCGATAGGAAAAGTCCTTTGGATAGCACCACATCGGAGAGTGATTTTCCCCTGGGGCCGCTGGTTTTCATCAGTCGGTAGGCATCCACCACATTTAGCACAGGGCGTTTGGCATAGGTACACACGTCGGCGATACACTGTTGCAGGTCGTTGGCATGAAAAAAGCCCCTGTCCCATACAATGCCCATGTAATTTTTCATGGAGATGGTCAGCTGTGCACCCCCGTGATTTTTCAATATGGGCACGTTGATCCATTTGTCGCTGTCCACGATGGCCTGATGAATTTTTGCACTTTTCAAGCTTTTCCCATTAGGGATGGAAACAGATTTATAATAAGATTCCTGGTGTGCCGGCACCACTTTTGCACCCGCCTTTTTGGCCGCCTCCTCGATGCCACTGTTGCTGTATGATTTGCGCCAGTCGTCGCAGGTGTGATCAAAAACGGTTACTTCCGATGCGCCGGCATCGAAACATTGTTTGATGATCTCTGCTACCAGTTTCGGATTTGTGTTGGCAGCCATTTCAACAGGCTGATCCCATCCGATGTTGGGTTTTACACATACTTTGTCGCCTTTGCTGATGAAGGCTTTCATTCCTCCCATTTCAGCGATAGCCTTTCGGAACATCGCTTCCGGTTCGCCTCCCATTACTGCGACCAGGTCATATTTCGACGCAGCCTGGGTAGTCTCAAACGACTGGGAGAGCAAGCTCATTGCGTCTGCCTCCTTGATGGTGGTGATGGCTGCTCCGGTGAGGGCTATCGCCCGTAAAAAATTTCGTCTGTCCATATGGTTGAATTTTTGTTTTATTGATTTTCCAGTGGTTGGTTCTGTTTATCTCAAACTTATATTGATTTTCTGCGTCGTACCGATTGGTATGGGCAGAATAGCTACAGACTATATTCAAATATTTATCCGTAATCCGCCGAAAACGGTGGCGCCGGGCATTGGGTATCCGGCATTGATCTCATAATCCTGGTTGAGAAGGTTCTCTCCCCTTAAAAAGAGGTTTAGCCAGTTGAGTGCTTTGTAATTGATGCGTGCATTCCACAACAGGACATTTTCTTTTTCAGGCTCAGGGTTTACCTTCGTGTAGAGAACTCCCAGATATTGCAGGCCGGTTGAAAGATTCCAGCGTCCCATGGAATGATCTCCACCTACGTAGAGTTTATGTTCTGGAGCTCCTGCTATTTTATAGGTCATATCCAGCAGGCTGTAGTTTGCCGAGAAGCGGAGATGGTCCGTTGCCAGGTAGTTCGCTGAAAGCTCAAATCCTTTGTTCTCCACCTTGCCGGTGTTTTCCCATTTGCCCACATTGGGTTGTGGTTGCCGGATCATGTTGTCTCCTTTGATATAGAAGAGGTTCAAGCCAAAGCTTACCCTTGCCTCCGGTAATGATTGAAGTAGCGATATTTCGTAGTTCATCAATCGCTCCGGCTTCAGTTCAGCATTCTGGGGGGGAAACATATACATTTCTCGAATGGTAGGATTTCGGAACCCTTTGCTAGCAATGGCCTTTATTGAGGTGGTTGCAGTAGGCGTGAAGCTGAGCCCCAGCTGCGGAATCCATTCCGATCCGTTTGTTTCGTGGTGATCAAGCCGTACACCAGCATTCATGGTGAGCCGATCATCCAGCACACTCTGTTGCAGATTCAGATAACCTGCCACATTGCTGAGATGTACATCGGCCAGATTCACGTTATCCTCTTCATTGGGAAACCTGTTCCAAGCTTTACCGCCAAAACGTTGAAAATCGAATCCGGCAGTCGTTTTGTTCCCTTCGAAGAAAGAGTAAGACTGGTAGGCTGAAAACCCCAACATTTGATCTTCAGATCGAAACCGATATACAGGCGGTAAAGCGGATGAAAGAACCGATATCCCATCGTTAATCTCGTGTGAGCCAAAATTGTAGAAAAACTTCATGGCTCCCGATGTGTGGGTATACTCATTTTCCAGTACCGCAGAGGCCATGCCACGCAAAATATCGGCATCGTTATCGATCATTGGGTTTGAAACAGTTCCGGGATTTGAGCTCACTGTTTTCGACAGATTCACATCCACAAAGCTACGCCAGTTTGTGCTAAGGTCGTATCCCGCTTTGGCGTATCCATTGAACTGTTCAAATTCCATATTCTCACGGTGTCCGTCGGAGTGGTTATAGCCCAGGTTTCCGTTTACATGAAATTGTTTCTTTCTAAATCCAGTTGAAACTTCCGCACTCAGCGTATTGTAGCTTCCATAGGAAAGTTGTGCCGACTGATGGCTGCCGTCAGTTTTCTGTTTTTTTGTGATGATGTTGATTACGCCGCCCATAGCATTTGAACCGTAAAGAACAGATGCAGGACCCCGTACCACCTCCACCCGTTCGGTCATCATCGACTGGTAGCTGTCGGCCAGGGGATGTCCCATCAAACCCATGTACTGCGGATGGCCGTCGATCAGTACCAGCACCCCTGCAGTGGGTGCGCCTCCAATGCCACGTATGCTCATTCCTCCGGCAGCACCGTTAGCAACGCCGTATCCCATCACGCCCCGTTGTGAGATAAAGAGTCCTGGTACCTCTTCAGTAAGTAGTGGAAGGAGAGATGGTTGCATCCTCTCTGCAATTCTTTCTTCGGAGATCACAGTGATGCTCATTGGCACGTTTCGGAGGTTTACTTTCGGCATGGTGCCAGTCACAACCACCTCATCGAGCCGGATGGTATCATTGCTTTCCGCAGGTTCTCTGCTTTCCGCTGACAAAGGAATGTCAGCCAGGAAGCACAAAACCAGAAGAAATAGGCATCTATTCATATGATCCAGGGAAATTTAAAACAAGTTTCGTCGTACAGCGAATAATCGGCTTTGCCATTCACGGCGAAGGTTTTAATTTGCTTTGCACCCTGTAAAAGACCGATGGCGAATTGTACAGTCGCCCCTGTTTTTACGCGATCTTCCACCAACAGAATGGTTTTGTCCCGATAATCGAAGTCGACCGGTGAAATCAGCTTCGGTGTGTCGTACTTTGGCTTCTGAAGCGGATCGCGCAAGTTTATCTTTAAAAGTTGTATCTCTATGTTTAACCGTTGATTGATGATTGCAGCCGGAATAATGCCCCCATTGGCGATGGCGACAATCATGTCGAAGGTTTCCAGGAATTCGATCTCCCGAAACCGTTGCATCACCTCATCGAATGTTTTTTCTTTGACCATTTTTAATACGATAGTAACCCAAGGGCATTCACTTCAGATGTGCAGTTCACACTTTGGACAGTGCTCTCAGCACAAAATAACCGCCCACAAGCTGGATCAGCATGCCTGGCAGGCCGATACGGAAATCCTGTACTGCGACCAGGAAGTTTTGGGTCATTGCCCATTCAATGCCAGTACCGACAACCTGATAGGCCAAGATAGCCAGCAGGATCCCTACCAGCGATACTTTCCCAAAATGTTTGGCTGCCATGGCTGCAGCTACAGCCAGGATAGCCGACTTGATAATTATGGCCGGCAGTAGTGCCATGGGAGGCATACCGAATAACAGGTTGTTTACCAACGGAGAGAGAATAGCCGTGAGCAGACC
>DHTF01000048.1:0-3439 GCA_002411515.1 Proteiniphilum sp. UBA5267 | reverse complement strand
GGCACAAGATGTGCCAACTGTGGCATCAGCAGATTACCGACAATAAATATCGCTGCAAACAGATAAGTCTTTGTGTTGGTCAGGTTGAGCGTGTACAATTTAGCTGTTGTTGACATAATAGGTTGTATTATAATGTTGTTGTATGTTTTCTCTCGCATAAGCAAATTACATTGTATACAAATCTATGTATAAAAACTCGTTTTACGCAGATGGCGGTTGTTATTTTTTATTTAAAAAAAGAAAAACGACAACCCGAAATGATTGTTGCCGATCATTTAAAAAGCATTGGTAGGAATTCTGCCAGGTAGATTCTCCAGTTTCGCCAGGTATGTCCTCCTTCCGATTCCCGGTAGACATATTCGAAGTTCATGGAATCGAGTTTGCTTCTGTAATCGACATTCGCCCGATACAAAAAATCATCTTTCCCGATAGCTATCCAGTAAAGCTTGTAACCGTTGTTCTTTTGATCGAGAAGTGTGGTCTCTATGTTTTGGTATACGGGCGATTGTACCTTCTCGTTTGGCATGATTGCAGCAGAGAAAAGTCCCATGTAATCGAATGTGTTGGGATAATACCGCGAGATGTGGAGGGTGTGAAAACCACCCATGGAGAGTCCCGCAATGGCTCTTCCCGTTTTGTCAGGAATGGTTCTGTAGTTGTCATCCACAAAATCGATGATCTCATGAAAGGTCTTTTCGTATGTTCCATCCATGGTATGGGGCAGTTGAAACTGAGGTTTGTAAAAACCCATGGATGATTCCCCCGGTGCAGCCTCCTGAGCTACGTTGCCATTGGGCATCACCATAATCATCGGTTCAGCTTTGCCTGCAGCAATCAGATTGTCGAGAATCTGTGAGGCCCTGCCCAGCGTCATCCAGGCTTCTTCATCACCACCCATGCCATGCAACAGATAGAGTACCGGGTAACTAGAATTGTTGTTTTCGTAGCCGGGTGGTGTGTAAATGGTGATCCTGCGGCTCATCTTGTTTTCCGATGATGCATACCACCGTTTTGTCACTGTACCGTGAGGAACATCATTGACCTTGTACAGATCGGCTTGTCCGTTGCCAATGAGAAAGACATTGAGTGTGCTTGCCACATCGCGGCGGTAATAGACGTTGTTGGGATCGTTCATTGCCAGACCATCCACCACAAAAGAATAGGTGTAGAGCTCAGAGGGCAGTGGATCTGTGGTGCAGGACCAAACACCGCTGGCATCTTTTGTCATTTGCTGTTTCCCCTGAGTCAGGAAATCACCAGTAACCGATACGTTATTCGCGTTGGGAGCCACTAAACGGAGTGTGACGCTATTGTCGGGATGAATCTCCGGAGAGACTATTTCACGTTTCTCTCCAAACGGAAGATTTTCCTGTGCATGCATCTGAGGCGACAACAGCAATACAATCAAAATATAAAAATAGCGCATTTTCATATGTTATTCAGATTTTTTCGATTCATTCCCTTGTTGTATATGATTATACAAATATAGCGATTTATTTGATATAATCACCCTGCAGGAGAGGCGATTTATCCTGTTTTATCGATATCTTTGCAATCTACTGTAACGATTGGATATATGTGGAAAGATTTGCTCTTAGTGGGAGTTGGCGGAGGAGTTGGCAGTATGCTGCGTTTTATTACTTCCCGACTGGCGGCCCGATTTATTCATCACGAATGGTTGTTTTTGGGAACCTTTACTGCCAACATCATGGGATGCCTGCTCATCGGTTTATTCTCTGGATGGATTTTATCCCATCAACTGGAAAATCAATCATTTCGACTGCTGATGATTGTCGGTTTCTGTGGCGGATACACCACATTCTCAACCTTTGCCTTTGAGAATCTGCGTCTGATGGAAATGAATCAATGGGGCCTTTTTACACTTTACACCTCCGCGAGCATCGTTTTGGGGCTTCTCTCTGTATGGGGAGGCATGAAGCTTGGCCATTTGCTGTAAAAAAACGCTAGGAGATAGATCGATTTGTTGGTATCAAAACGATTGGATGTTGGGTGCGGTAAAGGATTTATAGGCCGGAAAGACATGCAGAAAAAGAGAATATGCAATGATTTCCAATGGAACAAGCGCATACCTTTTGCAGGAATGACACTTAGCACGAATCTCCTTTGAAATAGTCTGAAGGAATCGTTCCTGTATATTTTTTAAAATTGCGGAGGGCAGTGCTGCGTGAACGAAAACCGACAAAAAAGAAAGCTTCCTGATAGTTGGAAGATTGTCCCGACTCAATATGCCGCAAAAAATCATCGATGCGCAACTTATTTATGTAATTGATATAATTCTCATATCCGGAATCATGCATCGCCTGAGCGAGTGTGGTGCGATTGGTATAAAGGTAAGAAGCCAGTCTGGTGAGCGACAGATTGGGATCGCGCCAGGCGCTGTTTTTATGCATATAAGCATCAAGTCTTTTTGTCAGCTCAGATTTCTGAGATTCCAATGAAGCTGTTTCCAAAACAGAAGATATTTCTTCCTGCGAGGCCTCCACATCTGTTTGCTTATTTTTAACTTTTTTCACCAACAGCCTATCAAACAACTCCATATAAACGATGTAAAGACTACATCCTACACTCACATAATAGTAAAGTATGTGAAGCAAGGGCTCTTTAAATATGAGTACTAGCACGAATGCGATAATGTTGATGTAGAATGCGGTGGCATATTTTTTCAACCAGACACTGTCTGTATTGTTGTGATGCTTCACATAGTAGATAAAGATAACAAATAGTCCCGGTGTCAGCAGGAACAAGCAGAGAAGCAGTCGAAACCAGACCTCAAATTTTTCCGCCTGTGCAAACATCTCCGGAATCGAAGAGTAGGGAGTATATTGCACGCCTGCATAAATTGTATAAATATAGACGAATAGAAGAATGAGCCAAAAGGCATAGAGCTTTACGATGCGAGAAAAATTAAGCCAACCGGGCAAAATAACCTCAATGGGATACATGATATAGGAAATCACCATAAAATTTGCGATCAGGAGCGGTTTTGCAGAAACCGCGAACTCCGGCTCATAACCATTGGTCAGTGCAATAAAGCGGGGAATATAATTCAACACCGAAAAGAAGACGATAATGGCAAGGATAACACGTGAACGTTCTCCTGATTTACGGCGCGCGAACAGCAATATAGAGGAAAGCAAGCACACCAGTGCTCCGGCAAAGATCGTAGATATATACAAATGTTCCATATTTTACTGAATGGGATCAGTCCTTTTTATTTTCAAGTGCAAAAATAATTTTTATTTCTTTAATGGCTACGGAATGATTGGGGTTATTCCGATTTTAACCGGAAGAAAGAGGGAAACCACGTGCTACGGACAGATGAAATGGGAGGAGATGTGTCAGTGTATAAAATCTACAATAGGTAAAATATGTAAATATGACCCCCCCTTTATTGTAAAAATGACACACTTTCAATTCT
>DHTF01000119.1:24030-59388 GCA_002411515.1 Proteiniphilum sp. UBA5267 | reverse complement strand
CATTGACCTCGAGGAACGTAAAAAGAGCAGCTGTTTGATGCGTAGCAAGTTCTGCTCTTTTAGTGAAACGAGGACAAATATGGGTCACAAAACATTGTCAGTCGAGAATTTAGCTGTATACATACCATGCGAAACGTATATCAAATAAATTTATCATGAAATATTCAAAATTATTATTTGTAATTTTAATTACATTTAATTCAATATTCAGTTATTCTCAACAAGTTAATGATAATATTCTTATACCTAACAATTCGACAAATTCCAAAAATGTTCTTTTGGATTATGACTTACCTAGTTTAGGAGCTTGGTTTTGGGGTAAGCAAGAATTTTTACCTGATGGTTATAAGATTTTTATTGATCAAGTAGCTAAACATTCATGTTATAATATTCTATCAACTGATATTAGAATCCCAGGCAGGGATATAACTGATATTGAAGTGTATAAGCAGGTTAAGCTTGCGACAGAGTATGCGAAGGAGAAGGGCATTGGTATAGCATTAAGTCTAGATCCAAGAACCGCAAGACGTAAGTTTGAAGAAGCTTATCCAAATGAATTACAGGAATCATTATGGTTGGAAGAAGTTAAGCTAAGTGATGGTTATCCAGTTGATATTGTTGTTAAAAGTGTCAATTTGACCGATCACATGAACTCTCAAAAAACTCCTTACATCTCTTTTGATGGATCTTTGGTGAAGGTTATTTCGTATAATAAAACTAGCGAAGGTGCGGATCCTGTTAGTATAAAAGATATTACAGATAAATGTTCAGTTTTGTCTTTAAGTGATGATTCGATTTCCGTTCGTTTACCACAGCAAGAAAAAGGCTATCAACAGCACGCCTGTGTAATGATTTCATATAAACATCTATACCCTGACGTTTTTGCACCCCATTTAATTGAATTTACGAGAGAGATTATTCGTAGTTATTCAGATATACCATTAGCAGGGGGGATGCGCGATGAATGGGGTTTTCCACCTAGTACTCCTGCTGATAAAATGGCTAAAGGTAACCACTTTTGGTATTCAAAATATTATGCTGACGCATATTTACAAAAAACCGGAGGTAGAGATTTATTGGAAGATTGTTTTTTAATGTATATTGGAATTAGAGGACAGGAGAGTGAGCGATTTAGAGCTATTAATCATTATATGGAGTTGAACAGAGAACGCAACAGTGAATTGGAAAAAGATTTTTATAATACAATTAAGGAAGTCTTTGGTAAAGATGCTGTAATACTGTCACATCCGACCTGGTACCCTTATCCAGATAAACTTGAAAGCAAAAAAAATGGCCTTTATTGGTGGGTTGCATTACGCGATTGGGCCCAAACCGACGAGGTAACTCCTTTTGCTGCTCGTACAGCTCTTGCAAAAAAATGGAATAGTCCTGTTTGGTACAATCAATTTTATGATTATAATCCTGGAATTAAAAATTATTACATTGAACTTTGGAGTTCAGTTTTAGCCGGTGGAAGGCTTAATTATCATCCTGCTAGTTCTGCAAGAAAAGGAATATCAACAGGTCGCACGGAACTACTTTGGGGAAATTTAATGCGAGGTGAAAGTAGGGTTAGACTACTTAATTTTATAAGTGACAGCCCTTTGGATTGCCCCGTCGCTGTTATATTTGGTCATCCATCAACAATGAATTGGGCTGGCCCTTACTTTGAAGATCTGGGTATGCAACTAGTGGACAGTTTATGGAGTAAGGGAGTTATGGTTGATTTAATGCCTACAAGTGAAATAGAAAATTCCAGTTTGGTTATTGACGAAGATGGATGGGTAAGATATGGCAAGCAAAAATATGCTGCTGTTATTTTGTATAATCCTGAATTTGAGAAATCTTCGACGGCGGAATTTTTCAATCATGCAGCTAAAGGTAAGACGAAGCTTTTTCGAAAAGGAAATTGGAACCATAATTTTGACGGGGTAAAGTATAACGGAAATACTGCCTTGCCCAAGGAAATGATTGCTGTAGATAACGATGAAGTTGTGATAAAAGAGGTTCTAAAGATTTTCAAAAAACAAAACATAGAGCTTCAGACTCCTTCATCACGGGTACTGGAGGGGTTTGGACATACATCAGTTGCACCTCCAACAGAGGGATTTTGTCATTTAATTGACGGTACTGTCATACAGGTAGCGGGCACCAATGATGTAGGAGGTGATTTGATAAAATCGACAATTAATATTGGCAAGCATAAAGTAGACTTTAATGCAATTGGAGTAGCAGCGGTTAGACTTGATAAAGCTGGTAATGTTGAAGCACTTGCTGCCGGAGGGCTAAAACATTTTAAAGCAGGTGATCTTGAAATAGACCTTGATGAAAGGGTAGATATAGCACTTTGGAAAGATAATACAGGTAAATTTCAGGGAGTCATACAGGGATTGAAAGGGGAAGTTCCTTCACGATTATTGGCTATTACTGATGATTGGGTACATCTTAATATACCGATTCCATTATCAGAATAGTATTGTGTAAAAGTTATTGAATCACCGTATGCATCCGACTAGTTATATAACCGTTCATTCATTAAGTAAGCTATGAAAGATATTGAATTAAGATATACGGGACTGATTGCAGCATGTGGAATGAATTGTGGATTATGTATTGGTTACTTGAGAGAGAAGAAACCATGCAGTGGCTGCTCTTTAATTAAGGACGCAAATATGCCACAAGCTTGTAGAAGTTGTAAGATCGTCAATTGTGATCTATTGGCAAGTACTGAATCGGGATTTTGTTTTGATTGTGAGAAATATCCATGCTCCAGACTAAAAATGCTTGACAAAAGATATCGGACAAAATATGGAATGAGCATGATTGAAAACCTTGCTTATATTAAAGATCAGGGCCTTGATGAATTTATAAAACATGAACAGGAGAAATGGAAATGCAAGGTCTGTGGTGCTGGATTAAGTGTACATAGAAAGTTTTGTCTCCAGTGTAAAACAGCATACGAAGTGGCCACGAAATACTAGAAAGACATTCTACCAACTGAATGTGAGTTGAAAAGGGCAGCGCGCATCAGAAGTAACTAGTAATTACAAATGATCCATTCTCAATCTTGTAACAAGTGAAGTCAAAATTAATGAGAATATTATACATATCAGCGTATGAATCCTGACCAGGATTATCTTTAATGTATTTATCATATTTCTCCTTAATATCAAATGTAATCTGGTAAGTTAAATAGAAATCCTCATCGTTTAATCGATGAGGTTTCCTCCTAATATGATTATCAATGTACTCAAACAGCGACTCACTTTCATCAGATTCATCTATATATATTACTCTGTCCAACGGAAATTTGAAGCCTGCTTCAAGGACCAGATCAAGAAATGAAAGAGCGTGAACTGTCAAATTTGTAGTGCTGAGTAATTGCTTTAAATAGTCACCTGCTTCAAAAGAAATACCGATATGAATCCACAAAGGATCCTCTTGAGAGGAGAAATTAAAAGAGAATCTGATCAATCCTTTATCAAATCTTTGTACTAACAACTCATTTGAGATATTCACTTTAGATTGATAGTATACATTTTTTAACATGATAAAGTTGTTTGTATTCTAAAAGTGAAGTTAAGTAAAAAAATGATTGAAACAAAATTAATATAGTATAGATTAAGGATATGAAGATAAGTTTTGACATAAGGTAAAGAGCAAATACCAGTACATTCACACATAAGAGCATCGCAAGTGAAGCACTGCTGGAACAGGATAAATGAAAATGCATCTAGGAAAAAATGATACCAACTGAATGATATCTGCAACTCCTTCAAGAATACTTGAAAAAAAGGGAAAATAATCTCCTGAGATCTTGTCCAGGTCAGGATTTTTTAGTATTTTTATGACTGGACAAAAGCCTGGTAAATGGATACACAGTGCGCTAAAATATTAGTGATGAAAAAAATATTATTTTTTAGCCTGGTAATTCTTGCACAAACATGCTCGTTTGAGCCTAAGGGTGATGTGGAAGAATTGACTGTGAACTTAATAGCCAGGGAAACAGATCAAATTTATGAAAGTCTTGTCGAGGTGAGAAGAGACTTGCATAGGTACCCCGAAATTTCGGAGCAGGAAAAGCGAACCTCGACTAAAATTATCTCTTACCTTGATTCGATTGGCCTGGATGTGAAGACCAATATTGGTGGATATGGTGTGGTGGGCATATTAAAAGGGGCACAAGAGGGAAAACATGTTGCATGGCGGGCCGATATAGATGCACTGGCCTCTGATTCTCCGGATGTAGTGGAATTTGCTTCTGTAAATAAGGGGGTGAGACATATATGCGGACATGATGTGCACACAACAATCGGACTGGGTATTGCTACTGTGCTGGCTAAGCACAGGGATAAAATAAAGGGCACAATCTATTTTATTTTTCAACCTTCGGAGGAAATATGGAATAGAGGGGCACAATCCATGATTGCAGACGGACTGTTTGATCTTATTGACCCGTCAGAAATGTATGCTTTACACATCTCTCCCTTTCCTGTTGGTCAAGTTGCCACAAAAGAAAATGAACTCTATTCCTATTTCAGGAAATTAAAAGTCCAGTTCAATAACATTTTGGTAAAGGATGAGGTGGTAAAATATACCCAGGACCTCATAAAAGGCCACAGTACGGTGAATGAAAAATTTTGGGACTTAAAGAATTTCATGGATCCTGAAATAGGGATTGCCAATCCCAATAGTATGTATGCAGATTATATTGCCGTATCTGAGCCATTTCATGTAAAATCGGGAAACAACGTTGTGGATATATCGACCATGATATATGCAACCGATAGTCTTGAACTGGACTCCATGTTGGTGCGGTTAAAGGAGAATATCGGTCGTTCTGCTTATGCTACAAAACTGTTATCGGTGCAGTACGAAAAGAATGATCCTACTGTATACAACGATGCAAAACTGACACGGGAAACGCTTCAAACAATTGCTGCTGCTTATGGAAAAAACACAGTGGCTCCTATTTATGGAATTGTCCATTTATTCAATGACGATTTTTCCTTCTTTCAGAAAAAGGTACCCGGTGTATATTATTTATTGGGAGGCTCTAATTTCGAAAAGGGAGTCATCGCCATGCCTCATTCTGCAAACTTTGCGGTGGATGAAGAAGCCATACGCGTGGGGGTGCAATATTTTTCGACAATGCTTCTGTCACGATTAAACAACTAAATACTTTCTGGAAACATAAATAAACAAATATGACACGTCTTCTACAAATTTCTATTGTAAGTGTAATTGCACTTTTTGCATTAGGTTGCACTCCTCATTCAGCGCCCGATACAGCGGCAAGCATGGAGAAAGCCGTCCCGGTATGGGCGGAAGGTCGGGAAAAGGAAATGAACCTGAATCTTGGATTCAGGGCAAGTTTTACCGCAGAAGCCGGACAGGAGGTCGGCGTAAAAATTGCGGCGGCTACGCTCTACCGGATCTACGTGAACGGGAATTTTGTGGGTTCCGGTCCCGCCAGGGCCGCTCATGGTTATTTCCGGATCGATGAATATCCCGTAGGACAATTTACGAAAGAGGGCGAAAACATCCTCGCCATTGAAGTGGCCGGCTACAACGTGAACTCCTTTTACACCCTCGACCAGCCTTCGTTTTTATTGTCGGAGGTGAAAGTGGACGGGAAAGTGGTGCTCGCGACCGGCTCGGACAATGACTTTGAAGCATTTCAAATAAAGGAACGGCTGCAAAAGGTAGAGCGTTACAGCTTTCAGCGCCCCTTCACGGAATATTATCGCTTGACGGAAGGGTATGACCGCTGGCGTACCTCGACGGAAACGCCTTTGGAGAAAGTGACACTGGCCAATCTACCGGTCGTGCAGTTACTGCCTCGCCACGTGCCGATGCCCACGTTCGATATACAAGAACCCGTCAGCCTGCATTCAAAAGGAACCATAAAGAAAATCACGCCCGAAAAGTACTACAAGGATCGTTCGCTAGCCGCGATTAGCAACATCCTCAAGGGATACAAGGAGGATGAATTGGAAGTATACCCGGTATCGCAGGAGATACAAGAGATTGCCACGGAATCACAAGAGATAATGCAGGAACCGTTTGCTTCCGGAGCATCTCCTTCCTTGAAAAGGAATGAATTCAATCTGTATGATTTTGGCAGAGATCTGTCCGGCTTTATTGGAGCCCGGATCAAATGCCTCGAACCGATGAGGTTGATTTTCTATTTTGATGAATTGCTAACGGACAATGATGTGAAGACCAAACAGCGGCAAAGCGACATCTGTAACCACATCGTGTATGAACTGCAACCGGGTGAATACGACATCGAAACGCTCGAATCATATACCTTTCGCTACCTCAAGGTGATGGTACTGGAAGGAAACGGCGAGGTGGAGAAACTCTACTTGCGGGAATTCGCTTATCCGGACAATCATGTCGCCCAATTCAAGAGCAGCAACGAGAAGCTGAACAAAATATATGATGCCGCCAAACAAACGTTCCGACAGAACTCGGTGGATGTGTTCATGGATTGTCCTTCACGTGAACGCGCAGGGTGGCTGTGCGACAGCTATTTTAGCTCCATCGCCGAAAGAATGTTTACCGGAAGAAGGGACGTATCGGACAATTTCCTGGAGAATTATGCCCTACCCGAACGTTTTGAATTCCTGCCGGAAGGAATGATTCCGATGTGCTATCCCGCCGATCATAACGACGGGGTGTTCATTCCCAACTGGTCGCTCTGGTTTATTCTGCAAGTGGAAAATTACGCCCGAAACGGAGGCGATCAGCAATTGGTAGCCAGTCTGGAACCTCGTATTAAAAACCTGCTGGGCTACTTCTCAAACTTCGAGAATGAAGACGGGTTGCTCGAGAAGCTGGATAGCTGGGTGTTCGTGGAATGGTCGAGAGCAAACGATTTTATTCAGGATGTCAGTTATCCCACCAACATGCTGTATAGCGCCGCATTGAAATGTGCGGGACAACTATATGACAACAACGAATGGTTGAGTAAATCGGACAAGGTGCGGGAAGCAATCCTTCAGCAATCTTACAACGGAGAGTTCTTCGTGGATAACGCGATGAGGGAAGAGGGGAAGCTGAAAGTAACCAATAACACGACCGAGGCTTGTCAGTATTACGCTTTCTTTTTCAACGTGGCTACTCCCGAGTCACATCCGGAGCTCTGGAAAAAGATTGTCGGCGATTTTGGACCGAACCGCGATGACAAGGTTGTTTATCCCGATGTCTTTCGTGCCAATGCTTTTATAGGTAACTACCTGAGGATGGACATCCTATCCCGATACGACCTGCAGGGACAACTGATTGCCGAGATTCAGGATTACTTCTACTATATGGCCGACCTGACAGGTACTCTTTGGGAAAACATGCAGAGCCACGCCAGTTGCAATCACGGTTTTTCATCCTACATCGGTTATATATTGTACAAAGATGTGTTGGGAATAAAAGAGATTGACCAGGAGAACAAAAAGATCACCGTCCGATTTACGGACCTGGATCTGGAGCAATGCAGCGGCACCATCCCGGTGGGCGATGAAGCGGTCTCGCTGACATGGACACGTTCGGACAACACCATCCGTTATACATTGGAAACACCGGCCAACTATAGCGTGAACATCGAGAACAAAAGCAGCGCGGAAGTAGTTCCCGCAGAAGCCCAGGCTGGAGCTTAGGATTCCTCGTCACGGGGGGTACGGATCACTGGCTAAAAAGAAAGGTTTGACAGCATGAATAGAGACAAGATCATCATCAAAAACGCACATACAAACAATCTCAAGAACATCGATATTGAGCTTCCAAAGCACAAACTGGTGGTGTTTACAGGCGTTTCGGGTTCGGGAAAATCATCCTTGCTTTTTGATACAATTTATACGGAAGCGCAAAGGCAATTGATAGAGACATTTTCTACATTTGCCCGCACCCGAATGCCTAAATTGTCGCGTCCCGACGTGGATGATATCCTCAATTTATCGACGGCCATCGTGATCAACCAGAATAGAATGGGCAACAACCTCCGGAGTACGGTGGGAACGGCAACAGAAGTGAACACCTACCTGCGACTGCTTTATTCACGTGTGGGCAAACCTTTTATCGGCCCTTCGTTTTATTTTTCTTTTAACCACCCGGAGGGCATGTGCCCGCATTGCAAGGGTCTGGGAAAACAAATAAAAATTGATCTTGATTTGTTCCTCGACAGGGAGAAATCGATTCGCCAGGGTGCGATCTCGCATCCTCATTACAAAGTCGGTGGCTTCCTTTGGAAAGAGCTGATGAGTCTGGATGTGGTAGATTCAGATAAGCCGATAAAGGAGTTTACGGATGATGAGTTGAATTTGTTGTTGTTCTCTGAACCTTTTCAGATAAAGAATGCAAAAGATAAACTAACCTATAATCGGAACTTTGAAGGGATAGCCCGTAAACTGGAAAAAGCGGTCGCCGCAAGGGCCGATGATGAAACAGCGGAAGAGGAGAAGAATGCTTATACCAAGTATTTCAATTATCAACCTTGTGAACAATGTGGCGGCACCCGATTAAATGAACGGGCAAGGAATGTGAGGCTAAACGGACTGACCATTGCCGAGGTCTGCCACATGGAACTGGTTGATTTACTGCCATTTCTACTGGATATTGATGACGAGATATCGAAGCCTATCTTGCGGAAAGCTCAGTTTTTGCTTCAGCAGCTGATTGAAATCGGCGTGGGCTATCTGTCGCTCGAACGCGCAGTAGGGACACTCTCGGGGGGTGAATCGCAACGGGTGAAGATGAGCAAGCAAATGGACTGCAACCTGGTGGACATGCTTTATGTGCTCGATGAGCCTTCGATCGGCCTACACCCGAGAGATACGGAGAATCTGATGAACATCCTGTTTCGATTGAAGGATAAAGGGAATTCTGTTTTTGTGGTAGAACACGACCCTGATATCATCCGGGCTGCTGAATGGATTATCGACATCGGGCCCAAAGCGGGTAAGTACGGTGGACAGGTGGTGTATAACGGGGAACCCGAAGGTTTACATCGTGTGGAGAGCATCACAGGGGATTATCTGCTGAAAAAAGGCAAACCGACTTATCAGCGAAAGCTGGGGACATCATTTTTTGAAATCAAATACGCGAACTCGAACAACCTTAAAAATGTCTCCTGCAGAATTCCAAGGGGTGTGCTGACCTGTATTACCGGAGTGGCCGGAAGTGGAAAAAGCAGCCTGATCCACGAGTGCTTTGCAAAACAACATCCCGACGCAATTGTCATTGACCAGTCCTCCATTGGGAAATCATCCAGAGCAAATGCAGCGACTTATATCGGTGTTTTTGACTTGATCAGGAAAGAATTTGCTGCTGCGACCCATGCTGATGCTTCCTTGTTTAGCTTCAATTCAAAAGGAGCATGCCCCAAATGTAACGGACAGGGTGTGCTGACTTTTGAGCTTCATTTTCTGGATTCGGTCAAAACGACCTGTGATGAATGCGAAGGGAAACGGTATCATTCGGAGGTGTTGGAACTGAAATTCAAAGACAAAAACATTGCCGATGTACTGGATATGACGGTTACACAGGCAGCTGAATTCTTCGAGTCCTCAAAAATAAAAAAGCACTTGTTGCTTCTCCAGGAAGTGGGTTTAGGGTACTTAAAATTGGGACAGTCTCTGAGCACTTTGTCTGGCGGCGAATCGCAACGATTAAAGATTGCTACTGAATTGAAAAAGGAAGGCAATATTTACATCATGGACGAGCCCACAACAGGACTACACATGTCAGATATCGATAATTTCTACAGGATCGTAAAGACACTGGTTAAAAACGACAACACCGTGATTATTATCGAGCACAATCTGGATATTATTAAATTTGCCGACTGGATAATCGACCTGGGTCCCGAAGGTGGAAAAAAAGGTGGCGAAGTAATCTTCCAAGGATTACCGGAGGATCTGGTGAATTGCGAGCAGTCGATGACTGGGAAATATTTGAAAAAGGCAATATAGGCAGAAATCAATCCATAACAAACTCTCCATGGAGATAAGAAAATACAACAAGAGCACCGATGAACGCCAATTGATGGAGATGATTGATCAGGAAGAGGGATGGAATTATGCCCAAGAAACACTGGCGGAGAAATATAAGGCAGCTTTGGAGACATCCCTAACGTATGTGGCCTATGAGGGGGATGTTTTATGTGGGTATTCGCGTTCTCTCAATGATTTTGACACCTATATCTATGTGTGTGACCTGCTGGTCATGCCTGCTTACAGGGGAAAAGAGATTGGCAAGAAGTTAATGGAATGCATTTATCACGATTATCCCGGGCAGCTTGTGTATGTGATGTCTGATGTAGATGAATATTATGAAAAGGTGAACTATAAACGAATAGGTTCGATTTTTGAAGTATCTTACAGAGAATGAATTTAATAAAATGGCACGAAGAACTTAAACGGATCGTAGGATTATGACAATATGGAAACACAATTGTTGAGAGACCCGCAAATATTCCCAACGGAGGATGTATTGAAAAATGCACTTGAGCCTGATGCTTATGAAGTATTCGCATCTTTTATGAATGTAATAACAAGCGCAGAATACGGATTGACTTACGAATGGCGGTATTACAACGATGGAAAATCGTGGCTATGCAAGATATTACATAAAAAGAAAACAGTGATGTGGTTGTCGGTCTGGAATGGTTTTTTCAAGATCAGTTTCTTTTTTACCGAAAAGCATCTGGAAGGAATCGCCGCATTGGATATCGCTGAAAATATCAAGGAGGACTTTTGTAAAGCAAAACCGATCGGCCGCTTGATACCGATGCTGTTCAACATCAACAACAAAAAAGAACTTCCAGATGTTTTGACAGTAGCGGCATTCAAAAAGAGTTTGAAATGAGCGATACAAAATGCCCTAAAAAAAAATGCCTGCAGATATTAGAGCCTTGAAGATGAGGAATTAAATGGTTGTGACAAAGACAAATAAAATATTATACTTCGAAAATCGGGAAGACTGGAGAAAATGGCTGATGGACAACTTTGACACAGCCAATGAAATATGGTTTGTATTTCCCCGTAAGTCTTCAGGAAAAAAAAGTGTGCTGTATAATGATGCGGTTGAAGAGGCCCTTTGTTTTGATTGGATTGACAGCATTGCAAAGTCACTTGACAATGAACATAGGATTCAGCGCTTCACACCCAGAAACCCCAAAAGCACCTATTCTCAAGCCAACAAAGAAAGACTAAGATGGCTCCTGGAAAATAAAATGATCCATCCAACACTCGAGGATAAAATAAAAAATGTTTTAGCGGAACCTTTCGTTTTTCCCAGTGACATCATGGACAAATTGAAAGAAGATAAAATAGTATGGAGTAACTATCAACAATTTCCCGACTCCTACAAGCGAATTCGAATTGCGTACATTGAAGCCTCGAGAACACGTACCGAGGAATTTGAGAAGCGACTAAACCATTTCATGAGCAAAACGAAAGAAAATAAAACAATTACAGGATTTGGCGGAATAGGAAAATATTACAGCAACCCGGAGAAATTTTAAGATCATGAAAGTCGATCAGCGAGCTCTGCCTCCGGAGCATATGCCAATCCTTAACAGGCCATAAAATTGATCAGCACATTCGCACGCTAGCAATATGAATAACGTTCAATACAACATACTTACAGGATTATTTGTCTTATCACTCTCTATTTTGAGATTAAATGCCCAGAATCCGGAAGGTTATCCTGCCAATTATGCCAAAGAACCACGGTTTAAGGCATTGGTTTTCTACAGCGAGCAGGCTGAAGAAGCACATGTGGAATTCGCCCAACTAGCGGTCGATTTTTTTAAACGGTTGAATTACGGAAATGGATATACCCTTGAGACAACGACTGATTTCTCAGGCTATCATTATGACAAACTGAAAGAATACGACATCGTTGTCATGCTGAACGGGTATCCAAATAATAAATCGGAACGGGACGCATTTGAAAAGTATATGGAAAACGGTGGGGGATGGATGGGATTTCATGCCGCAGCATATAATGATAAGAATACAAACTGGCTCTGGTTTTTGGAATTTATCGGAGGAGGTGTGTTTTATTGTAACAACTGGCCACCACAACCGATATTGGTTGAAGTAGACAATAAAGACCATGCTGTTACAAAAAATCTGCCCACATCTTTTGTCGTTCCCGAAAGCGAATGGTATCAGTGGAATCCGAGTCCTCGAGAGAACAACGACATAGAAGTGCTTCTCTCTATATCACCGAAGAATTACCCATTCGGGATAAAAGACATCGTGAATTTTGGCGATTTTCCAATCGTCTGGACCAATAAGAAATATCGTATGATTTATCTCAATATGGGACATGGAGACGATGAATTCACAGATGCGACGCAGAAACTATTGTTTATAAATGCATTTCGTTGGGTGTTAAGCCAGAATAAGAACGGAGATCCTTTTAAGAAGTAATTGGAATACAGTAACCTCACAATCACTCCCCGGCGTATAATCAATGATATACAAATATAAATAGTATACACTAATTTCAAACTGATACTTGTGCACATGAAAACATTCAAAGTAATGCTAATCTTTATTGTAGCCCTACTGAGCACATATTGCATTGGCAAAACGGGTAATAATGACTCAAAAAGACTTTCTTTAAATGAAAGGACTTCTCTTGAAACTGCAGGTAAGATAATTGTGGCCTATGTTACTTCCTGGAGTGAGGTTATGCCGGATCCAAACTATATGACACATATCAACTACGCATTTGGTCACGTGAATGAAACCTTCAATGGCATAGAAATAGCCAATGAAGAACGTCTTCGGAGTATTGTAACCATGCTTGAAGATAAAAAATCGGAAACCAAAATACTCCTCTCCATTGGTGGCTGGGGAAGCGGCCGGTTCAGCGAAATGGCAGCGAATACCAAAAACCGGAAATCCTTTGCGGAAGATTGTAAGCGGGTTGTTGACAAGTACGGACTCGATGGAATAGATATTGATTGGGAATACCCGACAAGTACCCTGGCGGGTATTTCTGCGTAACCGGATGACACGAAGAACTTTACGCTGATGATGAAGGATATCCGCGATGCCATTGGCCAAGATAAACTTCTGACACTTGCTACAGCAGCCAGTGCAGAATATATTGATTTCAAGGGAATCGATCCCTACATTGACTTTGTAAACATCATGTCATACGACATGGCGAATGCCCCCAAGCATCATTCTGCTTTGTATCCATCTGAAAATTCGGGATCACTTACAGGAGATTTGGCAGTTAAAGCGCACATGGCCGCAGGTGTTTCGGCAAACAAACTGACCTTGGGATTGCCTTTCTACGGCCGTGGAGGGGCATACTTTCAAGACTTCATGGATTACGGGAAAATGGAAAACCTGGATGAATATACAGAGAAATGGGATGATGCAGCCAAAGTGCCTTTTCTTGTAAATAAAGACGGCATTTTCGTATTCGGATACGAGAATCCGAGATCATTAAAAATAAAATGCCAATATATTTTGGACAATGGATTGCTGGGTGGCATGTATTGGGACTATGCCGGTGACAATGAATCGGGGGACTTGAGACGTACGGTCTACGAGTGCTTGCGGGGGGAGCGCTAGCGTGTACTGAAAAGATGTGAAAAAAATGATTTCAATCATAGAGGAAAATAAAATCAAATATCTCTATACAGGGCATCATAACGAAAATAACATGGAAACTGTACATAAAATCAAAGATATGCTGGCTTTAAGCAAAAATGTTTTGTCTGGTAACACAAAAGGGGACGATAATCCGGGTGATACATTTGGGTTGAAGCTTGCCGTAGAGGGCAACGGGTATCGTATAATTTACTCAAGTTTCGCATGTTTATAAATTGGTGTATATACAGCTAAAGATGAGACCTATAAATGTTTTGTGGGGACCCATTGACCTCGAGGAACGTAAAAAGAGCAGCTGTTTGAAGCGTAGCAAGTTCTGCTCTTTTAGTGGAACGAGGACAAATATGGGTCACAAAGCATTGTCAGTCGAGAATTTAGCTGTATACATACCATGCGAAACTTAAATAATTTATAATGAGTCGGCAATTAAATGACAATTAAAATAAGGTTTTCTGATGGCGTTCAGATTCATCCCCACGAGAAAACATTTTTATAAATTCAATGAAATGGACAAGCTCAATATTTTATGGACAACAGACAATGTAAAAGCCGGAGAAAAAATATTGACGATTTAAAGCAAAAACAAATGAGGATAAGTGCGTTCGATTTGAGAAAAGTGGCGATAATTACCGCCTTACTTATATGTACAACGACAGCTGCTTTCGGTCAGCGTCGTGAATGCCCGCTTGCGAAGTACGACGGCAACTGGGCCTTTGGAACAACAGTAACTTTTTATGTGGGTGATCCTTTTGATGGGATCGGCCAGGTTGAAGTGATGCGACCGGGAAAAGGTTCGCAAATGCATGAAAAAAACAGGAAATGGACGTTGGATGGCGTACAGATTAAACCTGGAGAAGTGTTTACAAGAGAAGGAAAATTTATCATGACCATAGAATCGAACGGCTTTAAAACGGCTTATAACGTGGAGGTTTTACCTGCAAAGGGACCTAAAAGACCGGTTGCAACCGTAGTCTCCTACCCTATTCAGACGGAATATAAGGTGGGCAACCGCTTCTACGTGGACGGCATCAAGGTGGTGTGCCATGATGAATATGGCAATGAGCTTCCCGTCGAAAACAAAGACATCACCTTCTTTACCTCCATCTCAAACACGCTGGTAGGTGCCGGCTCACAGTGCGGCGGAGGGTATCAGTTCTCAACCCCCGGAAAGAAGGTGATTGAAGTGCGTTATCAATATATAACCATTGGGGAGTACACAATCAACGTGGAAGGGAAGAAATCGCATGCAGAAGCAAAAGAGAGGAAGCCCACAACAACGAATGCGAGGCCTGCAACTAAAAATGAAGAAACCGTGAAAGCAAAGACCATGGCAAACGGATGGTACAACCTACGAGCCATGTATAACTATCTGAACGTCGATGCGAATGGTTCGGCAGAGCTGCGAAAGAAATCTGTAAATCAGGCTTTTTATGTAGAAAACAAGGGAAATAACCAGGTTACATTGAAAATGGCCAACGGAAAATACCTGGGCATAGCCGACAACATACAAAATGGTGTACGGGTAAAAACAGTCAACACCCCCTATCTCTGGAACACATACACTGAAAACAACGCAGATATATACAGTATGCGTCCCTCAACGGACACCGACATGGTACTCAATGCCTCAGAGGAGAAAAACATTGACGGGACTCACATTATTTTGTGGAAATACAGCAATCTAAACGCTCCCAACAATGCAGAATTCCGGTTCATCCCCACAAGACAACCGTGAACACTCCATGATACCAGATATATTCTCTCTTACAAATAACAAGGAACTGATAAAGCCTGGACTGTTAAGATCATAAAAATTATTGAGTGTAAAGTGTTTGGATTAAACATTTTACATGACATCAACGTTCATATCTGAAGATAAAGAAGTAGCGCGTAATTCTTTACTTCTCAGATATAAAACCGTTTATGGTCAATTGTAATGAAAAAGATAATTTTAATTTTTAGCTTCGCTCTTTTATCCCTGCAGATATATTGCAACAAAAATCAAACAGAGACTAAGATAATGACAGCAGAAACGACAGACAAGCCGACTTTCTTCAGCGGATATTCTGAAGTGAACGGACTGAAAATGTATTACGAAATTTACCTGCCTACCGGAGAGGAAGAGGGACAAGGCAACCCGCTTGTCTTAATTCACGGTGGAGGTTCTACAATTCAATCCAACTTTGAAAAAGTTATTCCGCTGTTCGCTAAGAAAAGAAAAATAATCGCTGTGGAACTACAAGCACACGGACGAACAAATGACAGAAATACAGATTTGACGTTTGAACAAGATGCAGACGACATTGCAACGCTGCTTAAAAACCTGAACATATTCAAAGCGGATTTTTTTGGTTTCAGCAATGGCGGAACAACGACCTTGCAAATCGCTATTCGTCATCCTGAAATGGTTGACAAAATAATTTTAGGCTCTGCTCTTGCCAAACGCAACGGTGTTCCAAATTGGTTTTGGGACATTATGAAACAATCTAAATTAGAAAATATGCCCGAACAACTAAAAACGGCATATAAGGAAGTTGCACCCGATAGCAATGGTTTGCAAATAATGCACGACAGGGATGCCAAGAGAATGATTAACTTCAAAGATATTCCGGATGAGCAAATAAAATCAATTAAAGCGTCCACTTTAATCATTATTGGCGACAAAGACATGATTACGCCAGAACACGCCATTGAATTGCACAGACAAATTTCAAAGTCTGAATTAGCAATAATTCCAGGTGGACATGGAGAATATATAGGGGAAATCACGACAATAAAACCCGACACAAAAGAAAGTGAATTTATTGTGCCGATAATGGAGAAATTTCTGGACAAGAGAACCGAGTAAAAAACAAACTGCCAGTTTTTCAATAAGTTCACTCAAGCTATGCCATAGGGTGCAAATAATTATTTGATCTTGCTCTAATTATCTGAGAATGAAAAACATTAAACTGACATATACCAGCAAATATCAATCTGCGTGAATTTATTTGTAACCAAATAAAACACATTCGTGTCATATGATCGTATAAAATATAAAAATATGATGACGCGAAAATTTCTCTTTTCAATTTTATTATGCGGCTTGATCATGCCGCTCACTGCTCAGATTAAAGGAACGGTAACCGATGCCAACAACAACCCAATTGAATTTGCCAATGTGGCAATCTACTCCCTACCCGACTCGGCTTTGCTTTCCGGAACAACTACAGATGAACTGGGTGTTTTTTTGTTGTCAATGGATGACAGTGCCAACAAACTCCTGAGAATTTCTTTTATCGGATATGAAACGCAAACCTTGCCAGCGAAACCGGAACTCCAGATCATGCTGCAGTCCGATACAACCATGCTTAGTGAGCTGGTTGTAAACGGTAATTTACCGCAGATAAGACTGCGCAACGACGCGGTGGTGGCAACAGTCCAAAATACAGTCTTAAGCAAAGCGGGTACCGCCAACGACCTCCTGAAACGGTTGCCGGCAATTACCGGTGATAATGGCGACTTCTCCATCTTCGGAAAAGGTAAAGCCAAAATTTACATCAACAACCGCGAGATGCGGGATCCTTCGGAACTGGATATGATTGCCTCATCCGATATCCGGGAGGTGGAGATCGTCCACAACCCCGGAGCAAAATACGACGCATCGGTGAAGGCAATCATCCGCATACATACCATACGAAAAGTGGGTGATGGATTCAGTTTCGATGTCCGGTCGACTTACCTGCAAGCAAACAACGTAGATCTCAGACAACAACTGAACCTGAACTACCGATATCGCGGTTGGGATATTTTCGCCTCGGTGAAATATGAACGATATGCTTACATCCAGGATAGCAAGATGAAACAGACCGCTTTTGTGGATACTCTCTGGAGACAAGACAACGAGCTTTATGTGGAGGGCCTCAGCAATCCGTTGACTACCATAGCCGGTATTAATTATGAAATTAATTCCAAACATTATTTGGGCGCAAAATACAGGATGACCACCTACTCTGGTAAAAACACAGAAAAGATAAACACAATCAGCGATGTTTTTGCCAACAACAACTACTTCGACAGTTGGGAAAGTGAAAGCATGCAGCATAATCATTATGATCCCCAACATCGACTGAACCTCTATTACAATGGCAGTTTCGGCGACCTGAAGGTGGATTTCAACAGCGATTTTTACAAAGCGAGTCAGTTTTCCGAAACCAACGTCACAGAGACAAGTCAGGAGTATGAAGACAGAAATATCAAATCGACAAATTATATCGAGAACCAACTCTTCGCGACAAAACTTGTTTTATCGTATCCCCTGATGGGTGGCCAGTTAACGGCAGGAAATGAATTTACCCGTACACGAAGAATAGATGATTACAGAACCGATATGGATTTGGTTCCATCGACCAATACCTCCATTCATGACCACAACAATAGCTTCTTTGCTGAATATGCAAGAGCAATGCCAATCGGAAAATTTACCGCAGGTGTTCGGTATGAAAATGTCTATTTCGATTATTTTAATGACGATGTAAGGATTGAGGAGCAGAGCAGGAAATACGACCATTGGTTTCCCAATATCTCGTACTCCAGTTCATTGGGAAATATGCAACTACAATTGAGTTACAATGTGAAGACCGTACGCCCTTCATACTGGCAACTGGGAAGCAACACACTCTACGGAAACAGATTTACCTTGCAAACTGGCAATCCCTTCCTCAGGCCATCCATCATTCACGATGCATCACTCTCTGGCTCTTGGAAATTTATGCAGCTAATGGTCAGCTACAAGCAGGAGAAAGATGTAATCATCCAATGGGCTGAACAGCTTGAAGACAATCCTGCGGTAACGTTGCTTTCAACAAAAAATATCGACAATATCCCCAGTCTCTCTCTTTTCCTGTCGGCAGCACCAAAATTTGGCATATGGTCGCCCCAGGCAAGCGTGGGTTTTATAAAGCAATGGCTGAAAATCACCAGCAACAACAGCGAGATTACATTGAACAACCCCATACCCATCGTTTCACTAAACAACTCTTTCTCATTGCCACATGATTTTCTGGTAACATTCGATGCAAACTTCCAGGGCAAAGGATCGACTCAAAATGTTGAATTAGTCAGGAACCAATTCATCCTTAATCTGGGTGTGACAAAATCATTCCTCAATGATCGGCTTTCGATATCACTGAAAGGGCATGACTTGCTGTATGACAACAAAAACAACATTCTGCTCTATAACAACAAGCTGCTTCTCTCCCAGTTCTCCAAATGGGGTACCCGTGAACTGGAAATAACAGTAAGATACAAATTTAACACCAACGGTAGTCGCTATAAGGGTACCGGAGCCGGCGAGAGCGAATTCAAACGGCTATAGCAGACAAGTTTTACCAAACTTCAAATAAAGCAATTGCAGCAATGCAGTTGCTTTATCCTTTTATTTCGGTAATCCATAAAATATTGACATAGAAAAAGTTCAACATAAGAAAAGATTTGCATCGTTGAAAACATTGAGTAAATTTGTTTAATGTATGCGTGAAATTGTGCGATATATATTGGATGAAAAACAATTATCTGTTACTCACAGGTCTGATTTTATTGATTACAACCTGTAACAACAACGCATAAAAGTCAGAAAGCCCTCAAAGTTTTAATTTTCAACCCAATTTAACTGAACTGGGAATAGAGAATGAACAAATCGACAAAGTGGATTCCCTGTTGCAATCGTTCGTGGATACCAAAAAGCTCAACTGTGTCACCGCTTTCGTGGCCAAAGGAGGTGATGTGATCTATCACAAGGCCTTCGGATGGAAGGATATGGAAACCCAGACTCCGACCACGGTAGACGATTATTACGTGATATTTTCACAAACCAAGGCTATTACCTCTGCTGCTTTTATGACGCTCGTAGAGAAAGGCTTGGTTGCCGTGGATGACCCAGTTTCGAAATACTTTCCCGAAATTCCCGAAAGTGTAGTCATTGCAGTCAACGAGGATGGTACTTACGAGACGCGACCTGCAAATAATGAAATGACATTTGCCCATCTCATGTCTCACTCTTCGGGATTGGGTGCAGGCCTGGTTGGAGAAATCCTTCGTGCCGAATTAGAAAAGAAAAAGAGTGCCGATGCTGAAGTTGCGTCTCCCCTGCCCGAGACAAAACCTGTGGGTCAAAGAACCTTTAGTGGAAATATGGAATCGGCATATCTGAAGGAGGAGATGGAAGCACTGACAAAATACCCCTTGGGATTTGATCCTGGCTCCGATTGGAACTACCACATCAGCACCAATATGTTGGCATACATGATTGAACGGATCTCTGGTAAATCGCTACGTGAATATGTCAAAGAGAGCATTTTGGAGCCTCTGGACATGGAGGATACCGACTGGTACTATGAACCGGAGATGCTGAGTCGCTTCGTGAAACCTTATCAGTATGTCGACGGCAAGCTTGAAAAAGGCAGCACCTTATTTATCGAAGGGGCACTCAGCGACCAACAGACCTATTGTGAAGGAGCACTCGGGTTGAACGGCCCCATTGGCGATTACGCGAAGTTCTGCCAGATGTTGCTCAACAAGGGTACATTTAACGGCCAACAAATACTGAAACCGGAAACAGTGGCGTTGATGACTACTGTGAACCAGTTGCCGGAGAAAAATTCAGGAGGCAAAGGTTTTCAATTCGGACTGGGGTTTGAGCTCTACAACGAACTGAAAAAGCCGGTTCCCGCAGTCTCAAACACAGCCTATGCATGGGGTGGCATGCTGGGTACGGAGTATATCATAGATCCTGAAAATGATCTGATTGTACTGTTTTACATCAACATGTTTCAACGCGATGCGCTCTATCCCCTCTTCCTCGCAAAAGCATATGAATTACTGCCCGGTTAGTTAAAAAAAACGCTTTCGGCAGGATCTCTTATAGATCGCGCCGAAAGCGTAATATGTGAACAGTTAACCTGAGACGGTTATTCGTCCATTAACACATGCATGATGTCGCAGGCCGATTTGGCAACGGAGCTTCCCGGTCCAAAAATGGCGGCTACACCTGCGCGGTAAAGGAAGTCATAGTCCTGTGCCGGTATCACACCGCCGGCAATCACCACGATGTCGGGACGTCCCAGTTTTTTCAGTTCTTCGATTACCTGAGGTATCAGGGTCTTATGACCTGCTGCCAGTGAGGATACACCCAGCACATGCACATCGTTCTCCACTGCCTGACGGGCAGCCTCGGCCGGTGTCTGGAACAAAGGTCCCATGTCTACGTCGAACCCACAGTCGGCATAGCCGGTGGCGACAACTTTCGCACCGCGGTCGTGTCCGTCCTGGCCCATCTTGGCGACCATGATTCTGGGCCGGCGACCTTCTTTCCGGGCAAACTGATCGGTGAGTGCACGCGCTTCCTCGAGCGTTGCATCTGATTTTGATTCTGCTGAATACACGCCTGATATTGTTCTGATGATTGCGTTATATCTTCCCACTACTTTCTCACATGCGTCGGAGATTTCACCCAACGTGGCACGTACACGGGCTGCTTCGATGGAGAGTTCCAGAAGATTTCCTTCTTGTGTCTCCACACAGCGGGTGATGGCATCAAGAGCCTTTTGTACCGCAGCATTGTCACGACCGCCACGCAGTTGTGCCAAACGTTCAACCTGTTGTTTGCGCACTTCGGTATTGTCGATATCGAGGATGTCGATGGGATCTTCCTGCTCCAGCCTGTAACGGTTTACGCCGATGATGGCCTGTACGCCGGAGTCGATACGTGCCTGTGTACGGGCAGCAGCCTCCTCGATGCGCATCTTGGGAATGCCGGTCTCGATGGCTTTGGCCATGCCGCCCAGCTTCTCTACCTCTTCAATCAGCGCCCATGCCTTGTCCACCAGCTCCTGCGTGAGTGATTCCACATAGTAGGAACCGGCCCATGGATCCACTTGACGGGTGATCTGGGTCTCTTCCTGGATGTAGATCTGGGTGTTGCGGGCAATGCGTGCCGAGAAGTCGGTCGGCAGGGCAATAGCCTCATCCAGCGCGTTGGTGTGCAGCGACTGGGTGTGACCCAGAGCAGCGGCCATCGCTTCTACGCAGGTACGTCCCACGTTGTTGAAGGGATCCTGTTCGGTGAGCGACCATCCAGAAGTCTGTGAGTGGGTACGCAAAGCCATCGACTTGGGATTCTTTGCACCAAAGCTCTTCACAATTTTAGCCCAAAGCAGACGTGCTGCACGCATTTTGGCTATCTCCATGAAATGGTTCACGCCGATAGCCCAGAAGAAAGAGAGACGGGGTGCAAAAGCATCTACATCAATACCAGCATTGATACCGGCACGCAGGTACTCGATGCCGTCGGCCAGCGTATAAGCCAGCTCAATGTCGGCAGTAGCACCTGCTTCCTGCATGTGGTAACCGGAAATGGAGATGGAGTTAAACTTGGGCATCTTCTGCGAAGTATACTCGAAGATGTCGGCGATGATCTTCATTGAGAACCCGGGAGGATATATGTAGGTATTGCGTACCATAAACTCCTTCAGAATATCGTTCTGAATGGTTCCTGCCATCTCTTCCAGCTTGGCTCCCTGTTCCTGTGCGGCCACAATATAGAATGCCAGAATGGGCAATACAGCACCGTTCATGGTCATGGACACTGACATCTTGTTCAAGGGGATGCCGTCGAAGAGAATCTTCATATCTTCCACAGAGCAGATGGAGACACCTGCTTTTCCCACATCGCCTACCACACGTTCGTTGTCGGCATCGTAGCCACGGTGTGTGGGAAGGTCGAATGCCACAGAAAGGCCTTTTTGTCCCGATGCCAGGTTGCGGCGGTAGAAGGCGTTGGACTCTTCAGCGGTAGAGAATCCGGCATACTGACGAATGGTCCAGGGACGCATCACGTACATGGTGGAATAAGGTCCCCGCAGATAGGGTGCTATCCCGGCAGCATAGTTCAGATGCTCCATGCCTTCGAGATCGTCTTTGGTGTAGACCGGTTTCACCGGTATCTGTTCCGGTGTGAGCCAATCGGCTTTGATCTCATTCTTTTGTGTCCACTCCTCCACGTTCGCGGCCACGAAACCATCCGATTGAATATCTATTTCTTTGAAATTAGGTTTCATATGTTTTTTGTCAGTTTTCAGCTGTCAGCTATTTGTTTTCTAATTATTTATTGCTTTGACTCTTGGTATTGAATCTACAATAACTTACTGTTAAACATTTGCAGTGTTTCCAGCACGTTGCTGCGAACGTGGATGAAATGTTCAATACCGGCAGCCTTGAGTTCCTCCATGCAGGCAGGAGCGCCGGCTACCACAAAGAGTTCTTTTCCACCCTTGAGCAAATTGAATGCTTCAGGTGCATAGTTGACATACTCGTCGTCGCTGGAGCAAAGTACCACCACGTCGGCACCTTTTTCACGGGCTGCCTGCACTCCTTCCTCTACGGTGTTGAAGCCCAGATTGTCGATCAGCTCATAACCAGCCGACGCAAAGAAGTTGCTCGAGAACTGAGAGCGTGCTAGGCGCATGGCCAGATTGCCGATGGTGAGCATAAACACCTTGGGCGTTTTACTGCTTTCCTCGGTTGCCAGACGCAATACATTGAAAGCATCGGCAAGGCGTCTTGAGTTGAGCTTCTTCAGCGGTGTAGGGGTGTCACTTCCGCCACAGCCACAACCATGTGCTTCTTTTTCTTCGATTTTCGCAGCCATAGTTTCCTTGAAATTGGGATACTGATTGGTGCCAAGCAAGATCTCCTTGCGGTTGGCCACAGCCTTGAAGCGAGCGTCGGCCGAAGCATTGATGGCGTCTTGCACAGTGCCGGCTTTCAATGCATTGTAGAAGCCTGTCTCCTCCGTTTCGAGGAAGAGCTTCCATGCCTGTTGTGCCAGAGAAACAGTGAGTGTTTCAATATAATAAGAACCCGCAGAGGGATCTGTAATCTTATCAAAATGGGATTCTTCCTTCAACAAGAGCTGTTGGTTCACTGCAATTCGCTCAGCGAAAGCCGAGGGTGTTTCAAATGCTTCATCGAAGGGACGTACCATCAACGAATCCACGACACCAATGGTAGCCGACATGGCCTCGGTCTGCGTACGCAACAGATTCACATAGGGATCATAGAGCGATTGATTGAATTGAGAGGTCGTGGCATGGATGTTCATCTTTGCTGCACAGCGGCAGGTGCCATCGGCAGCTTTGTTGTCGCAGTCGTGCGGACAGGGAGGCTTATAGGCATCTACAATCTCGGCCCACAACCAGCGGGCTGCTCTGAACTTGGCTATCTCCATGAAAAAGTTGGAACCTACACCAAACTCAAATTTAATTTTTTTGGCTGCCATCGACGGGGCGATACCATTCTCAATCAGCACCGATAGGAGCTGGTTGCCGTAAGCCAAGCTGTAACCCAGTTCCTGAAAGCTGTAAGCGCCAGCATCGTTCATTCTGTTGCCGGTCACGGTGAGAGCACGGTAACGGGGAAGAGAAGCAGTAATCTGTACCATCTCCACTGCTTTTTCTATCCAGTTAGGCTCATCAACTCCCTTTTTCAGAATCTTCCGGAAAGGATCAAACTCAATGGAACCGAAGCATTCCATCACGTTCAGATTACGACCTGTGATGTAGGCGACCACCAGTCGGGCCAGGTCGGCCGTGCGTGAGATGCAAGTGCGGAAGTTCAGTTCAACTTTGTCGGGTGCGATTCCTTGAAGAAGGATTTCCAAGTTTTCGGCCGAAAGTGCATTCTTCGGCAAATGGAAACCCAGGGAGGTAATGCCTCTTTCCAGAAGTGCCAGTGCCTTTTTATTGGCTTCGGCAAAATCCTGCACGTCGATCTCCTGACGTACGTACCACACGTTCTCCTTTTTTGTACCACGCACGTAGGGAAACTGTCCCGGCAGGTTCTCCAATGTGGGAAGACCTTCCACATTCTCCGCACGATAAAATGGATTCAACTGAAACCCTTCATTTGTTTTCCATACCAGCCTTTTTTGAAAATCGGCTCCCTTAAGGTCTTTGGTAACAACTTCCATCCACTCTCCGGTGGTAACGGGAGGAAAATCATTGAAAAGCTTTTCTCTCTGTTTACTCATATCAACTACTATTATTATTTTGATGTTCTTCTGCTTTGTTTTGCCTTTTCTACACACGAAAACCGGGCAAATGAAAAAACAGACAAAATTAGGATAATTTGCGCGCTTTCAAAAGTATTCCACGGCTATTTGTTGTTCTTCGGCAGCATTTTCCTATGGAGCTTCCTTCAGCCCAAGCAGCAGTTCACTTATTTTATCGATCACTGCCTGAACATAACGTGCTCCCTTGTCAGCCGTCGATTTTTTGGGATTGCCAATGCCAGTATCCACAGAAACCTCGTCCCAGTTACGCGGCATCCAGGCAATCTTTTGGTCAATGGCCCTAATCTGCGAAGGAGAGACCTTTCCATCTCCTGCCCGGTTCATCTCGACCAGTTCAGGATGGTAGTGAAGCATCACAGACGTTTCCTGCTCGCCGGCATGATCATCGGGTTTCTCTTCAAAATAGTTGTTCGTGGAGACAATCGCCCACCAGTCGGCCACCACAATGCGGAAATCGGGGAAAGTCATCCCCAGATCACGAACGTAGGGTTTGAAACTGTTTCCACCATGTCCGTTGACAATGACCAGCTTCCGGAAACCCTGTCCATGGAGGGAGGTGACGATATCGGTAAGAATAGCTTTCTGTGTCTCACTGCGTGTATGCACACAAAAAGGCTTATTCCACTGACCCGCATTCTGTGAGCCAAACCAGACCGGTGGCAGCACCATACAGGTTACCCCCCGATCGTAAACCTGATCGGCACAATCGCAGGCAATCTCGTATGATAAAATGCAATCGGTCAGATAGGGAAGATGACGGTTGTGCGGTTCAAAGGCTCCCCAGGGGAGGAGGGCCAGATCATATTTATGCTCGGCTACCTCGCCGTAATTGGTAAGCGGGCCACGAAGAAAACTATTTTCTGACATATTGGTTGTGCATAATAACGTTACATTGATATCAAGCCTTTGCGGATACAATAGAAAGTGAGTCCCGAAACGGTTTTGATACCTGTTTTAGCAATGATATTTTTGCGGTGCGTAAGCACCGTATTGTGACTGATATTCAGTTCTTCGGCGATCTCTTTGTTAAGGTAACCCTTTACAATAAGTCGCAGTATCTCGGTTTCACGATTGGTAAGTTGATGATCAGACTCCTCCTTTTGATGATCGTGTTCGCTCGAAATGGTATCCTGCAGTTGCTGTATCCCATAAGAGTCCAGTTCGCTAAGTTTAGGCTGCAGAACTCTATTGCGCAGCCGGTTGTGTGCAGCCAGGTCTTTTCCAAAGGAGTGCAGCGAAAAGATCACGGCATAACTCAGGTTCTGGTTGTGTTCAACCGAGAGATGCTTGATGAGAATGTTCTTCAAATCGTGCAGCAGGTCGTCTGGGAAATCATCGCTGTATTCTGCATTTTTCTGCAGATAGTTGATCATCCGCTCCTTGAACTTCAAAAATAGCACCCGAAGCATACCTAGTTCTTTGTTATCGGGACCGGCCGTAGCAATCAGGGCATTGAGGTGGACCTCGATATTGGGCACCAATGCATGAAGATAGTTCTCTACGGTATGACGAAAGTAATCGGCAATAGGCTCGGCGTCGAACAAGGTGAGTGACGACTCGGGCTGGAAGGTCTCATCGAGGTAGACGTTGAGCACGGTGAGAATAAGATCGGTATTCAGCTGATGCTCGGCACATATGTCCTCCACGCTCTTGTCTCCCACGCCAATTCTGATACCAAAACGGTTCAGCACGGGAATCAGCTCGTTGTGCTCAGCAAGCACATCAGCCATCACACTATGGGGAGTAAGTAAAGGCAATTATTCTGTTTTTTGAGTCGCTTTGGTTTTTGTCGCAAAATGACGGTCACGTTGTCGCTCCTTGTGAAAATGCTTCACGGTCTCAATGGGGTGCAGGAACAACATGCGCGGCCCTGCCATGCGCATCACCTCTTTTATTTTCTGCCGCATAGCAGGCTTGTAACAATGAACAGGACAGGAGGCGCAGGTGGGTTTTTCTTCCCCATAGAGGCAATGTTCCAATCGCTGATGCGCGTAAGTCAGCAGCTCGTTGCAGTCTTCGCATAATGTTGCTTTTGTACCATGTGCCGATCGGCAGTAGATGGCGATCATTGTGGCGACAACTTTTTTCTCTCCTGCGTTCATTCACTTAGTTTCTAACGGAGCGTAAAATTAGCGATTTTCTTTCTCCTTGCCAAATCTAATCTTCTGTTTCTTACGGTTACACCGCTCCTTTTGAGGTTAATCTTCCTGCAAACGCACGTTTCTCATCTGACGCAAAATATGAGCCTGCCTTCTTTGCATGTAAGCCGAGGGCTTTTGAGAATTGTAAACACGGGGGTTAGGCAGCGTGGCAGCAATCAACGCCGACTGGGATGCCGAAAGTTTTCTGGCAGTGGTATTAAAATGAAGACGTGCTACCGCTTGCGCCCCATAGATACCCTTTCCGGTTTCCATGCTGTTGAGATATACCTCGAGGATTCGCTCTTTGGGCCACATCAACTCAATGAGCAGGGTAAAATAAACCTCCAATCCTTTTCTAAACCAGGAAGAGCGAGGCCAGAGAAAGAGATTCTTGGCTGTTTGCTGGGAGATGGTGCTTGCACCGCGTGCCTTCCGGCGGGTTTTATTCTCTTTCAGCGCTTTCTCTATCTCCACGCGGTCGAACCCATGGTGAAGGTAGAAACGCTGATCTTCTGACGCTATTACCGCACGTTTCAGGTTATCGGAGATCTGGTCGTAGGGCACCCACTTATGATGATGGCGTGGCGACTCACCCTGCACGAGTGACTGTACGATGCGGATGCCCATGAGTGGCGTGAAATATACCGGTACAAACCGAAATAACAATACTCCTCCAATGGAGAGGATCAAAAACCAGAGAATCAGTTTCCAGAAAAAACGCACCAATTTTCTCATGTTACAACACCACTAATACAATAAAGCCACAAATGTACACAAAAAAATTATTTTTTACGAGACAGCATATAATCACCTGTAATGGTCTTCTCAATGAAAAAACCCTCATTGAGTACAATATTCCAACCCTCTCCAATAACCCTGTCCCCCTCAATTTCAAGCGGTTCGGCGACGATCACCCAGCGCCAGTCCGATCGTAGTAAAGCACCGCCTCCATCCACGGTAAGTATTCCCCATTGATCACTGATTTGCAAGGTAAAGTAAACCATCCCTTCATCCTCATCGAGGGGAACCACATTTAGAAAATCAAACGAAATACTGATCTCCCCCAGTCGGATTTCAAGATGCGGGTCTTCCAAAAACTTTTCCCGATACAGGTCGAGGCGCGCATTGTTAGATATATCCCGTTTCTGCTCTTCATCCACAATGGCCCGGCCGTTATATTCATCGGCCACCTGCTTGACATACCTCTGCAGGATGATGCGCATATCCATTCCGAAAGCATCTGCAAAGAAAGTGGTAAGATCACTCTCCATGTCGATCTCCTTGTTCCAGTGATTATCTTTCTGATAGAGAAAGAAACCATATACAGGGACTGTTTCATAGGCGAAGGCACGAACATAGGAGGGAAAATTTTCGAAAGCCACGATACGGGTAATGAGGTAATTCCTCAGCTCCCACTTGTCGCGACCACTCATCATCTGACCGGTATAGGTAGCCAGCCCCTCCAACAGCTCAAGGCTGTTTTCCGATATTTCTGAACCTCGAAAGAGCAATTGCCTGTACCTGCGGAATATAAGGGCATTGCGCAAATGTTCCTCGGCTTGGGCCAAACGGCGGGCAAGCAGTGCCTCTTTGAGGGCGGCCATTTCGAGGCGCAGATAGATGCGCCCCTCTTTGTCGTCGAGATGGATGTTATCTTCCCGTTGTAACTCAAACCCCAGTGAGGGTTGTGCAACGTGAAACAATTCGTGTGTAATAAGGTCTATCCGGTCCTGCTTGAGCGGGGGCAATGGCAGTTTTATCATGGCCCAGTGAGTACCGCTCCAGTGCGCGTCGGTATTGGAAATGGTAATCTCTTTGGGTAACATACCCCGGTAGATACCCTCGCTGAGATAAAGCACTCCTCCCTCATCGGCCATGTTTGCATACACCTCCCTCGTTTCGGGATCAACCATCAGAATGGGTCCGTAAATATCTCTGTTCCATAACGTGGCATGTTCTTTTGTGACTTCCTGCACCTCCCTGAAATAGACAGAAAAACTATCCACAGAAATCTGTGTTGCCTGAGCAGCCCCTGCATTCAAAAACAGGCTCGCCAGCCATATGCCTATGAGAGGCTTCATTTCTTTTTCACTTCGACCACGGTTAATTCATCCCCATCCACAATAAACTGGATATCCATGCCGGCAAATTTAATCCCATAGACCCTTTCGGGATCATCCTGATAGGAAGGGCGCGGGTCGTTGGCCAAAATCTCCTTCAAAGGAGTGCGCAACGCGTAGGGTATGTCGGACAACACCACTTCGGGCAGCACCACCTGCAGTCTCTCCTCTTCGATGGGTTCGGTGAAGCCGTTCACAGCAGCGGGGTGACTGTCAGCGTATGTGAGATAGGGCTTGATATCGAAGATGGGGGTCCCGTTCATCATATCGGCACCCAGTACATGCAACACAGGACCCTGCGGCGTCTGCCACTCAATTCGCTCCAGTCGTACCGATGAGAGTCCTATGGGGTTTGGCCTGAAAGGAGAACGGGTGGCGAAGACACCCAACCGTTTGTTTCCACCCAAGCGGGGAGGACGTACCAGGGGCGACCATCCGTCGCGTTTGGTTTCGGAGAACTCCCAAATAAGCCAGATATGGGAAAAACCCTCCAGTCCACGCAACGCCTCGATGTTGCGGTAGGGCGGCTCGAAAACAATTTGTCCTTTCAACGAATCCACCAGGCCACTTTGCCTGGGAATACCAAACTTGGTGGTGAAATCGGTATGAATATATGCAATTGTTTTCATCGTCGGGACTTATTGTCGCATGATCTTTGCAGAAAGACAGGTCACCCACTTTCTAGGTAAAAAACGAATAGCAAAAGGTGCCAGCTTGTTCATGGCACCGTGAATAACGACGGCTCTACCTTGCATCATCGCCCTGTATCCCAGCGCAGCCACCTTCTTTGCATCGGCAATCGGCACGTTCTTCACCAACTGAGAAGCGCTCATTTTCGAGACTTCTCCAAAATGGGTGCTCGTGGGGCCTGGACAAAGTGCGGTGATGGTGATATGATCTTTTTTCAATTCTTCTCCCAATGCCTCCGAAAGATGGAGCACGAACGACTTTGTAGCAAAGTAAACCGCCATCATAGGGCCTGGCTGAAAAGCGGCTGTGGATGAGACATTGAGTATCCTCCCGGGTTTGCGGCCACGCCAGTCACACACAAAAAGATGGGTCAGGTGGGTGAGCGTGGTCACATTGAGTGCAATCATCCGCTCGTAACAGTCCCATTCGGTATCGGAAAAGGCACCGTAGTCGCCGAAGCCGGCGTTATTCACCAAATAATCAATGTCGCCGACCTTCTCCTTCACCTCATTGAACACTGCCTGTGCCGCAGAGGCACCACAGAGATCGACCACCATGGTATGTACAGAAACGGGACAGGTTTCTTCGATTTCTACTTTTATCTTTTCCAGCGCTTCCGCACTACGGGCAACCAAAACCAAATTGTGCTCCTTCTCTGCAAATAGAAAAGCCAGTTCCTTGCCAATTCCTTTCGATGCACCGGTAATCAATGCCGTTTTGCTCATTATCAATCAATTTAGCACAAAATTAAACTATTTTCCTTCATGCCTGTCAAATATACAGATATTTTTGAGGAAAGAGGATGAATACAGGATGGAGAAAAAGGTCTATACAATAAAGGCATTGCAGGAGCTGGGAAACCATCTGTTGGCTTTCCATACCTAATTATCCTGCAATATGTAATTAAATTGGGTTCTAATTGATCGGGCGTGCGCTGATTGTGATAATTGGCGTGCGTCCATTATTATTTAGGCAGTCTCAGTTCCGCTTGCGCGATTTATCGATCCGTAGAAAAATAAAAAGCAGAATGGTAAATCCCCACAACGACGAACCTCCATAGCTGAAGAAAGGCAGAGGGATACCAATCACCGGCATGATGCCAATCACCATCCCGATGTTGACGATCAGGTGAAAGATAAAGACGCTCACTACCCCATACCCGTATACCCGCCCAAAGATCGTAGTCTGTCGTTCGGCCAGGCTCACCAGCCGCAATATAAATGCCATAAACAGTATCATGATTATGGCTGAACCAATAAAACCGTGCTCTTCACCAATGGTGCAGAAGATAAAGTCGGTATCCTGCTCGGGCACATATTTCAGTTTGGTCTGGGTACCATTGAGAAAACCTTTCCCAGTGAGCCCTCCAGATCCGATGGCAATCTTCGACTGTCCCACGTGATACCCTGCCCCACTCAAATCCTGTTCCATGCCCAGAGTCACCTTGATGCGCATCTGTTGATGAGGCTGCAGGACATCGTAAAAGACATACTCCACCGATTCGATAAAAACAAAGGAGCCCATCACGAAAAAGAGAATAAACAAATAGCTTTTTTTACGGTACCTGAAAAAGAGTACAAGCAAGTAGAGAGCTACCAATGATACAGCTATCAAGGCAGTGACACCCCAATCTACCGATACCGAAAAGAAAGAAAGCAGGTAGGACACAAGGAAGACAGATGCCGACATCAGAAGAATCGTGAATACCACGCGTTGCCGCTTGAGGTAATTCCATACCATCGCTGCTGCAAAAATTATAATCAGGAGAAGGGTAATCAGTTCACCTTTCGAAAAAAAACCGATTTGCACATCTGAGAACTTTATGCCCAGCACGAAGTATACCACCGCCGCTATTCCCATGAAGAGCACACCGCCGGGAAGTCCTTCGCGGTATAGCACCAAAAGGAAAGCGAGGTATACCAACGCCGTACCTGTTTCACTCTGGGCAATGACCAGCAACACCGGTAACAAGATGATGATGCTCACGATCAGCAGGTTTTTGCGCTCCATCAAACGAAAATTATAACCATTGCAGACCCTTGCGAGTGCTAGGGCAATGGTGAACTTCATAAATTCGGCGGGCTGTAATCTGACAGGACCAATGATCAGCCATGAGCGGGAACCGTTAATTTCCTGCGCAACAAGCAAGGTTAGAAGCAGCAAAGCGATTCCAGCCAGGTAAAAAGCAATTGAATAGGTTTCATAGAAGCCCACTTCGATTTTCAGTAAGGAAAAAGCCAGTAGTAGCGAAGTGCCAATCCAGACAAGTTGCATTCCTGCCCTGCCCGACAGATCGAACAGACTGGTCGCATGCTCCAGATCAAAACTGGCTGCATAAATATTGAGCCAGCCTAATAGCACAAAGAGCAGATAAAAACCTACAGTCACCCAGTCGGTATTCCCTTTCTCCACGATCTCCTTGCTTCCCTGATAAACCATGATTACGCTGTCTGTTGATGAACACTAATTAATTTGCTTTGCCGGCAAATTGCGGGTATACGCATAGGGCAATATCTCCCGGTTGATGATGGATTCTTCCAACCATTTATCACTCTCGGGGATCTCTCCCGTGAAAAACTTCTGCAACATAAGGCGGGCAATGGGAACGGCATTGGTGGCACCAAACCGCCCATTTTCGACCACCACGGCAATGGCTATCTTCGGATCATCTTTCGGAGCAAAACCCATAAAGAGTGAGTGGTCATCACCGTGTGGATTTTCCGATGTACCCGTTTTTCCACATACTTCCACCAGTGGAGCAAGGTTGATACCACGACAGGTACCTATGGTAACCGCGTCGGCCATGCCAGCGACAGTCACTTCATAATGCTCCTTGTTGACACCTGTTTCACGTCGTGAGGTAAATGTCGTTTCCAGGGCAGCACCCTTTCGTTCTCGCACCACATGCGGAGTATAAAAATATCCCCTATTGGCGATGGTCGCTGCCAGATTGGCAATCTGCAGTGGCGTGACCAGTATCTCTCCCTGTCCGATGGCAATGGAGATGATGTTGTGCGCCACCCAACGATCGGTTTTAAAGACATTGGAGTAAAACTTGCTGTTGGGTATAAAGCCTCTTTTCTCGGAAGGGAGATCTACCCCCAGCGGGTAGCCAAAACCCATGGCGACCATGTAATCGCGCCATACATTAAACGCGTCGGTGGTACTTGCATATTTGCTTCTGTTTGACAACATACCGTTGAGTCCGTAACAAAAGAATGAGTTGCAGGAGGTGGAAAGAGCATACTGCAGAGCAAGCGGTGAACCGTGTGCGTGACAACCGGGGCGACCTCCCAGCGGAGGATAGCCACCAAAACAGGAATACCTTGTTTCGGGGGTGATGATCCCTTCCTGAAGAAACACAAGCCCTTGCGTAGGTTTAAAGGTTGATCCCGGAGGATAGGTGCCGGATATAGATCTATTTATCAGCGGCTTGTACGGGTTATTCTCCAACTGCAAGTAGTTCGTGATAAACGTTTTTCCGGTGAGGAGTGCCGGGTCGTAGGTCGGAGCCGATACCATGCTGAGTATCTCACCCGTTTTGGGTTCGATCATCACAATGCTGCCTACTTTATTTTGCATGAGCAGTTCGCCGTACGCCTGCAAATCAATGTCGATGCTCAGGGTAAGATCTTTTCCTGATTGAGGTGCTCTGTCCTGTTTTCCTTCATCGTAACGGCCCTGTATTCTTCCGTGTGCATCACGGAGTAAAATTTCCACTCCTTTTTCGCCCCGCAGATCCTCTTCGTGGGAGAGTTCGATACCCGACTTACCCACGTAGTCGCCCCGCACATAATAGGGATCTGCAGCCATTTTGTTTTTATCCACTTCGGCTATGTAGCCCAGAATAAGGCCCATATTTGGGTAATTATACTGACGTTCGGTTCTGTTCTGAATGTAGATACCGGGAAATTTGTACAGTTTCTCCTGCAGCAGGCCATATTCTTCCACATCAAGCTGTGTCATAAACAACTGTGGTGTATATGAGGAGTAGCCAGGGTTCTTGCGCCGGTCTCTCATATCGGTATTCAGCGTATGAAAACGCTCCATACTGATATTCAGTGTGTGGCAGAAATCGAGGGTATCAAACTGTTTCATCTCTCTCACCACCATCATCACATCGTAAGTGGGCCGATTGTAGACCAACAGGTTCCCTTTCCGGTCGTAAATAGCTCCCCTGGCCGGATAAAGCGGTCTTCTCAGGAAAGCGTTGCTATCGGCATAATCGCGGTACTGTGGACTCAGTATCTGCAGATTAAAAAGTTGAATAAGGTAGACAATGCCAATGATCACCACCGCGGCAGCAATCACATATTTTCTTTTGGCCAGAGCATCATACCTGTTCACCGCGTTTTCTCCTAAAAATGAATCCATCCAACGCAAAAATCAGCAGGATGGAAATGAATGACGAGGCGGCAATACGCAGCAGAGTGCCCGGTAGATTGAACAATGTGAACGACTCGATAAAAAAAAGCAGTGTGAGATGCGTCAACACCATCAGAATGGTAAACCGAATAAATGGGCCACTAGCAGTGTTGATGCCAGGCACAAACGCATCATACTCCTCTTTTTCAAAGAAAAGACTCATAAACGGTTTTCTACATGCAGCGACGATAGTTGTGGCGGCAGCATTCATACCGGGCGTATTCAAAAAGATGTCGATAATCAGTCCCAGCAGGAAACCGGATATGATCACGTAAAAAAGATTTCTGCCCATGGGCAGCTTCAACAAAAAAAAGAGATAGAGTACCGGCGTAGCAATCCCAAAGAGACTGATCCTGTTCAGCAGTAACACTTGCAGCAGGATCAGCATCACAAAAAGGACGATTTCATAAAGGTAACTCAGTTTCATTGTTGCAAAGTTTCTTCAAGGGCTTGCTGTTCGTCGTAAAACATATCTTTGATTACCAGCACATCCTGGAGTGTGTAGAAATTTGTTGCCAGCTGCACATTGAATGTATTGAAGTTGTCGTCACGTGACTTCCCCATGTCACTCACAATGCCAATAATGGTATTCTTTGGAAAAATACGGGAGAAACTGGTCAGCACGGTGTCTCCCTCATGGAAGATCTCATGCTTGGGCAAATCCTGTAATTGTGCCTTCCGGATGTTGCTTCCATCCCATGAGACAGAACCATAATTTTCGGAGTTTTTCAACTTGGCGCTCATCCTGAACTTCGGGTTGATGATGGGAATCACGACCGAAAAATTGGGAGACACGTTGGCCACAACGCCCACCACACCTTGTTGCGATATTACCCCCATGTCGCGTTTGACGCCGTGTGACGAGCCTCTGTTGAGTGTGATGAAGTTGTTGACGCCCGAAAAGCTCAGGTTGACGACACCTGCCGGGATAAAATCAAACTTGGGCGTAGCAATGGAATCGGCTACAAAGGCTTTCACCTCCAGGGAGTCGGTGGTGGTAAGTTTCTCCATCAAAGACTGCAGTCCATAATATCTCTTCTCCAGCTCAGCATTGCGCGCCAACAACAGTTCGTTATTCTTCTTCAATAGAAAAAATGAACTGACATTGTTGGTTGTTGTATAAAACCAGCCCGTGACCCTGTTGGCCGAGGTAAGATACACACTCTGCTGGTATGAATTGTTTGCAAAAATGAGATAGAAGCTGAAAGCAATCAGTAATATTGCTACCAGCCAGTGAC
>DHTF01000119.1:2190-23850 GCA_002411515.1 Proteiniphilum sp. UBA5267 | reverse complement strand
CGGAGGATGAAGTTGAAAAGATTTCGCATGCAAGCCTTCCATTGTCTGTAATTGAAGCCAATAGCCCAGAGCTAAAAGCCTACAACAATTATCGCATCAAAAAGGAAAACTTGTCGATGTTCCGCAGTGCGATACTGGTCCCTTTAGCCACCATGTGCAACGGATCGTCTACCACCCTGAACTGAATACCAATCTTTTCGGTCAATCTCTTATCGAGGCCACGCAAGAGGGCTCCTCCGCCAGTAAGGTAAATGCCGTTTCGTACAATATCTGCATAAAGCTCGGGAGGGGTTTGCTCCAGTGCACTCAACACAGCCGAATCTACTTTCGTAACAGACTTCTCAATGCAGTGTGCCACTTCCTGATAGGAGACGGGTACGTCCATCGGCAGCGAGGTCATTCGATTGGGTCCGTGAACTACAAAATCTTCCGGTGGATTGTCGAGCTCGGTGAGTACCGATCCTACCATGATCTTTATTTGCTCTGCTGTGCGGTCACCCACTTTGATATTGTGCTGCCGTCCCATATAGTCCTGAATATCTTCGGTGAAATCATCTCCGGCAATCTTGATCGATTTATTAGAAACAATACCACCCAGTGAGATAACGGCTATTTCTGTGGTGCCACCGCCTATATCAACGATCATGTTTCCTTCGGGCGCTTCCACATCAAGTCCTATACCCAGTGCGGCGGCCATGGGTTCGAAGATCATGTATACATCGCGTCCGCCGGCATGTTCTGCCGAGTCACGTACGGCACGTATTTCCACCTCTGTACTCCCCGAGGGAATACAGATAACCACCCGCAATGACGGTGAAAACAATCCTCCTTTATTCTTATTGGCCATTTTGATCATCCCGCGAATCATCTGTTCAGCGGCATTAAAATCAGCAATAACTCCATCTCTCAATGGCCTTACCGTGCGTATATTCTCATGTGTTTTCCCATGCATCTGCCTTGCTTTCTCTCCCAAAGCAATCATTTTATCGGTTTTGCGATCCAATGCCACAATGGAGGGTTCATCGAGTAATATCTTCCCCGCATTGTTCACAATCACTGAATTGGCTGTACCAAGGTCCATTGCCAGCTCCTGCGTAAATGAAAATAAGCCCATAAAATATGTAAATTATCAGCTTTCAGCTCTCCGCTTCCAGCCTTTAGGTTTTTAATGTTTAAAGTGTCTCACGCCGGTTGTAACCATAGCCATACCATGCTGGTTGCAAAAAGCGACCGATTCGGCATCGCGAATGGAGCCACCGGGCTGTATCACAGCAGTGATACCTGCCTGATGCGCTATTTCCACGCAATCGGGGAAAGGAAAGAATGCATCGCTGGCCATGACAGCCCCGCTGAGGTCGAAATGAAAGGCAGCTGCTTTTTCTATTGCCTGCTTTAGGGCATCCACACGAGATGTCTGTCCGGTACCGCTAGCGAGCAGTTGTTTGTTCTTAGCCAAAACAATGGCGTTCGACTTGGTATGCTTCACCAGGATGTTGGCAAAAAGCAGATCTTCGATCTCCTTACTGCCGGGATTTGTTTCGGTCACCACCTGTAAGTTCTCGGCAGCCTGCAGGCTGTCGTTTTTATCCTGTACCAGCACACCGTTTAAAATAGAACGGTACTGTTGAGGTTGTGTAGCTTTCTCCGGTGATTTCAGCACCAATATTATACGATTTTTCTTTTGAAATAAAATATCGAGAGCCTCTTTATCGTAAGCAGGGGCAATAATTACTTCAAAAAATATCTCATGGATAGCAGCTGCTGCCTCCTTGTCCACCGGTCTATTGGTCACCACGATGCCACCGAAAGCCGAAACCGGGTCGGCTGCCAATGCTGCATCCCATGCCTCTTTCACCGTGGGGCGACAAGCCATGCCACAGGCATTGTTGTGTTTGAGAATAGCCAGCGCCGTCTCCTTAAAATCGCCTATCAGGGAGATGGCTGCATCAATATCAAGAAGGTTGTTGTAAGAAATTTCCTTGCCATGCAGTTGCTCAAAGATCTCTCCGAAGTTACCGTAAAATGTTCCCCTCTGATGAGGATTCTCCCCGTAGCGGAGTCCTTTACCCTGGTCTACGCCTAGACGGAATGCTGAAAACTCCCCACGGTCGAAATAATTAAATATGGCAGAATCATAACCCGATGACACCTTAAAAGCTTCCTTCGCAAACCAGCGGCGATCATCCAAAGTGGTCACACCCTGCTTTTCTCTTAGAAGGTTGAGCAACGGTTTATACTGCTCTTTGGAAGCAACAATAAGTACATCCTTGTGGTTTTTTGCGGCTCCACGGATAAGAGAGATACCGCCTATATCAATCTTTTCTATGATCTCTTCCTCGCTCCCCCCCGCAGCTACGGTCTCCTCGAATGGATACAAATCGACAATCACCAGGTCGATGGAAGGGATATCATATGATTTTATCTGCTTTTTATCCGATTCGTTATCCCTGCGGTAAAGGATTCCTCCGAAAATCTTGGGATGAAGTGTTTTCACCCGCCCCCCTAAGATGGAAGGATAACCACTCACTTCCTCCACGGCTTCGCACTCGTAACCCAATGACTGGATAAATTCCTTTGTTCCGCCCGTGGAAATAAATTTGATTCTTAGGCTGTTTAGTTCCTGTAGTATCTCTTCTAATCCCTCTTTGTGATACACCGAAATGAGGGCTGTTTGAATTTTTTGTGACATCTCCTGCCTTTTTGACATGTTATTTTTAAAGGATTACAAAGGTATGAAATCTATCGGTCAAATGCGAGATTTACGCCATTAGTTTTGTGAAATTTTGAGAAAATAAGACTAGCTGAAATGAAGTTATGGCAAAAACAAAAAAGAGAGGCGAGAATACCGACAACGATATCCCCGCCTCTATAAACAGGTCTCTGACTGCAACAAAGTGCGTTCTGTTATTTTACTTCCCAACCGAGTGCGCTGGCACCCAATACGGCAGCGTCGCTCTCTTTAAGTTCGGAGAACATCAGTTTTACCTTGTTTTTGAAAATATTTAGCAGATTCTTCTCCATTGTCTCCTTGATGGGATCCATGATGAGGTCACCGGCCTTGGCCAATCCGCCAAAGAGGATGATTGCTTCCGGGCTGGAAAACGCCACAAAATCGGCAAAGGCTTCACCCAACATTTCTCCGGTGAACTTGAAGATCTCTTTTGCCATTTCATCTCCATTCATCGCTGCATCGAACACATCTTTCGAGGTAATGTCTTCGATGGGAATGTTGCGCAGCCGCGTTTGTGTTTCAGGTCTCATTTCAAGATACTCCCGTGCGGTACGTGCCACTCCCGTGGCAGATGAATAAGCTTCGAGACATCCCGTTCTGCCACATCCACACATACGGCCGTTGTTACGGCGCACGATCACGTGCCCCAATTCACCGGCAAAACCATCATGGCCATAAACCACCTGTCCGTTCACTACGATGCCGCTTCCCACACCGGTACCCAGGGTTATAACGATGAAATCTTTCATGCCTCGGGCTGCACCATAGGTCATTTCTCCAATGGCTGCGGCGTTGGCATCGTTGGTGAGTGCCACCGGGATGCCTACTCGATCTTCCAGCATCTGGGCAAAGGGAATCACACCTTTCCAGGGGAGATTGGGAGCGAACTCAATGCTTCCTGTGAAGTAATTACCGTTGGGTGTACCTGCACCGACACCCTTTATCTGATCTTTTGTGGTTACTTCCGCAATGAGATTGTTAATAAGTGCGGTAAGCTCATCGAGATAATCTTCCACTTGTGCATGCTTGGCAGTTTTAATGCTGCCGTTAGTCAAAATTTGTCCTCTTTTATCAACAATGCCGACAACAGTATTAGTGCCGCCCACGTCAATACCTACTACATAGGGTTTATCCATGATTTGTTCCTATTAAAAGTTAGTCAATGATGTTTGAATGTGATTAATTCGGGCAAATATAGGGATTTTTCGTCAAACGGATTTGGGTAGAGCGAAATAATTCGCAATTGAGACTAAGAATGGTGCATTTGCGACCAAATTGCTCACCAGGGATAATCGGGATCTTTATTCGGGGTTGAGGACGTGACTACATAAGAGCAGTTTAGAAATTGATGAAGGATAAAAAATTGAGAGGCAGAGTTTTTTTCATTTGGTATTTTTGTTTTACATTTGCAGTTTTAAATGATTATTTATCGGATAAACCGCTCAATTAATATCAATTTTCAACAGGAAATTGGAGAATTTTGAACAATACGAAACAACACACACTATTAGTTTTACATATCGTATGAAGGAAATTAAATTTTATAACGGAGAAAATATTCCGTTAGAACTGCACAAAGTAAGGGTTGTGCAAAAACTACACCTGGTACCCATCGAGAGAAGACTGGAAGCATTGCAGGAAGGCGGATACAACACCTTCCGGCTGAGCACAAAAGATGTTTTTCTGGATATGCTCACAGACAGTGGCACCAATGCCATGAGCGACAACCAGATGGCAGCCATGATGCAGGCAGATGATGCCTATGCAGGGTCGCAGAGTTTTTTCCGTTTGCAGAAAGCAGTGGAAGATGTACTGGGCAAGAAGTATTACCTGCCCGTGCATCAAGGACGTGCTGCGGAAAACATTTTATCGAACGCTTACGTACGCAAAGGCAATCTGGTACCGATGAACTACCATTTCACCACCGCCATGGCTCACATCACCCAGTATGGCGGAAAGATTGCGGAATTACTCTACGATGAAGCTTACGTAATCAACTCCTCCCACCCTTTCAAAGGGAATATGAACCTTGAAAAACTGGAGGAAATTATCAAGATTCACGGAGCCAAGAACATTCCGTTCATTCGCATGGAAGCCTCTACCAATCTTATTGGAGGACAACCCTTTTCTGTACAGAACCTGCGCGATGTGAGAGCCATTGCCGACAAGTACAACATCCGGCTCGTGCTCGATGCCAGTTTACTGGGAGAAAATGCATACCTGGTTATTCAACGAGAAGAAGAATTCAAGGACAGCACCATGGGCGAAGTGATTCAAACCATGACCGGCCTGGCCGATATTGTCTACTTTTCTGCACGCAAGCTAAGTTCTTCACGTGGGGGAGGTATCTGTACCAACAACATCGACATTTACCGGGAACTTGAAGCGCTGGTACCGTTGTTTGAAGGTTTCCTGACCTATGGCGGCATCTCGGTACGCGAAATCGAAGCCATGGCAGTAGGGTTGTATGAAACACTTGACGAGACCATGATCAGCCAGAGTCCCAACTTCATCGCTTACCTGGTAAATTCACTCGATGCACATGGTGTGCCCATGGTGAAACCGGCCGGAGTGTTGGGGGCACACGTCGATGCTATGCAAGTGTGTGCTCATATCCCACAAAATGAATATCCTGCAGGAGCACTCGCAGCAGCGCTTTACCTGATTTCCGGTATCCGCGGCATGGAGCGTGGCTCCATCTCCAACCAACGCGATGAGTATGGAAATGAAACCTACGCCGACATGGAACTGGTACGGCTCGCTGTACCCCGCCGCGTATTCACCCTGTCACAAATTAAATATGTGGAAGACAGGATGACCTGGTTGTATGAAAACAGGGAACTGATTGGTGGACTCCGCTTTGTATATGAACCTCCAGTGCTCCGCTTCTTTATGGGGGGACTGGAACCGGTAAGTGACTGGCCTCAGAAACTGATCGCCAAGTTCAAAGAGGACTTCGGAGAAAGTTTGTAACACATAATTGGGGAGGAGGCTGTCTCATAATATAACATGAGATGGCCTTTTTTCTATTTCACTTTTTCAGAAAGAACCGATTTCATCTCCACTTCTGTCACGGCCTTCCCTTTGCATAGGTCCTTTCCAGGCTAACGAAACCTTCTGCATCCAGGAACTTCACAATCGTGGCAAAAACCTCGATGCGGTGAACAAACCGTACCGGATCGTTTACTATTTTTTAAGTAATTAGGCAAGTTTTCGTTGATAGTAATGAGAACTTGCTTTCTTTTTAAATGGTATAAAAAAAAGAGACTGTCTCTATTTTGAGACAGCCTCCAACAAATCTATATACCTGTGAATTACTTGTGTGCACAAATTCTTACCATCATGACACAATTGTCACCAGAATATTGCCTGGTCCTCATCCGGTATCAATGTACTCACATTACGCTGCATGAGCATGGTTCCTTTACATCTGTATGGGAACACCATGTTTTCACTGGAAGCGCTGTCTTTGTACTTGTACTCCAGGGTCAAGGTAAAAAAGCGTTTAATAATATGGGGTCTGTCGATATCTAACTCCTCTTTAATCTCGTAAGCAGGCGCTCCTATGACTTCGAATTCCAGATCCGGGTTCTCTGCACTTAACAGCAATTTGCCCTTTTTTAGAAGGAGAGGTGTACCATCTTCTCTGGTTGAGCCTTCAATCTCAGTCACCTCATCAGGCTCCAGAAATTCACATTTAATTTTAAAGTCACCCCGGTTTTCAGCCAGCTCTTCGGTTATTCCGGCATAAAAGAAGATAGTATTCTCATCCACAACCCGTGTCTCACGTGTACTTGCGGTCATATACTTAGTGGTGTTTTCGCCGAAGTAAACATACATACTACCGGCATTGTAAACGCCTGAATAGTCATTAAACGGCATTACCCAGAGCAACGCTTTTTGTCTGCCCTTATAGGTATTCAATGTATAGGAGGGATCGGGCATAATCGTGAGAGGCAAAACCCACTTCTCTACAAGGTCCAATCCGGAGAAATTAAAGTCGATATTAAAATGAGCCACATCACTCCCTGCTGGGATATGACAGGTTTGTGAAGGCAATTCATAGAACTCCTCCGACAACTGTCTGTAATACAAATCACTCCGTTCGGCATACCGGTCAAAATTCAGGTAGTTCAACGTATCGTTATCAACACCAATGCGTACTTTATAATCGCGGTCATTGGTCTGCGATCCGCTAACAACAACGGGAAGCTTAAACGTTACCTTCTCATTATCCGGTTTGTATCTGAGATAAATAACAGAGACATCTTCCCTGTTAATCGGGGCTTTTAATGATACCATTCTGGTATACAACTCATCCTCCCACTCATTATTACACCCGGAGAGCGTAACAAGAAGAGCAAACAGAATCGTCAAATATAAATATATCTTTTTCATATAATTAGAATTTGTAATTTTCAAATATATCTTATGAATTTACATGACTCATTAATCAAAAGAGGGCCATCCGGGAGCCTGAGTCAAACGGGCATTCCTTTTCAACTCATTGTAAGCAATCGGCCAAAAATATTTTTTCATAGACCATGAAGTTTGTACGCTGGGAACAACCACTTGTTCGTAGAAAAATTCACGAGACTCTTTCGGTACGGTAGTGTTACAACCATAGATCATCTGGCTCTCTTCTTCAGGAGCATCTTTCCAACGACGAAGGTCAAAATAGCGCTGGTTCTCTCCAAGGAACTCAATCTGACGCTCACGTTTAAGAACTGTTCTTAACTCATCCGGGTTGGTATAGAGATCACCCATACCAATTTCATCAAAATTGGGTAATCCTGCCCGCAGTCGCACAGGAAGCACGGCAGCCTTCATTGCGGCAACATCACGAGATATCGAATAAGTTTCACTGCCGTCCCATGAAGCGATCTGATAGGTGGTAGTCAATTCATTCAGTGCTTCGGCATACATCAACAAGATGTCAGCATAACGGATAGCAGGATCTACCTTAGGATAAACGGCGCCATCTTTATAGCTCTCTTTCGGGTTCACAAATTTCATCATTCCAATACCGGTAGGAATCCAGCGGTCGTCGGTGCTCACAATTTTCCGACCATCATCTTCACCGTAATAGTAGAAAGTCTGAAAATCACGGTTATTTGGATCTTTTGCGCTTGTACATGACCAATGAGCGCCGCTGAAGGCAACCGAAGCGTAGAAACGGGGCTCCCTGTTGGCATATTCAAGCCATACATCTTTTCTCAAATAGGGGTATTCACCATCCCTCTGTGTAAAGCCTTTCGGGCTGGTAGAGCGGTCAAAAGTTGAACCATCATTCATGGCATAAGCATCACACTGCTTACCTGTGATACCGTGACAGTTCCATCCGCCACCTCTACTCACCGGCATCTGGTGACGCGACATCGATTGAATACCATACTCATCGTTCAGTTGATTATCACCACGCGAAAAGATCAGCTCCGGATTTTCTGAGACATACAAGTCACCATTAAAGAGTGCCCGGTAAGAATCCAACGGATCAATATCATTCCATCCGCCTTCCTTCCATGACTTCTCAGAGTATACAGGATGATAGGGAGGCTCAATGGTTTTGGGATAGGCACCCCATAGCCCCCCGTTTTTACGTTTTGGAGCGACATAAATTTCATATTTTCCCAACCGCATCACATCCAAAGCGGCGGCGGCGGCTTTAGCCCATTTCTCTTCATCATATTCCTGAGAGATAAGATTCCGACCCTTGTCATCAACAAAGGAGGACATCTCCGTATTTCCATTCATTAACGGGCTTGCTCCGTAAAGATAGGCTTTTGCACGAACAGCCAATGCTGCACCTTTTGTAGGGCGTGAGGCATCGCGGCTACTGCGGTCACTTACAAGATGGTCGGCAGCCAGCAGCATCTGTTCGGAGATGTACTCCACACATTCGTCGTAACTGTTCCTCGGATAAGCCAGATCGGTGTATGACGCCTCATAGTCGAGTCCTTCATCAGGCAAGATAGGTACAGGACCATATTTTCTCAACAGAAGCCAATAGAGGTAACCACGGATAAAGTAGGCCTGTCCCTTGAGATCCTTGTATCTCTCTTCGGTAATCTCATCCCCCGGATGCACATTTTGAATGAAAATGGAAGCCTGGCGAATACCTTCATAGGACTGATCCCAGGGTCTAGAAATAAGATCACCAACATTACCCCCGTATTGTGGCCCATATTGGCCAAATTTATAGTTTGAGAATGAGATTCCGGCCCCACCCTCCGTAAAGATCATGTCATCCGAGTAGTTTGTCAGCGTAAACCGCACATGTCCAACCTCCAGATTGAAGGAAAGAAGCTGGTAATAAGCGTTGGCCAGCCACTCTTCAGTGTAATCACGGCTATTAAATATTCGTTCCAGATTCTGTCTGTCACTGAAATAACGTTCAACATCCAGATAATCGGAACAGGATTGGAAGAACGTGCCCAAGCCCACAATAACAGTTAATAGAAAATATTTTCTTTTCATACGATTATTTTATTTTCTTCTTTATGATGTACATTACTCGCTAAATCATTTGTATTTGTCTATAATGATCCTGCTTATTTCACACCATTATATGTTTCTTATTCAGATTAAAAATTAAAGATTTACGGTCAATCCAAATGTGACTGTTTTTCCCAGCGGATATTTCATCCCGTTGGAGCTTCCCATTTCCGGATCCCACAATTTAAATTTAGAGAATGTCAACAGGTTCTGACCGATTACATGCAGACGCACCTTATCCAGATAGAGCTTTTGGGTCAGTGACTTGGGCAAGGTATACCCCATCTCCAGCGTTTTCAGCCGGAGATACGAACCATCTCTAAGCCAATAGGTGGAAGGGCGGTAATTGTTTGCATTCCCTCCGTAACTTAATCGAGGGTATTCGGCTTGTGGATCTTCATTGACCCCCAGGATCCAACGATTGGAGTCTGCCATCTCTTCCAGAATATTTCCCCATTCACCATTGATGAAAGGATAAACAGTGAATCCGTTGATAAAGAAATTGGATTTCCCTGCACCTTGAAAATGGAGGTTAAAGTCAAACCCCTTCCAGGAAGCGGAGAGTCCCAAGCCGTAAATAAGATTGGGTCTTGTAGTGGCTCCAATGGGTACAATATCGTCATTATTCACGATACCATCACCGTTGACGTCCTTGTATTTAATATCCCCGGGCATCACATCTCTAACATCAGCAAAATCCTGACGAGGACTGTTCCGGATATCATCATAATCTTCGAAAAGGCCTAAAGCAACCAATCCTTTTGCCTGATCTACCCGAAAGCCGGTACGACGAAGGTAGGGATAACGGTTTACCATCTCATCAGCTTCCAGAATTTCATTCTTGCTGTAGGTGAAGTTCCCCCGTACCTGAAAAGCTACTTCTCCAATCCTTTCATCAAATTTGAAGTTGCCGTCGAACCCTTCCGACTTCACACTCCCCACATTAGCTGATGGGTTGTCACCCTGGATACCGACCATATCGGACAGATAGTCCCGACCCATATAGATTCCTTCTCTTTTTTCATCAAAATAGTCCAATGTAAGGCCAAATTTATCTCCCCAGAGATAGAGGTCAATACCCACATCGTGCTTTTTAGCGATCTCCCAGGTTACATTATTCGATGATACACGGGTATAGCTCAAGCCGGGATAACCAAATGCACTGTTCATGTCGCCCCAGTTGTAATAGACCTCCTGATTACCGGCCCCTGTACTGCGTTCATAGTTGCCGAAATTGGCCAGATAGGGAAAGCGAGAAGAGGAGTTATCACTACCTACCTCTCCATATGAATAGCGTATTTTTAACATCCCTAGCCAGTCAATATTGTCCCTTACGAAATTTTCTTCAGCTATGTTCCATGCAGCTGAATAGGCCGGGAAGAAGCCAAATTGATGTCCTTTGGCAAAGTTCTCCGATCCGTTGTACCCGAAATTGTAGTTCAGCAAATAGCGATTCTTGTATCCATATGAGAAGTTCCCTGCCAATCCCTGGTGGCGTCGGGCGATACCTTGCATGATATCACTTCCAAAACCCGAGGTATTCACATAATTATCATGTGTATATTTGAGGACACTCCCGATGTTGTGATCACCAAAATTTCTGCCGTAAGATAATTCCGCTTCAACAAATTCCTTTCTGTCTCCTGTTGCCGAGGAATTCTGCGACATCAACCGTTCCGGCACCAAACGGTTAAATACAATCGCTCCGTTTGAATCACGTTGCCGTTCAGCCCTCCACATCTCCGGGTTTTTCCGGCGCTGGATATAGTTGTAATTATAGGTATCATATCCGAAACGCCCTGTAAATTTCAATCCTTCAGTAATGAAATCGAGCTTTTGCTCTAAAGTAATATTCGAATTGATGGTGTTTTGCCATATCTCGGAATATCCTGTTTGGGTGGCAGCTATCCAAGGGTTATAGGCTGCTTCCCAAGATGATGTGAATGTTCCTTCTTTCTGCATGACAGGAACATATCCATTCGAATACATCACCGGCATCGTGACAGGATTGTAACCGAATACGGAGTACCAGATATCATCGGTATTGACCACACCGGAGCGGTTCGTTTTCTCCAGTGCTCCGCCAATACCCACCTGAACCAGTGTAGTGGAAGTGATGTTCATATCAATGTTCATCCGATAGTTATAGCGCTGATAGTTGGCATTCGTACTATACTCCTTCATCGTTTTGTCCACATTGTACATTCCACCTTCATCAAGGAAACTGCCGGATAGATAATACCTGGCTTTCGATCCTCCCCCTTTCACACTCACTGAAGAGCGGTAGGTGGGTGCACCATCCTTTAATAAAAGACCCATCCAGTCTACATTGGGATAAATATCAGGGTCGAGCTGTTCACCGATCATCATTAACTCCTGATCGGAATAGACGGTTCTCTGATTACGGCTAGTACGCGCCTCGTTGGCCATAGATGCGTACCTCAGCCCATCCACGAATTTTGGTGTCCGCGTGCGGGTAGTCCAGGTATATTCCGTCTTGGCATTCACCTCTACTTTTCCGTCGTTACCTCTTTTTGTGTTGATCAGGATAACCCCATTTGCACCACGTGATCCATAGATTGCAGTAGCAGAGGCATCTTTCAGTACTGAGAAAGACTCGATATCTTCAATATTGAGTTCATCCATGCTTCGTTCAAACCCGTCCACCAGGATCAGCGCACTGGAGCTGCCCCCAAATGTGGATATACCACGAATCCAGAACTCAGAGGTGTTGGAACCCGGTTGTCCTGAACGTTGCATCGCCATAACTCCAGCTACATTACCTGCCAAAGAGTTGGATATGCTGGAGGAGGACGTCTTCAGCGTACCCACTTCAACGGTGGTGATGGCTCCGGTAACGGTCACCTTTTTCTGGGGTCCCATACCTGTAATGGTGACCTCATCGAGCGCTGTAGCTTTTGACTCCAGCATCTTGACATTCAGCACCATGTTCTCGTCCTTGACCAGATGCTCCTGATTTTCATAACCGATATAGGAGAAAACCAAATATTGAAATGCCTCGACCTCTATCTTGAAATTGCCATCGATATCCGAGGCAACTCCCAGTCCGGGCTTGTCTTTAATAATTACGGTTGCACCGATCATCGGAAATCCCTCTTCGTCGACAATCGTTCCGGTGACCTCGACCTTCTTTTTTTGCGCAGATGCACTCATTGCAAAGAAGAGTAAGCATAAAACGGATAGAATATATTTCTTCATCATTAATAGTGTGTTTTTGTTCCTTTTAGATTTGTAGTTCTGGTTTATTCAACTGAAATTGTGCGTATACGCTTGTTTTCTTTGTCAGCAACATAGAAAATCTCTTCTTCTTCATCGTAACAGATGCCTGTAGGTTCTCGGAAGCGGGCCGTTTCGCGCGCTTCACCGTCAATCCAGCCCCATACCTGGCCATCCACACCCTGGCTACCACGTCCAGCAAAGGTACTGACTTCCCCATCGGGGGTTACCTTACGGATCGCGTTGTTATTATGATCGCAAAGGTAGAAATCATACACATCCTGCTTCCCCTGTGCCACATACTCCTTATTTTTTACAAAAACACCTTGGCGAGGCCGATTAAAGCGGGCAGCGCTTCCAGGTGCATCGGCATAACCCGAACTACCACCGATATTTCCTACGTGGAGTACTGATGAAACCAGTTCCTTTTTATCTTTATCATAGGCACACCGGTACACACCATTGAACCCGGTCATATAGACGTACATGTCATCGGGATGTCGGAACATGAAGACATGATCGCTGGAATTGGCTTTCACACTGAATAACGACTGTCCGTCCCACATCTTTGCTTGCTCATCAAAGATCTGTTTCGCTTTATAAACCTCCGATGATGTCCAGGTATTATAAAAAATGGTGCCATCCTGCATCGATATGGCAGAATAGGAGCATTGTGCATAAAGATAAGGGTATACCTTTCTGAACCCCTCGTTCCGTAAAGCGTAGTGTATGTTAGGCATCTGATGCCGGTCGTTCCAGTTCCCACGGCCATTGTCATCCACAAAGAAGAGTGTGTCGCGTGTCGGGGTATCGAACAGCATCGATTTTACCTGATGCACACCTGCCTGCCCTTTCATAAAGACCGTCGAGACCTCCTTGGTGGTGAGGTTTATTTTACGAAGTGCCGCCAGATTCTCTTGGTCAATGACATAGATGATCTTGTTACCCTCATCATCAATATCAAGTTCCAACCACCAGGGGTTTTGAAATTCAGCCTCATCAAATGAACCGTTAATGATACTGGAAGAGTTTGTTTGCGGATCCACCTTCCCTGTTAAAGTATTCACCTGCAATGCCTGCTGAAGTGTAAATTGTTCTTCAAACTGGTGCTCCTTGATCACTTTACCCTCCTTATCCTTAATCGTGACTGCCACATCACCCTGACCGGAACGTCTGGGTGTCATGACGCAGATTTTGGTACCGGAGGAGCCAATCACAGGAGCTGATATTCCCCCAATGGTAACTTCAATATTCGAAATGTCTGTTCCGAAATTACTCCCTTCAATAAAAACCAGTGTACGTACAGCCCCCTCTTTTGGTGAAAAATCAGTAAAGACAACCGGCTTGGATGGATCGGCGGAAACCTTCGGTTCAGCCCCATAATACCCTCCCTCATCACTGCAACTTGTAACACCAAAACCTACTCCAATGAGCGCGGCTATACAAATTGATAATAACTTTCTTTGAATTCTTCTGTGCATTTCTGTGTTTTTTTTAGAATAAATTTATATAAAATAAACCCTGAATAAATAGGGTTTCTTAACTTTCGTGGAATACATAACAATGTACTTCACTCAACTGAGTCGGATCACTCAAATGAATTTCAATTGATTCAAATAAAAACAGATTTATTTACCGAAATCGTCGCGGACAAACAAGACTGTATCTATCATTTGAGTTACATCGTACAAAGATATAACAAAGAAACAAGTTTGCGAACAATTTTTATAACAATTCCATCTCAATGTATAGCACATAAGTCTCAAGCAGGCAATATCGAAATAAGTAAACACCTGTTATATAATTATATATAAATCAGGTCGACTCAATTAAATACTGTAAAAAATCAATGAAGAAAGTTATATCTTTATCCAACAATAGATAAAAAAAGCGAAAAAAGAGATAAAAAAAGCGACTGCCTCAATTTTGAGACAGTCTCTTCTTCTATGTATTGTCCTGCTTTTAATTTACAATTACTGCAGACGAGACACTACCATGCTCCCACCTGGTCCCTACCTTGCTCGGTATCTCTCCCTATTTCCCTTATATTTCGCTTATATAACAATGAGGAGATAACGACCCATCACCCGTGCATTACCCGTGCATTATCCGTACAGGACGTTGTTTCTTCTAGGACTTTCCCCCTTCATGGGAAAATGTGCAAATGAAAAGAGACCATCTCCACAGTTATTTTGAGACAGCCTTCTCTTTTTTTGATTTAGCCCCCAAGGTCTTACTGAATGAAGTGAATCATTTTCGGAATCGTCAGGTAATCTATATTTTGGAAAGAAATATGTTACATAACATATAGAAACTTTTTTTAATGTAACATTAAGCATATACATTTGCATCCATGTCAGCACAGAACAGCACAGAACAGTAGATGCTACTTCCATGTAAAAATTTCCTAGAATGAGTTTGATATTTGACGGGAAGAAAACCAAAGTCCAGCAATTGGCAGAATACATCCAGGATGCCATTGCCACCAATGAGTTGAAAGTGGGTGAAAAACTACCCTCGATCAACCATTTAAGCCGTCAGTTCTCAGTCTCAAGAGATACCGTGTTCAAGTCTCTTTCCGACCTGCGGGCACGGGGTATGATAGATGCCATTCACGGAAAAAACTACTACGTTGCCTCTCACACCAAAAACATCCTGCTTTTGTTGGATGAATATTCCCCTTTTAAAGAGGCCTTACACCATTTACTTGTATCGCGCTTACCTAAGTCGTACAAAATTGATCTTTGGTTTCACCAATACAACGAACATTTATTCAATAACATCGTACATGATTCCATTGGCAGGTATAACAAATATCTGGTCATGAATTACGACAACGAAAAGTTTGCCGATGTATTGATGAAAATCGACAAGAAGAAGTTGCTGTTGCTCGATTTCGGAAAATTCGATAAAAATGGATATTCCTATGTCTGCCAGGATTTCGACAAAGGTTTGTACGATGCCTTGTTGTCTATCAAAAAAGATTTGGGTAAATACAAGAAGCTTATTTTCGTTCACAACAAATACCACAAGCATCCGCAGAGTAGCAAAACAGCCTTTAGTGACTTTTGTCTCGACCATAAGTTGGAATTCGGTATTCTTGATGAGATTTCGGAGAGAACAGTGATTCAGAAAGATTACTTCTATTTGGTTATCAAACAGGAAGATGTTGTGAAAATTGTAAAGCAGGGACGCAAGGATCGTTTAAAACCTGGAAAGAATTACGGATTGTTGGCATACAATGAAAACCCTTTTTATGAAGTGATTGAAAGCGGCATTTCCAGCATCGGAATCGATTGGGACGAAATGGGTCGCATAGCAGCAGATTTTGTACTTGATGAGCAAGTCGTGCAGGTCTATTTGCCGACTGTCATTAAGAAGAGAGAATCATTTTAATTATCTGTAATGCAATTAGATGACATAAAAAATATTACATTCTAAACTGTAAAGAAAATGAATAAGTATCCAAAAATTGGTATACGCCCTACCATTGACGGTCGTCAGGGAGGTGTAAGAGAGAGTCTTGAAGAGAAAACAATGAACCTGGCAAAATCAGTAGCCAAACTCATTGAAACAAACTTGAAAAACGGGGATGGCAGTCCCGTTGAATGTGTCATTGCCGACGGGACCATTGGCCGTGTTGGAGAAAATGCTGCCTGTGCCGCCAAGTTTGAGCGGGAAGGCGTAGGTGCCACCATTACCGTTACCTCTAGTTGGAATTACGGTTCGGAGACAATGGACATGAATCCACACTATCCCAAAGCAGTCTGGGGTTTCAATGGCACGGAACGACCGGGTGCTGTATACCTTGCCGCTGTGTTGGCTGCTCATACGCAAAAGGGATTACCGGCCTTCGGCATCTATGGCAGAGATGTACAGGATGCCACCGACAACACCATCCCCAAGGACGTGGAAGAAAAACTGCTCCGTTTTGCTCGTACAGCACAGGCAGTGGCCACCATGCGGGGACAGTCTTATCTGGCTATTGGAGGCACCTGTATGGGTATTGCCGGCTCAATGGTCAATCCTGATTTTTTCCAGAAATACCTGGGCATGCGCAACGAATCAGTCGATTCCACCGAGATTCTCCGTCGCATGAAGGAAGGCATCTATGATCCCGATGAGTATGCCAAGGCGATGGCCTGGACCGAAAAATATTGCAAGGTGAACGAAGGAATAGATTTCAACCGGCCTGAGAAACAAAAAAGCAGGAAAGAAAAAGATGAAGACTGGGAGTTTGTGGTGAAGATGACCCTCATTATCCGCGACTTGATGAAAGGAAATTCCAAACTCCAAGAGATGGGTTTCAAGGAAGAAGCCATCGGGCACAATGCGCTGCTGGGAGGTTTCCAAGGACAACGTCAGTGGACAGACTTTTTACCAAACGGTGATTTCAGTGAAACCATCCTGAACAGTTCATTCGACTGGAACGGCATCCGTGAAGCTTATGTACTGGCTACCGAAAACGACTCGCTCAACAGCGTATCCATGCTTTTTGGACATTTGCTTTCAAATAAGGCCCAACTCTTTTCGGATGTGCGGACTTTCTGGAGCCCTGAATCGGTAAAACGTGTATCGGGAAAGGAACTTACCGGAAAAGCTGCCAACGGCATCATTCACTTGATTAACTCTGGGGCTACCACGCTCGACGCCACTGGTAAACAGCAGTTGAACGGCGAACCGGCCATGAAAGAATCCTGGTACATCACTGAGGAAGAAGTGAAAGCTTGCTTGGATGCAACCACATGGTCACCTGCCAACAGGGATTATTTCCGTGGTGGAGGCTACTCCTCCACTTTCCTTTCGGAGGGCGGCATGCCGATGACCATGTGCCGGTTGAACCTGGTCGACGGTCTGGGACCGGTCTTGCAGATTGCAGAAGGATGGAGCGTGGAGATTGATCCGAAGATACACGATATCATCAACGAGCGTACCGACAAAACCTGGCCCACCACCTGGTTTGCACCCCGTATAACCGGCAAAGGTGCATTCAAAGATGTTTATTCGGTAATGAACAACTGGGGTGCAAACCATGGCGCTATCAGTTATGGACATATCGGTCAGGATCTGATTACTTTGGCCTCGATATTGCGTATTCCGGTGTGCATGCACAACGTGAATGAAGAGGAGATCTTTCGTCCTTCGGCATGGAATGCTTTTGGCATGGACAAGGAGGGAGCCGACTATAGGGCCTGCAAGAATTTCGGTCCCATTTATAAATAATAATGCATTCGGGGCATGCATCACCGGTAACGACGGAATGCATGCCCACGAATCTAAAACAGAGGTATATGCTTAAAAAAATACCAAAAACAATATCGCCGCAATTACTCAAGACGCTCATGGAGATGGGGCACGGCGATGAAATTGTAATTGCCGATGGCAACTTTCCCTGCCACAGCATTTCAGAGAATGTAATCCGCGCCGACGGAATATCGGGGACTGAAATACTGGGCGCCATCATGGAATTATTTCCGCTCGACACCTACAGCGAACAGCAGGTTTTTCTGATGGAAGTAGTCGATGGAGACGACTACAATCCGGAGATTTGGGAAGATTACAAGAAGATCCTGCTCACGTCTGGAGAATCATTTACAATAGGATATATTGAACGTTTCGCTTTCTATGAAAGGGCCCGAAAATCGTATGCAGTCATCGCTACCGGAGAAGAAGCATTGTATGCCAACATCATTCTGAAAAAAGGAGTCGTAAAGTGAGATACAGAAAAATATGAACACATCAAAATCATCGTTACTCAAACACAACGGCTTGAATTATTTACTGCCGTTCATCCTCATTACAGCTTGTTTTTCACTCTGGGGCTTTGCCAACGACATTACCAATCCCATGGTCAAGGCTTTCTCCAAGATCTTCCGGATGAGCGTCACGGAGGGTGCATTGGTACAACTGGCTTTCTATGGTGGCTATTTCGCCATGGCTTTTCCGGCGGCAATTTTTATCAGGAAGTTCTCCTACAAAAAAGGGATCATGCTGGGGTTATTGCTCTATGCTGTGGGAGCTTTTCTCTTTTTGCCGGCAAAAGAATCAGGCAGTTTCTACCCATTTCTGGCTGCCTACTTTATCCTGACCTGCGGATTGTCGTTCCTGGAAACAAGCGCCAACCCCTATATTCTGACCATGGGACCGGAAGAGACATCTACACGCAGGCTCAACCTGGCGCAGTCGTTCAACCCGATGGGATCGCTGGCAGGTATGTATGTAGCCATGAATTTTATTCAGGCACGGCTGAATCCAATGAGCACCTCCGAAAGGGCAGTGCTTCCCGATGCAGACTTCATCGCGATGAAGCAGTCCGACCTCTCCATCCTCATTGCGCCCTATCTTGCCATCGGGCTGGTGGTGATGGCGATGTTTCTGATCATCTGGATTGCCCACATGCCAACCAACGGAGATAAAAATAAAGAAATAAATTTCATCCCCACGCTGAAAAGAATCTTCTCCATCCCCAACTACCGACAAGGAGTAATTGCACAGTTTTTTTATGTGGGCGCGCAGATCATGTGCTGGACCTTCATCATTCAATACGGCACCCGGGTTTTCATGGCCCAGGGAATGGAAGAACAGGCTGCAGAGGTGCTTTCACAGAAGTACAATATCGTAGCCATGATTATTTTTTGTGCGAGCCGTTTTGTATGCACCTATCTCTTGAAATTCATCAATCCGGGCAAGTTGTTGCGGATCCTTGCGGTGGCAGCAGCCATCTTCACCTTGGGAGTAATCTTTTTACAAGATATATCGGGATTATATTCCTTGGTAGCCGTATCGGCCTGTATGTCGCTGATGTTCCCCACGATATATGGAATTGCATTGAAAGGCATGGGGGACGATGCCAAATTCGGTGCTGCAGGATTGATCATGGCTATTCTCGGTGGATCGGTATTGCCTCCGCTACAGGCCTCGATCATTGACCTGAAAACAATCGGAAGTAATTTTCCTGCTGTAAATGCTTCTTTTATTCTGCCATTTATCTGCTTCGTGGTGGTGGCTTGGTACGGTGCGCAAACCTATAGAAGAAGCAAAAAGGTATATTCGTAAACTCAAATAATGAATTCTGGTTCTAAATACGTCTCAACGATATAAAAGGATATTAAATGATTAACTAATAAATAATTATATATTTTATTAAGGAGTAAATTGTGCTCGAGCACATTCTCATTTATCATCGTGATTGATTCGGGGAAAGTCGAAATACACGTGATAAACAGATTATAAAACGAATGAATATTCATAAAATAACTACATTAACAATGAAAAACTTTTTTACATTACTGATACTGTTTGCTTCACTCCTCTCCTTGGAATCTTGTTCCATGGGAGATCCGGTGACAAAGATTGTACAGGGTCAATTAAAAGATGAGGTACTGAAAAGGGCGGAAAATAATCTGAACGAAAAACCGATCACGGTGACCGATCATCAGTGCGAAAGAAGTGCGGGAGGAATACATGATTTTTATTCGGAAGGAGATTACTGGTGGCCCGACTCACTCAATCCGGAAGGCCCCTACGTGCGACGCGATGGCCAGACAAATCCCGACAATTTTGTAGCACACCGTCATGCGATGATACGTTTCAGCACGCTGGTCGGTAACCTAACGTCGGCTTATCTGCTGACAAAAGACCGGAAATATATTGATGCTGCACTGGTACATATCCGGGCCTGGTTTATCGACGAAGAGACCAGAATGAGTCCGAACCTGCTCTATGCACAGGCAATCAAGGGCATCACAACCGGGCGCGGAATAGGAATTATCGACACCATTCACCTGATTGAGGTGGTGCAATCGTTATTGAAAATGGAAGAACTGGAATTGTTGTCGGAAGAGGATGAGGAAGGCACCAAGCGATGGATTACAGAATATCTGACGTGGCTGACAACACATGACTACGGAATAGCCGAGATGAATGCACAGAACAACCACGGCACATGCTGGGTGATGCAGGCTGCCATCTTTGCAAAATATACCGGCAACGAGGAAGTGCTGGATCTCTGCACTGATCGGTATAAGACAATTCTTCTACCGGATCAGATGGGGACAGATGGAAGTTTTCCGCGCGAGTTAAGCAGGACCAAACCATACGGGTATTCACTATTTAATCTCGATGCAATGGCCACGGTTTGTCGGATATTGTCGACAGAAGAGGACAACCTGTGGACATATACCACACCGGACGGAAAAAATATGCAGAAAGCGTTTGATTTTTTACTACCTTTTGTAATAGATAAATCCGCGTGGGAATATAAACCCGATGTAATGTATTGGGATGAGTGGCCTGTTGCGCAACCCTTCCTTTTCTTCGGGGCAATCGGATTAAAGAATGAAACATACCTTGAGGTGTGGAAAACACTCGACCATTTTCCTGAAAATGAAGAAGTTATCCGAAACCTGCCCATACGGAATCCAATCATATGGCTTTAATCAGCGCAAAACAATCTACGTATAAAATCACATGAAGAAAATAGTAGTCGGCATAATTTACTCTTTTGTCACGTTGTTTATTTCTGCACAAGTGAACTGGCAGCAGGTTGAACTGGGCGTTTGGAAGGGAGTAATTGGAACACCCGAAGCATATTCTTTGTTGAGTGTGGCCAACGTCTCGCCTCAATCCGAGGCTTTAAAGAAGATGCCGAATGCGAACTTTCCAGCATTCGCTAATGAGGTTGTAGGAGCAGTATCGGACGGCAAGACATCTTTACGGATACCGCTGATAAAAGGAGAGCAATTGTACGGTTTTGGATTGAATTTTCAGACTGTACATCAGCGGGGCAAAATTCTGAACCTGCATGTAGACCATTACGGGGGAAAAGACAATGGTCGGACTCATGCGCCGGTTCCCTTTTACGTCTCTAGTGAGGGGTATGGCGTATTGGTAAATTCTGCACGCTATCTGACAGTTTACGCAGGAACAGGCGTTCGAAAAGATAGCCCCAATGCTCCGGTTGCACAAGACAGGAATACCGATAATAAATGGTCGTCGCGCCCCTATTCCGATGCCGTAGAGATCCTGGTCCCTGCCGAAGGTGTGGAAATATATCTTTTTGCAGGCCCTACCCCGATGGACGCAATCCGCAGGTATAATTTATACTGCGGTGGAGGCACCTTGCCTCCACGCTGGGGATTGGGTTTTACCCAGCGCACACAAAGACTTTATACCGATGAGCAGGTAAAGGAAGAGGT
>DHTF01000119.1:1170-2064 GCA_002411515.1 Proteiniphilum sp. UBA5267 | reverse complement strand
CAAAGACTTTATACCGATGAGCAGGTAAAGGAAGAGGTGGCATTGTTTGAAGAGAAAGGGTTTCCGCTGGATTACATCGGTTTGGAACCCGGATGGCAGAGTAAAGCCTATCCCTGTTCTTTCGAATGGGACAAAGGAAGATATCCCAATCCTGCAGGATTTGTAAAAGAAATGGCAGAGCGTGGTGTACGCATTAATTTATGGACCAACCCCTATATTTCTCCTGAATCCGGCATTTATAAAGAGATGGTTCCGTTGAGTGGTTCCCACACAGTTTGGAACGGAATTGTACCAGACTTTTCTTTGGAAAAGGTACAAAAAATATGGACAGAAAAACTAAAAAAAGAGCATATGTCTATCGGCGTCAGCGGTTATAAAATAGATGAAGTAGATGGGCATGATATTTGGCTTTGGCCTGATGTTGCAACCTTCCCTTCCGGGTTAAGCGCGGAACAGATGCGTCAGACCTATGGTTTATGGGTTCAGAAAATAACCACCGATATGTACCGGGAACAAAATGTAAGAACATTTGGTTTGGTAAGAGCTTCCAATGCAGGTGGCAATTCCATGCCCTATGTCATATACAACGATTATTACAGCCATGAAGACTTTATCACTGCATTAATAAACAGTGGATATTGTGGAGTACTATGGACACCGGAAGTAAGAAGCTCCAAAACCAGCGAAGAGTGGCTAAGGCGCTTCCAGTCGGTCGTTTTTTCACCCATGGCCATGATCAATGCCTGGTCTAGCGGAACAAAACCATGGTCGTTCCCGGAGGTTTCCGAAAGCGTGAAAGAATACGCCCTTCTGCGGATGCAGATGATGCCTTATTGGTATTCTGAGTTTGCAAAGTATCATTTCGAAGGAACACCTCCTTTCAGAGGAATGAAT
>DHTF01000119.1:0-908 GCA_002411515.1 Proteiniphilum sp. UBA5267 | reverse complement strand
GAGGCTGTAAACAGAGAAGTAAAAGATCAGTATATGGCCGGAGAATACTTGCTGGTAGCTCCCATGTTCACGGGTCAAGAATCACGCAAAGTGATCCTCCCCAAAGGGAACTGGTATGATTTCTACACGGGCGAATATGCCGGAAATGGCGAAGTAATCACTGTGACCCCCGGGTTAGAGAAAATACCGGTATATGTGAAAGATGGCGGCATCATCCCCATGATGGCTCCCTTGTTGCACGCACCGAAAGTGGGAGAAATAGTCAATCTTGAAATCCGTCATTACGGGTCAAAACCAAACAGCTATATGCTATACGATGACGATGGCGAAACATTTGATTATGAGAAGGGAGAATATTCCTGGAGAACATTGACCGTGAAGGCAGATAAAATGAACAAACTCATTGGAGAAATCTCCAAAGCTGAAAAGAATAAGCCAAATACCATCGGTAAAGTAACCTGGAGATTTATGACACAAAAACAATAGTAGATTAACAAAAATCGCCCAAATAAAAAAATGAACAAAAAATTATTTTTATCTCTTGCAATTCTCATGATGTCGATAGTCGGTTTTGCTCAAAAACCTAATGCAGCTCTGGATTACAATGAAAAGATGAGCTGGTGGCGTGATGCCAAATTCGGCATGTTCATTCATTGGGGACCATACTCAATGTATGGCGGAGTGTATAACGGATTTAACCAGCAACGTGGCGGCGCGGAGTGGATCATGAACCGATGTAAAATTCCGGTGATGGAGTATCGGGCAAAGGCAAGTACTTTTAATCCAACAAACTGGAATGCGGATGAAGTGGTAAAACTGGCAAAAGAAACGGGAATGAAATATATGGTCTTCACAACCAAGCATCACGATGGATTTGCCATGTTTCAAAGCAATGCCAGCAATTTTAA
>DHTF01000114.1:29445-31416 GCA_002411515.1 Proteiniphilum sp. UBA5267 | reverse complement strand
GAGGCAATGGGCATACAGACCTCTTTACAGGTGACATCGGTGGAAGAGGAGGCTCCTCCGCAGGATAAGTTTGAAGTACCTCGGGATATCCGGTTCACCGACGAGTAATAATGCTTTCTGATATATGAAACAATTATTACTTTTACTTGCGGCGCTGACATTCGCGTTTGCTGTCTGCGCCCAAATGCAAATCCCTGCGGAAATAAGCCGTATCCTGGAAAAAGCAAAATCGGGAAAGGAACTCTCCGAACAGGAAAATACCCGGCTGGAACAGTGGGGGGCATCGATGGAGAAACAATTTGATGCATTGGACAAGCAAACGAATAAGAAAGACCCGCACGCAACCCCTACACCGACCCCGAAACCACAAGGGGCCGATGCGAAAAGCAACGAACCTTGCCCGGAAAAAGTTGACATTTCCTCATTGTCTGCCCTGACACGTGAAAAGTACGTAGAGATTGCCCGGTCGCTGATGAAGATCTATGGCCCGAAGACAGGAGATCTGCAGAAATTGAATCGAATATTGGAACAGTCGGCAAAGCCTACAGACGGTGCCGATATGGGAGCGGCTTTTGTGATGACGGGAGCAGGTTCTGCCTCTGTATATGCCATAGCATGGAGTGCAGCAAGAAGTCCAGACGATTTGTTAACTGCAAATAATCTGGGTGTCGCACTTAAAGATATGGGAGAATATGCTAAAGCCATTCAGGTGTTGCAGTATGCCGATCAGTTAAAACCAAACATCGGCCTTATCCTGTGTAATCTGGGTTGGGCTTATTGGGAAGCGGGCGATCAAACCCATGCCGCACTGCTGTTTGAAAAGGCGTTGAAAACAGCTCCCAAGATGAGTTCACCTTACCTGGGGCTGGGATTGATTGCCCGGTGCGAAAAAAATCCCCTGAAAGCGGAACAATACTTGCGAAAAGCATTGGGCCAAAGGTATTCGGCTGCAGGCTTCATCGCTATGAAACAAGCACAGGCGGCAAAGCCGCCCTCACAGAACCAGGGGAGCCAACCCCGTCCGCTGGTGGATGAGAAAGGAGACACCGGAGGGCTTGATATTCCCGATCTGCCTGTGTATGAGGATGTGGGTAGAATGGTGGGACAGGAACCGTCTTTCAGCCGTTATTTTGCCCAGTTGGGCGCACGAAAACAACAGCTGTTATCCGACCTGCTCTCCGCCTCGGAACGAATAAGAAATCAGCAGTTGCATGCTTCCAAAGACCCGGACAACGCGATGGTCTTTCAACGGGATTTTTCGAAAGAACTCATGCAATTCAGTGATATCACCATGCTGTTATTTGGTGAAAACAGCAACTACGGCCGGGCAGTGCAGGAAGGATCAAAATTGTTGGAAAACAACGCGAAGATATTGGAACAACATTTGCCGACAATCACGCAGTATCAGGAACAATCGTTGCGATTGCAAGAACGCATGCTCATGCTTCTGGAAGAGGCTGCGGGTTGCGGCGGTAATGAAGCTTGTCTGAAACAGGTGGAAGCCAAAGTGAAAAAATTGCAATATGAGAGCGACCAACTATCATTCCGCCTGTGTAAACTCCAAAAAGGGGATATGGAGTCTACCTTCTCAGCCGGCAGCAAAAATTACACGCTGGTTTCCGGCGCATTGAAGGAGGCAATTCCCGATTTTTATGCATTTACCAATCCCATCATCGAACGGATGTATGCTCCCAGCCTCAATGAGTATTACAACCTCTATCGGGAGATGATGGCGGTCATTCATCTGGAGATAGCCGCAGGTATGGCAGCCAGCTTACCACCCCTTGCAGATCAACTCAATCAAATGATCTGCGTGGAGCCGGAGCCGCCGCAGCCATCCGAGGAAATAGCGGATCCCAGCCTACCCAAAAAAGAGAAGCAAGATTGTCCGCTGGGTGAAAACGGAATCGGAGGTGGCATTGGCGTATTGTCGTTCGAGTTGAGCTGCGACCACGTGAAGTTATCGGGCGG
>DHTF01000114.1:25718-29313 GCA_002411515.1 Proteiniphilum sp. UBA5267 | reverse complement strand
AGCTGCGACCACGTGAAGTTATCGGGCGGAGAGGGCATCCTCTGGTCGGTGAAACGCGATTTTAACAAACACGAGACCACCATCTGGGGAGGCGTGGGCGTGAAAGGAGAATATGGCCGGGGCAATGTCACCGTGGAAGCAAATATAGGGATGGAGATCACCTTCGGGCAGGGAGATGCCGTGAAAGACGTTGCTTTCACCAGCAGTGTCAAGGCGGGTGTGGGGGGACTGGCAGAAGCGGAGATCAGCGGACGATTTGCCCTCGAGGGAGGTCCATCGGTGGATGCTTCAGCGAACTTCACGCCTCCCGGCTTGGGAGATTTGATGCCTTGACCTGTAGTCTTACCTTTGTAGATGCGATAGCTGCATGTTATACGAGTTTTTGTTCGAGGGCCATTCGCACCATCATGGCCGTATTTTTAGCGCCTAATTTGATGAGTAGATTTTTGCGATAGCCGTTGATGGTCTCCACACCAAGGTACATTTTCTCGGCGATCTCCGGATTGGTGAATCCATCCACAATGAAACGCAGCAGTTCCTTTTCACGCGGAGTGAGCCAGACGGGATTGAGGCGGCGATTTCGCATCAGCAGGTCAATTTCTTCACAAAGAAACTTTTCGTTGTCCATCACCATTTCCACGCTCATGATGATCTCTTCGGGCATGGCATTCTTTACCACATATCCAGTTGCGCCGCTCTCTAGCATCCGGCGGACAACGGCGTACTCATTGAAACTGGATAATGCAATGATTTTTATCTCGGGATACTGTTCTTTTATTTCTCTACAGAGATCGATGCCACTGACATCGGGTAAACTGATGTCGAGTAAGATTACATCCGGCTTAGCTTTCGATAAAACATGCCGGCATTCTTTGCCGGAGTATGCAACACCCATCACTTGCATGGTCTCCGAGTTGACAAAGAGTTTTTTCAACCCTTCCACCAGTATGCGATGGTCATCCACGATCAGGATGCTGACTTTCTTACTTGCTGTCATAATGAAGGTCTATTTCCATGGTTATCTCAGTGCCCTGTTCCTTCACAGAATGTATCTCTACGGTGCCGCCGACCGAACGGATGCGGTTCGTGACGTTTTGAAGTCCTGCCCCTTTTGTTGTTTCACGGAGATCAAAACCCTTGCCGTTGTCCTGTACCGTAATGGACATCCTGTCGGCCTGCTGGATCACCTGTACATTGATTTGCTCTGCCTGAGCATGTTTTACGGCATTGTTAATCAGCTCGAAAACAGCGCGGTATAAGGTGTTTTCGGTCTTCTGGTTGATTCTCTGCTCCTCACCAAAAAAATGAAAGCTGACGTTGGGAAAGCTACGGCAGAAATCTTCCAGGGCGACTTTTAATCCATACCTGGATAAAGATTCGGGCATCATGTTATGGGCCACACGCCGCAGTTCCTTCATGGAGTTATCCAGCATCTCCATCACTTTGTTGAAACGGATCACGTCATCCGCTTCCACGATCACATCTTGTTTCATATCAAACAGGTTTAATTTTACGGCCGACAGCATCCCTCCTAAACCATCGTGCAGATCTTGTGCCAGCCTGGCACGCTCGGCTGTTTCTCCATCCAGCACAGCTTGTGTGGCGACAATCTGCTTCTCCTGCTCCAGTTGAAGAATCTTCTGTACGGCCACTCTTTTTTCACTGCGGATGGCTTTTTGACGCAACCAGAGCAATAACAACAGCAGCAGTAAAATAAAGAGGCCCGAGAAGAGGATGATCCCATACAGTTTCCGTTCTCGTACCAATGCAGCAATGCGCAACTCCTTTGCCCCGGTTTCATATTTCTTTTCCAGTTCCGCCAACGACTCTTCAAATTCTTTCGTGGAGCGTTCATCAATCAGTGCCCGGTACTTGTCGAAATAGAGCAGTGTCTCTTCGTTGTTGCCCAGAAAGATGCCCGACCGCACCATGTTTGCATACAGGTTGGTGGTGACATTCGCATCTGTGGTATCTATGTTGATGGCTTCCCGGGCTGATTGACGGCATTTGTGGTAATCTTTTTCGTTGAAGTAGATGTTTGAGAGTATATTTAGCGAGCCCGCGATATCTGCCGGATAGCCGCTCTCTTTTGTCAGCTCCAGTGCCCGCTGGGCATATTCTTTGGCTGTCGGGTAATCCCGGTAATGGCTGTAATAGACCATGGCAATTCCCTGCAGGGCGATCGCCTCCTCCGTTTTCTGGTTGTTGATGTGAAAGATATCTGCAGCAGATCGGGCATATTCCAGCGATGTTTCGTATTGTTCCTTTTTCAGAGCTATCCTGCTCAATCCATCGTAGGCACGGCCCAGATTGTAGGCGTCGTCGGCCGCCCGACTCTCCCTTTCGAGTTCCAGGAAATACTTTTCAGCCTGTTTCAGGTTTAGCAGGCTGTAATACAACGTGCCGATGTTGCCAGTCGCCGCCCGGATGCGATCTCTGTTCTCCTGTGACTCGAACATGGGAAGCGCTTTCAGGTAAAAGGCAAGTGCTTCCTGATAAGCGCCCGTCACGTTGTGCAGGTTTCCCATGGCAAAATAAACAGCTGCTTCCAGGCTCTCATCCTTTATGCTGATCGCTTTTTCCAGCGATCTGTTCAAAAAGAGTTGTGCCGAATCCATCTGGCTGTTCATGTAGTAGGCAACACCCAGGTTACGGTATAGTCTGGCTTCCATGGAAGTGTTTCGCTCCGATTGTGCTTTCCGGATGCCAAGAAGGGCAATTTGCTTCGATTTTTCACAATTATCGGCAAGGTAGTTCCAGCTCAGGTCGTCACACAATTGCAAATACGCTTCCGGGGAAATATTTCCGGTATACAATGCGTTTTCAAGACTGTCTCTGTTTTGACCAAACCCGTGTATGGAAATAAGGAAAAAGCAGACAACAAGGTTTAACAATACTTCTCGTTTCATAAAAGCCATCTTGTGATATGTTATTATCTCACTCTCCCATGCAAAGCTAATTCTTTTCGTGAAGAAAGGAAACCCCTTTTTGGGGGTATTCGCAGGGAAAGTTGGTACACAATTTCAAAAGGGAGGGCAGGGAGCGGTCAGCTCTCTTTGTTTTTCATATTTCCCCGGTTAAAGGAGAAATAGATTCCGGGCAATCCGATGACTGCAAAGATCAAAAATCCCCACTGCATCATATCCATGAAAACCGGGTCGGAGACTGCCTCAACCGACGAGTCTCCAAAATGCATGGAGAAAAGAAAGGTGATGATGCTCATGCTGATGATCTGTCCGAAAACACGCATGGATGCTGCTATGCCGGAGGCCTGCCCATATTGGGGGTGTGCTACCGAACTCATGATGGTGTTCATATTGGGCGACGAGAAGAGGGCAAAACCCACTCCCACCCATATCAGGATTGCTACGATCCACCCAATGGATGTGGCCGGTGAAAGAAAAGCCAGCATACCCAGTCCCGAAGTGCACATGGCCATGCCCGCCGTAGCAAAGTAGCGGGGCTGAAATCTGTCTGACAGCTTACCCACCACCGGTGAGAAAAGTGCCATCATTAATGGTTGTGCCACGATTACGGCTCCCGCATCACGGGGTGAGAGGCCTTGAATCTTTTGCAGATAGAGGCTCAGGAAAAA
>DHTF01000114.1:23468-25600 GCA_002411515.1 Proteiniphilum sp. UBA5267 | reverse complement strand
GCTCCCGCATCACGGGGTGAGAGGCCTTGAATCTTTTGCAGATAGAGGCTCAGGAAAAAGACAATGGCAAAGGTGGCGGTATAGTTGATGAGTGCGGAGAGGTTGGAGTAGGTAAAAAGTCTGTTCTGCGTAAAAAGGCGGATGTCGAGGAGTGGATGGCGGCTCAAGCTTTCTATCCGCAGGAAAAGAAGAAGCAGAATAAGGCCACTCCCCATCAGTGCCCAGCCTATTGGAGAGGGAATCTGGGAAGAGCCGAGGACCAGCGCCGTGAGTCCGGTCATAAACAGGATGGTGCCCCAATGGTCTCCACCGCTGGTGGGACGGGCCTTCTTTCCCTGGCTCTTCAGGAAACGAAATGCGATGAGGTAGGTGATCACCCCGAAGATCACTGCGATCAGAAAGAGGGAGCGCCATCCCGCATGGATCGTGAGGATGCCTCCGATGAGCGGTCCCAGTGCCAGTCCCGCATAGACCGAGGCTACCGAGATGCCGAGCACCTGCCCCCGCTTCTCTGCCGGGAATGAAGCGACGAGGATGGCCTGTCCTGTGGTACCTGTGAAGGCAGCGCCCACGCCCTGTACAAAGCGGCCGGCGATGAGCCAGTGTCCGTCCGGTGCAAGGTAGCAGAGAAGGGAGGAGAGCGTGAAAAGGATAAGGCCCCATTTGAAAAGCTTCCGGTTATCGTTCCGGTCGCCCCAGGTGCCTGCCGGCAACATGAAGAGGGCAGTACCCAGGATGAAAGAGGTGATGATCCAGCTCAACTCAATGGCAGTGAGGGAGAGGTTTCGCTCGATGGTGGGCAATGCGATGTTCACCGCCGAGATTAGGAAGGTGCCCATGAAGGAGGTGGTCGACACGACCAGCAATACCGAAAGTTCTTCTCTTTTTCCCATCCTTGTTGTCTAAATGCCGGGATGTCTGTTGTGTCCGGCCCGTTGATATTGTTTTCTTTTGTGCTGTTTCTTGAAAGTGAAAGATCAATAGGTCTCCCTGATATGCTTCACCGTGACAGGGGTTCTGTCGGCAGCCTTTAGCAGGGGCGACGTGATCACGATGCTCCTTTTTTCTCCCGGGAGCAGGTCGATGAAGTTGTCACTGAAGCGGGCACCCTGCACGGGTATCTCCACGAAGACATCTTTCGCCAGCCTGGGGCTCGAGAGTGTAAGGGTGTATTGCCCGTCGGCATATTTTATTTTTGTCTCAATCTTTGTTTCCGGAAGGTTCAGCTTATTGGGCCAGTAGAAGAAATGATCTTTCGTCGAAATAACATTCCCTTTGCTGTCACTCAAAAAGGCATGAATCATGGTGTTGGCTTTGTCTGATTCGCGCATCAACTCAGTCAGGGCCCTCGATCCGACGATGTTGCTCGCGTTGGCTTTGGCGTCGACCTTCATGGTAAGTTCCTTCTGTTTTCCCACATTGAAATCGATCACCTGCACGGTCAGCTGCAGGTTGTTCCTATCCTGCAGATAATCGGACATGGTGTAAAAATCCAGGGTGTCTTCCCGGAAGGCTATGCCCAGTGCGAGCGGTGCCAACACATCCCGCATCCGGTAGTGCTGTGCCTTCCAGTTGTCGTAGTAGTCGATGCTCGACCAGGATACCACTGGCCAGCTGTCGTTGATCTGCCAGTAGAGCGCTCCCATACAATAAGGCCGACCGCGGCGCATGGCCTCCACCGACTCCTCCATGCCATTTCCCTGCATGACCAGACCCACATAGACAAAATCCTCAAAATTCTTCGGCTCATGGTAATACATGTCCATATATTTTTTGATCAGTGAGTTGCCGGTAGAGGCTTTCTGGTGTACTTTCATCACTTCGCTCTCGAGGCTCCACTGGTCGGGCGCTGCAAAGGTGCGGATGGTTTTCATCTCGGGGAACGACTGAAAGCCGAACTCGCTGGCAAAGCGGGGTAGCCGGTCGGCCATCGCCTCAAAGGGCAGCTCTCCGTACCACAGGCCCCAGTCGTGCACGTCACCCTGGTTGAAAAGGTGCGGTTGGCCCCAGTTGGCCACATCGGGTGAGCCGTGTGTGTAATCGCGCGTGCCGTCGTACTCCTTCACCAGGGCGGGAAGCAACTCCCTGAAGGTCTTGTCGTACCCTTGGAACCAGGCATCCATCACCGCTTT
>DHTF01000114.1:0-23372 GCA_002411515.1 Proteiniphilum sp. UBA5267 | reverse complement strand
TCGTACTCCTTCACCAGGGCGGGAAGCAACTCCCTGAAGGTCTTGTCGTACCCTTGGAACCAGGCATCCATCACCGCTTTGGGATATTGTTTGTCCCACCCCCAGTAGTGTAGTCCTTCGAGTACTTCGTTGTTGCCGCACCAGTAAGCCAATGAGGCGTGGTTGCGCAGCCGTTTGATGTTGTAGACAGCTTCCTCCCGCACGTTGGCCAGAAAAGCATCGTCGGAGGGGTAGGGGGTGCAGCCGAAGATAAAATCCTGCCACACCAGGATACCCCGCTCATCGGCCTGGCGGTAGAACTCCTCATTTTCGTAGATGCCACCTCCCCAGACGCGCACCATATTCATGTGTGCCTCTTCGATGTGATTGAACATCTTTGCGTAGTAAGCGCTATCCTGTTGCGTGGTGAGGATCTCCCCGGGGATATAGTTGGCTCCTTTGGCAAAAAGTGGAGTGCCGTTTACCTCGAAGAAGAACGAACGGCCTTGCGCATCCTCCCGGGCAATGTGGCGGATAGTGCGCAATCCTGTTCTGACAGCTTTTTCGGCGATCACCTTGTCGTCCACCATGATCTTTGCGGTGAAATCATACATGTGCTGTTCTCCCCAATCTATCGGCATCCACAGCTTTGGCGCGGATATGACGAGCGGGAGATTGAACCTGTTTTTTCCTTTCAGGAGCGTGATTTCCTTATCCTCTCTTTCGGAGTTACCGCCTTGTATGCTGTATACTATCGACAACGTAGCTTTCAGTGACTGTTCCGACAACGAGACAATTTCTATCTGGTTTTCAATGTGTGCCTTCTGTGCGTTGACCGATGCCTGTTTCACATAATAATCCTCGATGAAGGCTTTGTGATAAAAGTGGAGGGATACCGGTTTCCAAATGCCCATCTGCACCATGCGGATGCCCCAGTCCCAGCCAAAGTGGTAGGGTGCCTTGCGGTTGTACACGCTTAGTTTTTCCGCTCTGTGATCATTTCCGGCTGGATAGTCATAGCCAAATGTTTCCCGAGCAGGCATCATCGTCGTTATGGGAGAATAGAAACGGATATAAAGATTGTTCTCTCCCTCTTTGAGTAGCTTCTTTACCGATATCTTGTGGCCGGTGAACATGTTGTCGGCTTGCAGGATACGGGATCCGTTGAGAAACACATCGGCATGCGTGTCGAGCCCCTCGAAAGAGATCATGGCATCGTCGTACTGCAGTTGACGGGCAGTGACGCAGAACGTTTTTTTGAAGTCCCAGTTTTCATTTTCTATCCACTGCACTTTATTTTCGTTGGTGCCATAATAGGGATCGGGCAGCACGCCATGACGAATGAGGTCGCGTTGCACCGATCCCGGCACAGATGCCTCGTACCATTGGGTGGCGGTGGAGCTGGTCACCTCGTTTTGGGGGGACTTACTCGCTTGTCTGAATTGCCATCCCTCGTTCAGGGAAATGGTTTCACTATGTTGCGCTACAAGCATGCAGGAAATCAGAAAAAAAAATAGCGATACAGTTTTTCTCATACATACAGGGGAAATAGGTGATAACTGTGAAAATGACTGCGCAAATATAACGATTTGTTCGTGAACTCACAAAGTAACAGACGGAAGGTTATTTTGTCTGCTGAGGAGGTACACTTTCACAGAAAATCGTAAATTTGTGGTTGAATATTTTCACCAAGGGCATGATGACGGATTTTATTTTCACCGACCGCAACGAGTTTTTCCATCTTTATCGCAGGCTCTACGCTTTTTTAAGACAGGCCTGGGAGAAAGAGAAAGTATTGCATTTAAAGAAAATGGTGCAGGAGTCGTTGTCCAAGGTGGTTGAAAACAGGGAGGAGGCGTTCTATGAGCTGTTGCTTGAGATGCGGACTGCACTCATTACCATGGATGAGATCGGGTTGAAGCAACCCACTGTCTGTGCTGTGCTTCTCTTTCGTGCTGTAAAAAAAGAGGAGTATCCCCTTACCGAGATAAAAACGCTTTTTGGTGGTGAGGTGGAGTTGATTCTCAGGGGATTGAAGAAAGTCGCCGAATTCACAGACAGACGTTCTACTGTGGAGTCGGAGAATTATATGCGCCTGCTGCTTTCCATGGCTGAAGATATTCGGGTGGTTTTTATTATGATTTCCAGGCAGTTGCAATTGATGCGGGATGCAAAAGGTACAGAACGCTCTCATCGACTCGATCTCTCGGTGGAGTCCACCTATTTGTATGCACCTCTGGCCCATCGGCTGGGACTCTATACCATCAAGTCGGAGTTGGAAGACCTCTGTTTGAAATATACCGACCGTGCATCGTACGATTTTATTGCACAGAAGCTGAACGAGACCAAACGATCTCGCGACCAGTATATTCAGGCGTTCATTGGGCCGGTGAAAGAGCGACTTGACAAGACGGGGTTGAAATATGACATCAAAGGTCGTACCAAATCGATTCACTCCATCCTCAACAAACTGAAGAAACAGAAGATTGAGTTTGAGAACATCTATGACCTCTTTGCTATCCGGGTGATTATCGATGCCCCCGATGAACAAGAGAAGGCGCAATGCTGGCAGGTTTACTCCATCATCACCGACATGTATCAGCCCAATCCAAAGCGACTAAAGGATTGGCTTTCCATTCCCAAGAGCAACGGATATGAGTCGCTTCACATCACCGTGATGGGTCCCGACTCCCGTTGGGTGGAGGTGCAGATACGAACCAGGAGAATGGATGAGATCGCGGAGCGTGGGCTGGCAGCACACTGGAAGTACAAGGGGGTGAAGGAAGAGTCGACACTCGATAACTGGCTAAACTCACTGCGTGAGTCACTAGAAGACAAAGAAACTAACCTGAGTCAGAAGTTGACGGACTTTAAGCTGGACCTGTATGAGGAGGAAATATTTGTCTTTACGCCCAAGGGTGACCTCTTTAAGCTTCCCAAAGGAGCCACGGTGCTGGATTTTGCTTTTGCCATCCACTCCAAACTGGGAGCCACCTGCATGTCGGGGCGTGTGAATGGCAAGAATGTGCCCATCAAGCACCTGTTGAAAAGCGGTGATCAGGTGGAGATCAACACCTCCTCCCATCAGTCGCCCAAGCAGGACTGGTTAAGCTTTGTGGTCACTGCCAAAGCCCGTACCAAAATAAGGCAGATTCTAAAGGAAGAGGCAGGGAAGCAGGTGGATATCGCCAAGGAGACCCTTTCACGCAGGATGAAGAACCGCAAGATTGAGGTGGATGATGCCCATCTGATGCAACTGATCAAAAAACTTAAGTACAAGACGGTGACCGATTTTTATGTCGACATTGCTGCCGAGAAGCTGGATGTGAACTGGGTTATCGACCGTTATCTGGAGTTGGAAAATAGGGATGGAGAAAACAGAGATGGTCATCTTCCCGTGAGTGCCGAAAGTTTCACGTTGCGGCCTCCCACGAAGGACTTTTCCAGCAACGATGAGCTTGTCATCGATCAGAATCTGACTGGGATAGATTACAAGCTGGCCAAATGCTGCAATCCTATTTTTGGGGATGAGATCTTTGGCTTTGTCTCTTCTCAGGGCATTAAGATACACCGAACAAGTTGTCCCAATGCGCATGATCTCTTTGCTCGATATGGTTATCGTGTGCTCAACGCACGTTGGTCTGGTACCACTGGATCCTCCAGTTATACCATCGTGCTGCGGGTGATTGGCAATGACCAGATTAACATTGTGGCCAATTTGATTTCCATCATCTCCAAAGAAGTGGGTGTGCAGATGCGCTCCATCTCCATTGATTCCCACGATGGCTTGTTTCAGGGCAACATCTCTGTGATGATTGCCAATACATCGATGATGGAGCAGTTGATTAAAAAGTTGAAGGCTGTAAAGGGGGTGAAGTCTGTTACACGACTGAATTAATCTTCAGGGTCGATCTCTTCGCCCAGACTCTCCATTGAAATTGAAGCTGTGGGCGTGATTGAAGCTGTAGGTGTTTGGGTTGTTGCAGGAGTCTCCTGCGGCTGAAGTGAGGGCAGTAATTGTTGCACGTAATTGCGCTCGAAGTCCTCGGGGCGCAAGATAGTGTCGTTGTATTGTATGAGGTCGATGTCGATAACTACTTTTCCCTGGTATTTGTCTTTTGGTGAGCGTCCTACGGCCCTTTCTGTCTGTTTGATCTTGTCGATCACCTCTTCGGGTGTCAATTCTGTCTCTGCTTTGGCCAATATATTTCGAAACAGGTAAGAGTATTTTTCTTCCTCGGGCTCGGAGAGAATGGGTTGCGTGAAAATGATCTCGGGGAAAAGCCGGGTTAGCATTCGCTTGGCTTTGTCTATATTAGTTTTGGCGAATGTATTGGATCCTATGCTTAATATAATAATGCTCATACTGATAAATTGAATTACAAATATACACAATTTTGATGAAACTGATGGCTGAAATTCAAAAACTATTATCTTTGTTCTATTATAGCTGTTAAAAATGAAAAAATTACGCTGCTTTTTTATTTTCCTGGTTGGGTGGCTTTTGATACAGGGCCTGTACGCACAAGAGGACAAGGTATTGGTCTATCGGATCAACATCAAGGAGAATATCGGCAGCCACACATGGATTTATTTGCAGAATGGCTTGCATGAAGCGTTGCAGAAAGATGCCCGTGTGGTGCTGTTGCATATGAATACCTACGGTGGAGGAGTTCTTGAGGCAGACTCCATGCGTACGGCTATTCTGAATTTTCCCTTGCCTGTGTATGTTTTTATCGACAACAATGCCGCTTCGGCAGGTGCGCTCATTTCTATTGCCTGCGACAGCGTCTTTATGCGTCAGAGTGCTTCCATGGGTGCTGCCACGGTGGTAGATGGGGGTGACGGAGCTAAGGCACCTGATAAATACCAGTCATATATGCGTGGCATCATGCGGGCAACGGCTGAGAGCCACGGCAAAGTGATCACCTTGGAGCATGGAGATACCATCACCAAATGGAAGCGCGATCCTGTGATTGCAGAAGCCATGGTGGATGAAAGAGTCGTGGTGCCTGGTTATGTAGATTCCACGCAGATCCTCACGCTAACCGCCAGCCAGGCCATGGAGTTGGGCTATTGCGACGGCATCGCAGAAAGTCTGCACGAGGTGATTGTCACCCACCTGAAATTTCCCGACTATCAGCTTGAGACCTACAATCCCACATTTTATGACCAGATCAGAGGCTTTCTGACCAATGGGGTGGTGCAGGCATTGCTGATCATGTTGATCATCGGTGGTATTTATTTTGAATTGCATACTCCCGGAATCGGTTTTCCCACGGCCATTGCCATCACGGCGGCCATACTCTACTTTACGCCCTTGTATCTGACCGGTTATGCCCAGAATTGGGAGGTGTTGCTCTTCGTGCTGGGAATTATTCTCATCGTCTTTGAGTTGTTTGTGGTTCCTGGCTTCGGTGTCACCGGTATCGTGGGAATTATCTTTGTCTTTTTGGCTTTGCTGCTGGCGCTAGTAGGAAATATCCGCTTTAACTTCGAAGGGTTACCAGCCACGGAGATCTTCCGGGCCATCATGATCGTGCTGGGAGGAATGGGGCTGAGCGTCAGTTTTATTCTTTACTTGTCGAGTCGCATCGGAAAGCCTGGAATACTGAACAAAGTGGCGCTGCATGCCGATCAGGAGGGTTATAGTTCTGTTCCTTTGGAACCTGCTATCATGGTAGGCCAGCTTGGTAGGGCAGCTACGGTCCTACGTCCTTCGGGTAAGGTGATTATAGATGGTACCTATTACGATGCCATTTCTTTGCAGGGATTTATCGAAAGAGATGAGGAAGTGGTGGTAAAACGGTATGAAAATTTTCAACTCTACGTCGTGCGGAAGTGATGTTCCCCCGGAGACGATCAAAAAACCCCGGGTGTGTACCCGGGGTTTGTGTGCTGATGATGCGTACAGACTCCTTAATTGTAAGCCCTTATTTCTTCATCCGTGTAGGCTGTCTTCTTGGAGAAGAAGAAAATTGCAAATGGTATGATTAATAAGATAATTGCCCAAAGGATGTTGCTGATCATGCTTCCTTTTTTCATGTTGTTTACATAAATATGCCCCAACAATCCTTCTACAACCAGTACCAGCCCTAAGATGAGGTTGGTGTTATTGGTTGTGCCCATAAAAAAAGGTATCACCAAAAAGGCAACGCCTATTAGCATTACAAGTACGCCGATGTATTTCGCAAATTCTTTCATGTGTGATGTGGATAATAATTTTGTTACTTATTTCGTAGCGCAAATAAACACAAAATTCAACAAATAAGGAAATAAATCTGGATAAAAAATGGTTTTATCCAGAAAAAAGCTGTTTGGTTCGTAAAAACTGCGGATTTATACCCCAATGATTTATAAAAATATTTATTTTTGTATTGTGGATGTTGAATCGTGTGAAAAAGTGAAAAGAATCTTATATTTTTTATATCAGTGGGTCGTTTTCGTGCCACTTTTTTTATTGCTAACTTTGATTACGGCATTGTTGGTAATGGCGATGGCCCCTCTTTTTGGGAGTAGGTTCTGGGGCTTTTATCCTCCTAAGTGGTGGTCTCGTTTCACTTGTTGGCTGGCTCTCTGTCGCATCAAAACGAGAGGACATGAGCATTTGGATCCCAAACGGTCATATATCTTTGTAGCCAATCATCAGGGCGCGTATGATATTTTTCTTGTGTACGGTTTTCTTAATCAGAATATTAAATGGATGCAGAAGGCAAGTTTGCGAAAGATCCCCTTCGTGGGCTATGCATCGGAGAAAGCAGGACATGTTTTCGTGGATAATACAAGCCTTGCTGCACGCAGCGCTTCCGTACAAAGAGCGAAGGATCAGATTGTGGATGGTGTGTCGATGGTAATTTTTCCGGAAGGAGCCCGTACGCATACCGGTAAGATGAAGCATTTTAAGCGGGGTGCTTATCACATTGCGTTCGATTTGAAGTTGCCTATAGTGCCACTCACCATTAACGGGTCGTATGATGTGTTAAAAAGAAATACGCTTCGGCAAAACCCTTCAAAGATGGAATTGATCATCCACAAACCCATATCCACCGAAGGAATGAAAGAATCAGATATTCCCAGACTGATTGACCAGTCGCGGCAAATCATTCAGGATGCTTTGTGGGAAAAATACAAGTGAACGTTCGAGAAAATTGAAGGGAAATGTATGTCATAGACTTGGATATATAAAAAAGGAATGGTTGTCTCACGACAACCAATCTTCATTGTTAACCTTAAATCTAATACCATGAAAAACACGATGCAAATGTATTGCATCCTTCTTAATTCTCCAAAGAATTTCATGGGAATTATTCCGTTTTTAAACTACTTTAGTATTTGACACTGTGGGATTAATCAAAAGAAAGTGCTCTTTGCTTTTCTTTGCAAATTTTGTGTGGCTTTTCGGAATTAGTCGTAAAACTTACTGGCAAAGAAATTCAGCAGGGTCCAATTGAACCTGTACCAGCGTCGTGTGGCTCTTTGCTTTCCCCCAAACTGTAGTAGGAAGCGTGATCTGCCTGCCCTTTTATCTAGAAATCCCACATCCATAAAGTCGAAATAGTGAAATCCCAGTTCTTCGGACGTTTTCATGGCTGTGTAGAGGGTGAAGATGGTGGGATACAGGATTTTGTATCGTTTCGATTTTCCCCAGTAGTAGAGGCAGTAGACAGTTTCGTTTTTTTCAAATCCCAGTATCGCTCCCCCAATTATTTTACTCTGATAGCGTGTGAGTAGAATCTTCCCCTTCCCCTTTTTCACATAATGGCGAAAGAAATTTTTAAAATACTGGTAGGGTGGTAAACGGCGCGTAATTTTTTTGTTGTTCGTCTGTTGAATGAGTTTATATAGTTCCTGCATATTCTCTTCTGCCACAAACTCCTCCACTGTCAGGCCTCTTTTCAGTGCTTTATTCACCTGATTCTTTCGTGAGGCCGAAAGTTGGTCCCATATCTTGCGTTTTCGTTGCAGCGAATTCCGGATATTAATCCATTTCACGGAGTAAAATTTATTTTCACGAAATCCTTTGTAGCCGAAGATGGCATTTCCCAGGTTGTCGTACCGAATGAGAAATACCTTGTGTTTCACTTCATCCACCAGGTGTGTTATCAGCGTCTCGAAAACATCTATTTGTGAAAGGTTTTCGTCGAGAAATAGCGGTTGCTGCGTAATAAAACACCGCTGAAAGAGCTTACCTCTGAAAAAGCGGTTTATCCGCATGATGACAGCAAATAGGGCAGCTACAGGCTTTTCATTATTGAATGCGATGATCATAAGTGGTTTATAAGCCGGTGAGTTGCTATACCAGTCAAATCCGGAAGCCGCATGAAAAAAGCAGCTCTCTTCCATCGGAGGGAGCTCCTCTTTGTGGTAGTATGTTTTCACTTTATACTTCATATGGCTGATTTATTTTACCGCTGTTTGCTGATAACGATGATCGGGTAATGACAAACATAGAGAAAATTTTCGTAATTTTGTGCATAAACAGGTAAACAAAAAAAATAATTTTTATGGCAAAGAAAATCTTGGTTACCGGGGGAACCGGGTATATTGGTTCACACACGGTAGTAGAATTGCAACAGGCAGGTTATGAAGTAGTTGTTGTAGACAATCTCTCTAACTCAAATGCCGACGTGTTGGAAGGTATTATGCGTATTACCGGGAAACGTCCTGTTTTTGAGAAACTGGATTGTGCTGATTTTGAGGCCATGAAGTCGCTTTTTATGAAATATCGTTTCGATGGAATCATTCACTTTGCTGCCAGCAAGGCCGTGGGCGAGTCGGTACAGAAACCGTTGCTATACTATCGCAACAACTTGGTGACACTTATTAATTTGCTTGAGCTAATGCCGGCTTATCAGGTGAAAGGAATTGTATTTTCTTCTTCCTGCACGGTTTATGGAGAACCTGACAGAAATCCCATCGATGAGAATGCGCCCATCAAGCCTGCCGCCTCTCCTTATGGCAACACAAAACAAATCAACGAAGAGATCATACAGGATTTTGTCCATTCGGGCGCGCCCGTCAAGGCCATTATCCTGCGCTATTTTAATCCTATTGGAGCACATCCTTCGGCCGAGATTGGTGAGCTGCCCCTAGGTGTACCGCAGAACCTAGTTCCCTATATAACGCAGACTGGTATCGGCATCAGACAGCAATTGAGCGTTTTCGGTGACGATTACAATACGCCCGACGGATCTTGTATCCGTGATTTCATTAACGTGGTGGATCTTGCCAAAGCACATGTGGTAGCCATTGAAAGGATGCTCGAAGAGAAATCGGAAGAGAAAGTCGAAATTTTCAATCTGGGTACTGGCAGAGGTCTATCTGTCCTCGAACTGATTCACCTGTTTGAGCAGGTTTCAGGCAGGACCTTAAATTACAAAATTGTAGGTCGTCGGGAGGGGGATATAGAACAAATCTGGGCTCAACCCGACAAAGCAAACAACGTACTGGGCTGGAAGGCAGTGGAAACGATTGAAGATACCATGGCTTCAGCCTGGAAATGGCAATTACGGCTTCGTGAGAAAGGGGTGATGTAAAAGAATATGAAATAAGGCGTTAGAAATAATATTCGATCAGGAGATAATAGGCTTCGTGACCATCTTCACTTTTCTCTATCTCGATTTTATTTTCCCGGGCCAGCCATCCAATGGCGGCGTAAATCTCTCTCTCAGATAGTCCAGAAGCTTCCTTTAACTGTGCAACACTCCATTTTTGACTGTTATTCAGGAGGTTCCATACGATTCCCGCGTTTGTCCCGATTAGTTTTTTGTTCATTGCAAAAAGTGTTTGATATTAATTTAACGTTCACGCTGAACTTTTGTTCTGAATAAATAAGAAAATATCTAAAAGGATAGAAAAACAAGCAGGTAGAGATAGGCAGCTGGTACAGCCACCAGCAAACTGTCTATGCGATCGAGGATACCGCCGTGTCCGGGAATCAGGTTCCCCGCATCTTTTACGCCGCAGGTGCGTTTGATGAGTGATTCAAATAGGTCTCCCAAAGTGCCGAAGAGCGCTACAACCGCTGCATAGCCCATCCAGAATGCAGAAGAAAACTCCGGATAGAATCTGGCAAAGAAGAAGGATGCAAGCAGGGTAAAGAGGATGCCGGCAACGAATCCTTCCACTGACTTTTTGGGCGAGATATGTTCAATCAGTTTGTGTTTTCCGATGAGTGACCCGATAAAATAGGCTGCCGTATCGTTTATCCAGATAAAAACAAAGAGTGCCAGAACAGGGACCCAGTCGTGTCCCTCACCGGAAAGGCTGCTTTGGTAGGAGTAGGAGATAAGCATCAGAAGACCCAGTGGCATGGTCACGTAGATTTGTCCGAAGACTGAATAGATGATACCGTGAAGGATATCCTGCCGGCGTAGGAATACCGATGAAGCAATCAGGATCATCAGATAAACGAGGATGGCCACAGGCAGGGCAAAGAGGAAGATACCCTCGATGAAGAGGAAAACCGATAAAAAAAGCAGAACGCCCATTGAGATATTGAAAATCTTACTGATGGCGTGGAAGGTATCTTTCTCTACCATGCGGTAGAATTCAAAAAGACCGGTAGCCAGTATGGCACCAAAGACAATTAGAAAGGTGGTACGCCCTCCCAATACACCCAGCAGGATTAACAGGATGTAGACAATTCCGGCTCCGGCACGTGTGATTAAGTCCCTTGCATTCAATTTATATTGCTCTTAATGGGGTACCTTTCTATTTTCCCTTATTTACTTCTCCTCCTCTTTTTTTTCTTCCTCTTCGAGGCTGATGTTATTTTCGACGAGGATGTTATACCAAGCTACCATCTTTTTTACATCCGAGGCATACACGCTCTCCCGGCTGTAATCAGGTAGTACTTCTTCCAGGTAGGCCAACAGTTCACTACCCTTCGATTTACTTCCCAGGGCAATCTTTGCGCCATCTTCTTTTTCTTTCATCTTTTTCAACACATTTCGCAGCGGAGTATCTCCGTCTTTTGTATAAATGGAGACATCGCTCAGTGCGACTACTTTTTCCTGCGGGTAGACAGGAATCCGTTTTCCGTCGGCAAGTGATTCTACAATATTCAGATTTTTGTTGGTTGAGATGAGTTTATATAAACCGGGGCGTCCTGTAATTGATAATATTTTGGATAACATTTTTCTTAATTTTATAGTATAGTTCAATGTTTGTCGGTGCAAAAGTAAGCAGACTGCGCCATATTCGCAACTTTAATTACAAATTCTCTTTAAAATTTCTCCCAAAATGCAGCCCAAGTGATTATTTTCAGTATTTGGTGAAGTGGAACCGAAAAAAATGACTTATTTTAGTTGTTCAAAACCAATTCATGTATTATGTATCATAAAATTATCATGGCAGTGCTTTCTATGGCTTTGTCGTTATCATGCACCGGTAAACAGTCCCGCAATATACAGGAAACAGTCGTCGGAGACGCACAGACTCCTACATTGTTGGAGAAAGGTGTCACGGGGGATGTGTTTCTACTCATCGGCACCTATACTTCCGAAATGGGTAGCAAAGGGATTTATCTTTACCGCTTCAATACCCTCACTGGACAATCCGATTCTGTGGGCATGGCAGAAGTAGCCAACCCTTCTTACCTTACGTTGAGTCCCGATGAAAAGTTCGTCTATGCTGTGGGGGAAAACGATAAAGGTCGTAGTGCTGTACATGCATTTTCGTTCAACAAGGAGGAGGGCGTGCTCACAGAGGTTGACTCGAGTCCTACCCTCAGCGAGGGCCCTTGTTACATTACCATTCATAGCAACGGGAAAGACTTGCACACCGCCAATTATGGTGGTGGCAGTATCACCTCATTCCAGACAGGCCCTGAGGGCCACCTTGGTGCTGCGACCAGTGTGATGCAATTCAAGGGAAATGGTCCCGACAACAAACGCCAGCAAGGGGCGCATCTCCACAGTGTCCGTTATTCACCCGACGGGCAGTTTTTGTTCGCAGCCGATCTGGGTACCGATAAGCTTTATCGTTTCACTGTGCAGGATACACCCTTTGAGGGACAACCTGTGATACAACAAAGTAGCTTGCGGAAATTTATAATGCCTCCCGGTACCGGTCCACGTCATTTCGATTTTCATCCCGACGGGGGCAAATATCTCTATGTGCTAGGTGAACTATCGGGCGAAGTGATCCTGTTCGACTATAACGCAGGTGAACTGACACAGAAGCAGGTCGTTGCCGCCGATACCTTGGGTGCACACGGAAGTGCCGACATTCACGTTTCACCGGATGGACGTTTTCTCTACGCATCGAACCGTTTACAGGCCGACGGGCTGGCCATCTTCTCCATAGATCCCGGGAATGGGACCCTCACGAAAGTCGGCTATCAGCTAACAGTGAAGCATCCACGTAATTTTGTGATTACCCCTGATGGCAATTTTTTGCTGGTAGCGGGAAGGGATGATGATCGGATACAGGTTTTCGCCATAGACAAAGCAACCGGTCTGTTGACAGATACAAATCAGTCAATAGCTATCAGCAAGCCAGTCTGCTTGAAGTTTGCCGGGAGGGAGTGAACAGAAACTACAGCTCTCCCAATTGTGCAATCTCGCTAATATTGAAAGGTGTAGCCTGATAAACGAAGTAATTTAACCAGTTTATGTAGAGAAGATTGGCATGAGATCGCCACTGTACTAATGGCGGCAATGAGGGATCGTTGTTCCTGTAATAGTTATGGGGTAACTCCACAGAATCCATTCCTTTCTCTTTATCCCGTGTATATTCGTTGTGCAGTGTCATGGGGGCATATTCGGAGTGTCCCGTCACATAAAACTCTCTTCCACCGCGGGATGAGACGATGTAAACACCGGCCTCTTCCGATTCGGAGTGGATAGTGAGTCCGGGATGACGGCCGATTTCGCTGGCAAGGATGGCGGTGTGGCGGCTGTGAGGTGCATAAAAAGTATCGTCGAAGCCACGAAAGAGAGGAAAGGATGGGTCATTTATGGTATGACTGAACACACCAAACAGTTTTTTCTCCAGTGGATATTTCTGGATGCCGTAGAAATGGTACAGCGCAGCCTGTGCCCCCCAACAGATATAAAAAGTGGATGTTACGTGCGTGCGTGCCCAGTCAAATATATGGGTAAGCTCATCCCAGTAGGTCACTTCCTCAAAGGGGATCATTTCCACAGGTGCACCGGTAATGATCATGCCATCGTAATAAGTTTCTTTAATCTTGTCAAACCCATTGTAAAATGACATAAGATGTTCAATGGGTGTGTTCCTGGGGGTATGAGAGGTGAGTCCCAGGAACTCAATCTCAACCTGCAGCGGCGAGTTAGAGAGCAACCTGATCAGGTCAGTCTCGGTTGTCACCTTGAGCGGCATGAGGTTGAGGACGAGTATTTTCAGCGGTCGTATATCTTGTGTGGAGGCACGCAGATCGTCCATCACGAAGATGTGCTCCTTTTTTAAAATCTCTATCGCGGGTAATTTGTCGGGTATATTTACGGGCATAATATCTTGTTATCCTTGTTGTTTTTTCTTCTTCTTCGGATTTTTCTGAACGCTCCATCCAAATTTGCCGATTTCTCTTCCCAGACCATAATAATGTCCGTGTGCGTAGGCGAGCAATTTTGAACTCTTTAAGTCGAACCTTCCTGTTTCGGCATGAAAGAAGCGATCATCGGCCTGTACGTTAACTACATCTGAAATAAACATGTCATGTGATCCAAGAGGAATGATATCCTTTACAACGCATTCAATGCAGAGTGGTGATTCGGCAATAACAGGGGCTTTCACTATGGTTGCCTCACCTGCAGTCAGTTTCATTTCCTCAAACTTATTGTAATCCTTGCCAGAGCGTACGCCACACCAGTCTGTGGCACGGGCCAGATCCTCCGTGGTGAGATTGATCACAAACTCTTTGTTCCTTTTGATGATTTCATATGAATGCCGTTCGGGTCTGACAGAAATATAACACATGGGCGGATTAGAATTGATGGTGCCCACCCAGCTGACAGTGAATATATTATATTCTGTGGGGCTACTCCCGCAGCTAATCATCACCGCCGGCAGTGGATAGATCATTGTTCCCGGCTTCCAGTCATGTTTCATATGTTATATCAATCAGCTGTCGGCTCCTTGTAAACCGATAAACCTGCCAAAAAAAATTAAATCAGTTCAATATCTTCCTTTTTGATTTTCAGTTCGCAGTAGTGGCACTTAAGCTCCACCATTTCCTTGTCGACCACGTGAAAGCGTGTCTTCATTGGTTCGTTGTTGGTGATGCACTTGGGGTTGTTGCACTTCACGATTTCGATGATCTCATCGGGGAGTACCACTTTTTTCTTTTCTACCACCTCGAAGTTGCGGATGACATTCAGATTCACATTGGGGGCTACCAGAGCAATGCGGTTGATTTCATCCTCTCTGAAAAATTTATCAGAAACCTTGATGATTCCCTTCTTTCCCATCTTGCTGCTTTTTAGATTGTTGCCAATGGTGATGCGGTTGCTCAGCTTCTGGAGCTGTAGCAGAGACACCACTTTGAAAACAGCTTCGCTTGGGATATGATCAATGGCCGTGCCATTTTCGAGCGCGGCAACCTGCAGTTCTTTTCTCATATTTTGGAACACATTAAAAATGACTGACTCATGCTTACTCCACCTCAATTCCCATTAAATCACAGATAACTGCCTGTCGGGTATACATTCCGTTTCTGGCCTGCTGAAAATAGTAGGCTTTGGGATTATCGTCCACATCCTGGCTGATTTCTTTCACCCGGGGCAGTGGATGTAATACCCGTAAGTTTTCTTTTGAATCGGCCAACATGTCGTTGTGCAGTACATACACGTTCTTTACCTTCTCATACTCCATCAGATCGGTGAAACGTTCTTTCTGCACACGGGTCATGTAAAGAATGTCGGCATCCTGGATCGACTCGCTAGAAAAGTCGGTAAACTCATTGTATACAATCTTTTTCTCGTCGCAGAAGGCTTTGTATTTATCAGGGATATGCAGTTCCTCGGGTGCCACGAAATTGAAGGTGGGAGAGAAGTGTGATAGTCCCTGAATGAGTGAATGCACAGCACGACCATACTTCAGATCTCCGACAATGGTGACGGTAAGGTTTTCCAACGTTCCCTGGGTCTCGTATATGGTGAAGAGATCGAGCATCGTCTGTGTGGGATGCTGATTCGATCCGTCACCGGCATTGACTATCGGTACGGGAGATATTTCCGAGGCATACCGAGCGGAGCCTTCGAGGTGATGCCGCATGATGATGATGTCGGCGTAATTGCTGACCATCATGATGGTATCCTTCAATGACTCTCCCTTGGTGGAACTGCTGGTGGCTGCATCGGAGAAGCCGATGATGCGTCCCCTGAGTCTGTTGACCGCAGTCTCGAAACTTAGCCGGGTGCGAGTAGAGGGCTCAAAGAAGAGCGTGGCGCAAACTTTACCTTGTAGCAGATCCCTGTCGGGTTGCTGTTTAAATCGGGCCGCACTCTGAAGGATACGAAAAATATCCTCCCGGCTGTAATCATCAATATTAACCAAGCATTTGGGATGCATGTAATTCATTTTAAATTATACCTCCAGATTGACATCAAACAGCTCGTGCCAAGGTAATCCCTGTTCGTTGAGCTGCTTCATGAAGGGGTCAGGATTGAACTCTTCAACGTTGAAGACACCAGGCTTTTTCCAGAGACCCTGCATGAACATGATGCCGCCGATGGTGGCCGGAACGCCTGTTGTGTAGCTTACACCCTGAGCTCCTGTTTCCTTGTATGCTTCCTCATGACTGCAGTTATTATAGATATAATAGGTCTGCTCTTTTCCATCTTTGATGCCGCGAATGCGGCAACCGATGGAAGTCTGCCCGGTATAGTTCTCACCCAGTTTACCTGGATCGGGCAGCACCGCCTTCAGGAACTGAATGGGTACAATCTTCTGTCCGTTATACTCTACCTCGTCGATTCGCGCCATGCCGATATTTTGAATGACCCGCAGGTGAGTCAAGTATTCCTGACCAAAGGTCATCCAGAAGCGGGCACGTTTAATGGTAGGGAAGTTCTTCACCAGTGATTCGAGCTCTTCGTGATAGATCACATACGATTCTTTCGGCCCTATTTCTGGGTATTTCAGGGGCTTATGGATTTCATGGGGTTCTGTTTCCACCCATTGCCCGTTTTCCCAGTACTTCCCTTTTTGGGTTACCTCACGGATGTTGATTTCTGGATTGAAGTTGGTGGCAAATGCCTTGCCATGATCGCCGGCGTTACAATCCACAATGTCGAGATAGTGTATCTCATCGAAATGATGTTTGGCAGCATAAGCGGTGAAGATGCTGGTCACGCCCGGGTCAAAACCGCAGCCTAAGATGGCCGTAAGACCAGCCTTTTCGAATTTCTCCCGATAGGCCCATTGCCATTTGTACTCAAACTTGGCTTCATCTTTTGGCTCGTAGTTGGCCGTATCGAGATAGTTCACGCCAGCCTCGAGGCAGGCATCCATGATGGTGAGATCCTGATAGGGCAGTGCCACGTTGATGACCAGTTCGGGTTTGAACTCCTGGAAGAGCGACACCAGTTCGGGTACATTATCGGCATCCACTTGTTCCGTTTTGATCTCCACGCCAGTTCGGCGCTTCACGTCGCGGGCAATGGCATCGCATTTGCTTTTAGTGCGGCTTGCCAACATGATATCGCTGAATATTAGGTGATTCTGCGCTACCTTGTGTGCGACAACTGTGCCTACACCTCCGGCACCAATGATCAGTACTTTTCCCATATACATTTATAATTTAAACAAATAATCCATTTAAGTTCTGTCTGTCACATGTTTGCAACCATACTATTCGGCAGCCGTTTTTTTGTGACCCATACAATTCAACGGTTTTCATCTTCCGTTTCAAAATGCAGATTTCTCACAAATATACAATGAATCTGCGAATCATTGGAGAAATGGGTTTAAAAAAAACTGGTTTTGGATAAAGGGGTAAAAAGTTTATTTTTGCTGTTGTAATAACCAAAAGATGTCATATCATTTCCTCCATTAAATAAGGAAAACAGTGAGTGCACCTCCGACATATTCGATCATGTTACTGCCGTTGCCAGTTATTTCGATCTGCAACTGTTTGAAGATATTCCCAACGAATATATTTCTCTCTAAGTATGGATCCTTTCATTATGTCATTGGTTTCGGAAGGGTTAAATTGTGTGTAGTGCGAAGAACGTTTGTTTAAATATTATTTTATATCTTTGCTGCATAAAAGGTTGAAAAAGGAAAATCAAGGACGAGGAAATAGCAGATAATTTGCAATCATAATTAGAAAAAAAATGAGAAAAATATATAGCGTATTCACCGGAACGGGTCATTATGTACCTTCCATACAAATCGGTAATGATTACTTTCGCGATTACACTTTTTACGACGCTACAGGAGAAAAAATAACCACTCCCAACGAGGAGATAACCCGTAAATTTGAGGAGATCACCACCATTGCTGAACGGCGTTATGCTGCGGAAGACCAGGTGACTTCCGACCTGGCATTGATAGCTGCACAGCGAGCCTTGGAGGCTGCTGGCGTGAATGGTGAAGAGCTTGATTATATTATTTTTGCACACAATTTCGGTGAGACTAAAGTCAATAACATCCGCATGGATGTGCTGCCGACATTGGCTTCGCGCCTGAAGCAGAAGCTTGGCATCGCCAATCCTGCTACCGTGGCTTACGATGTGTTGTATGGTTGTCCCGGTTGGATACAGGCTGTGATTCAAGCCGATTACTATATTCGATCCGGGGATGCCAAGAAGATCCTGGTGGTAGGTGCCGATGTGCTGTCACGTGTGGCCGATCCGCACGATCGCGACAGCATGATTTATGCCGATGGTGCCGGAGCAGCCATCATAGAGGCATGTGAAAGTGATCAACCAGTGGGTATCATTGGGCATAATTCTCGCAGTGATGCCTTGGATTATGTGAATATGCTGCACATGGGATACTCCTACAATCCGGCTTTGGCAGAGAAAAAGGATTATTACCTAAAAATGAATGGTCGTAAGCTTTACCAGTATGCGCTGGAAAATGTGCCCAAGACCATCAAAGCCAGTCTCGACAAGCTGCAACTGCACGTCAGTCAGATCAACAAGGTATTGATTCACCAGGCCAATGGAAAGATGGACGATGCCATCCTGCAACGATTGTTCAAGCTTTACGACCTGAAGGAGGTACCTGAAAGCATCATGCCCATGACTATCTCCCGACTGGGTAATTCTTCAGTGGCTACCGTGCCCACTTTATTGGATATGATTACCCGCAATGAAATGGACGGACACAACCTGAAGCGTGGCGATCATATCGTGCTGGCTTCTGTGGGTGCGGGCATGAATATCAACAGCATCGTCTATAAGATTCCGTAAAAATGATCGGGTCGAGTTGTTTTAGTCATCGTGAGCAAATTCATAGCGGTAGACGTTTGACTCCCGCAACCTGAATCCCATTTTTTGATACAGCTTGTTGGCAGCCTTTCGGTCAGGGTGTGAGGTAAGATCAACCTTTTCGGCCGCTTGGCTGCGAGCAGTCTGCATGGCATGCCACATCAATGCTGTGCCCACCCCTTTGCCCCGGGCTTGTTGCTCCACAATCACATCTTCGATCCAAGCTTTCCGACCCGAGGGAATCTGGTAGAATAGCAGCGTGAGAGTGCCAATTATTTCCTCTTCTTCTATCGCAACAAAAAGGTGGGTTTCTTCTGAACTAATGACTTTTTCCAGTGTTGCCAATGAAGAATCAATCCTTCTGCTGGTCAGCTGGGGCATGAGTCTCCTAAAAGCATCCACAATGTGTTCATCGATATGGGTCAATCTCTCTATGTGCATATTTTTGTTTATTAACCGATATGATATCCTTGGCTGTTTAGTTCCGAGGCACGGAACAAGGTGTACAGTTTGTTGTCCAACGGATAATCCCAACAGCCGAGGCTGTGATATATCTCACCACCGAAACCCGATTTGAACTTGTATAATCCATACAAAGGGTGTTGTGGGTCGGGTGAAGGTGAAATACCGAACATGTCATACTCGGTGCAGCCGGCAGTTTTCGACCTGCATATTGCTTCCCACTGCAGCGCATAGGTGGCCATCAGATTCCGTTCAGTAGAGGAGGATGCACCGTAAAGGTAGGACCCTCTGTTTTTTGTGATCACCAGGAACATAGCTGCCAATGGTTTATCCTCCTTCTCGGCTACAAGCAGGCTCACCTCGGCCGGGGAACGTGTATCGTCTGCGCGAGCGGTGAGTACGGCCTGGAAGTACTTCATGTCGTTGAGCAATATGTGGTTGCGGGCGGCTGTTTCCTTGTAGAGCGCATACCAGATATGGATACCTTCTAATCCCATTGCTCTTATCATTACCCCTTTGCGACGCGCTAATCCGATGTTGTAGCGTGTCTTGGGCTTCATTTTTTTGAGCAGGGTGTCGGCATCGTATGTTAAATTCAGATAGATCGTATTCGCAGGTAGAATATTGGAAAAGGCTTTCTTGAAATTCCAGTTCTGGGTATTGAAGTTAAAACGGAACTCCTGTGCGGGACTGTCGGGCTCACCTTTCCAGATGCCATGTTCATCGAAGTGGTCTTTATCCTTGGCCCACCACGATTTCCAACAAAGATCGTAGCGGATCAGGATACAACTCTTCGGGAGGTACGACCGTAATGATTCGGAAAGCTCCTCCAGAAACAGGCCTTGAAACTCATCGGCGGGTTCCAACTCGGGCCCGTAGGGTACATATGCCACAGAATGGTGCCTGTTGATCTGCTGCAACACAATCAGTACATCAGAAGAGAGCGATGAGCGGTCGTTGGTTACTCCGTAGAGTGTGGACTTTCTGGAATTAAAATTGACGGCGATTGAATTTGTTCCCAGTCTCTTTTTTACGGCCGACCAGAATGCAGTTTGCTGTAATATGGGGGTGGCGTAAAGCTCTTCAACTTCTTTTTTATAGACGTTTGATAGCATTTCGTTTCATTTTGACTCGCAAAGATAGCCAAAATAAACAGGGTAAACAAATGAAAACCAGTTACTGTTTTACATTCTTCTGGACAATCCGTTGTATCTCCTCCAGTACCAGGGGGAAGGCGGGATAGGTCATGCCGTGGTTGTAGCCTTGTATTTCCAGGAGCCTGGTCTGTTTGTGTCCGGCCACCTTCATCATGCGGGCAAGGTAGGCATTTTCCTCGTAACGGCCCAACATCTCCAACTCGCGGTCGCCCGTAATCAGCAGCAGGGGAGGTGCATCGGCACGCACATGATAGAGCGGTGCATACCTGTCCACCAGCGGCTGTGTATCTTTCATCCCATATCCTGCACGGATGTTGAAGTGGGTGATGGTCTGTCCGCTCAGGGGAATCAGCCCCGCGATGTGATTGGCATCAATGTGGTGTGCCGCGAGATACTGTTTATCCAGTCCGATCATCATGGTCAGGTATCCTCCGGCAGAATGGCCCGAAACAAAGATTTTTGCGCTATCGCCTCCATAATCCCCGATGTGTGCGAAAACCCAGGCAACTGCCGCTGCGGCATCCTCAATGTAAGCAGGAGCCTGTACTTGGGGTGAGAGGCGGTAGTTGACACCCACCACGCAGATATCTTTGTTCTTCAGTGCTTCGGGTAGCTCCTTTTTTCCGCCGGTGAGTCCCCCGCCATGAAACCATATAACCGTGGCAAACTCTTTTTTATTGACCGGATAATAGATGTCGAGTCGGCAACGTTCGTGAATGGTTGGATCTTTTTGGCGTACATCCTCCTGGTAATAGGGTATGTCTGTCTCAGTTTTGTATTGATTGTCCTGCGCAGCTGTTGCGAATGCTACACCGACGAGAAATAGTATTATGGTAAGTTTTCTCATGTGTTCTTATTTTCATTGCGTTGAATTACCTTGAAATTGATTACCTGCATTTATTTTATGACCAATCAGAAAGCATCTGGCTCAGCCTTTGCTGCTGTGGCAGTGACGTTCCTGAAATAACCGTCAAAATATGTCAAAAGCATTTCAATCAGTTTGCTATGAAAAACCGTGTACAATCGGGATGTGATATGTTTTCTGTCCTTCCTTTTTATCAGTCCGAAACGCAATTGATTCTCATCTATCCATATCTGTGGTTTGAAAAATGCTTCGTTTTTCCACAGGAGCGTGCCATATGTGAGGCGCCCATCGACGGTGCGTACCCATTTATCAGCTTTTCGGGTGTCTATTGCCTCGTAGATCTTATCCAGTAGGAGATCTGGGTTGTCAGTATGTATAATAATAGCCATTCCTCTGTTTTATTGTGCGTTCTTATAACTATCGATGGCTTTTTTTACCGACCCGTGGAGGAGCAGCAAGTTCTTTGCTTGCTCGTAATTAAGTGAAAGTTCGTCCACAATCATCCGCGTACCTCTATCTACCAGCTTTTGGTTGGTGAGTTGCATGTTCACCATGCGGTTCCCTTTTACTCTACCAAGCCTGATCATGGTGGTGGTGGTGATCATGTTGAGCACCAGCTTTTGTGCCGTACCCGATTTCATGCGGGTGCTGCCGGTGACATATTCGGGGCCGACTATTGGTTCGATCTTTATCTCAGCCTCTGCTGCAATCGGCGAGTTTGGGTTGCAGCTGATGGCTGCTGTGAGAATGCCTTTTTCCCGAGCATGTCGCAATGCGCCGATTACGTAGGGCGTGGTGCCCGAGGCGGCAATACCGACCAGCACGTCATTATCGTTGATCTTGTATGTCAGTAGTTCTTCCCATCCCTTTTCCAAGTCATCCTCCGCAGCCTCTACCGGGTTGCGTAAGGCCCTGTCGCCCCCGGCAATCAGGCCGATCACATAGGTGCCGGGCATACCAAAGGTGGGAGGAACTTCCGATGCGTCGAGCACACCCAGCCTGCCGCTTGTGCCTGCACCCACGTAAAAAAGCCGACCTCCGCGCATCATTCTCTCTACGATGCCGGTCACCAGCTTCTCCATCTCGGGAATGGTTTTCTCTACTGCCAACGCCACTTTCCGGTCCTCATTGTTGATTTCTGTCAGAATCTCAGCGACGGATTTCCGTTCCAGATTATCATAGAGAGATGCTTGTTCTGTTATTTTGATGAATGTCATATGTTGGAATTCAATGTTTCAATGTTTTAAAGTTTCGGGGCTTGATGGTAGCGAACAAGCCCCTCCATGGGCGATTGTGTGATTTGCCCGATGCTGATTCCCTTTTCCGCTGCTACTTCCCGCAGCGAGTCTGCGTAATGCCACGCGATGGAACCAACAAAATGAACCTCTTGGTTGTGGTAATCGTATTGCATGACGTTTCTTTCGAAGAAGGCAGTGAATGATTGGGTGACAATCCGGTGCAGTGTGACATCTGTGATGTGGCGGTGTAGAAATGGGGAGAGGCTTGCAAGGAAACGGCTTGGAAACGGCTGTCGGTACACTTTTTCAATAATCAGTGCCGCTGTTAGTTGATACTCCTCCAAAAGCATTTCTTTAAGTCCCGGGGTAAGTTGATTTTTGAGTGCATCGGCCACCAGTTGTTTTCCCAGTGCGGCACCACTCCCCTCGTCTCCAAGGATAAAGCCGAGGGGTGATATCTGTTTTCGGATCTTTTCCCCATCCCATTCACAGGAGTTGCTTCCTGTGCCAAGGATGCAGGCAATGCCAGCCTCATGCCCGCATAAGCTGTGTGCAGCTGCCATTAGGTCGCTGTACACATGTATTGCATGGATGGGAAACGATTGTTGAATGGCATTTTTCACAATGGGGATTTTCTCGGGGATGCATCCAGTACCGTAGAAATAAATTGCTCCAACAGCGGAATTTTTCAGCAAAGGGAAAACATGTTCCTGTATCTCTTGTGCTATTTCTTCCTCACTCTGATAAACAGGACTAATGCCTTTCCCCGAAAACCTTTGTAGGATTTTCTCCTGGTGTACCAGACACCAATCTGTTTTGGTAGCACCGCTATCGGCAATCAGCATTGTTCTTTTTGATTCCGGATCACCCATATAAATTGCTCACTTTTTACTGTGTATACTCTGATAAAAACTCATTTCGCTCATACAGCCAGATCAAGCCTGTTTCATCAAAGGGTACTCCACTCAAAACATGTAAGGTCACCTATTTTATTGAATTTTGAATGAGCATCGTCAATCGAAAGTTCGTATATCTATAGTTTGATATAAATATTCTTTTTGTACAGTATATAGCCAAACAGCCAGCAGACGGTAACGAAAAGCAGTGCATAAAGCAGCGACCCGAAATAGTTTCCTGCCCAAGGCTGGATCAGTACGCTGTATGCAAATGATTTCACCGTGATGGTTTCTCCTTGCCAGACAAAATGGATGTTGCTAACCAGCTTGGCGAGCACACCGGCGAACACGTATACAATGAGCGGGTTGAC
>DHTF01000039.1:86813-87259 GCA_002411515.1 Proteiniphilum sp. UBA5267 | reverse complement strand
ACCTTTGGTATCAGTAACAACTGGATGTTAGTTTTTGTTAGATTATCAGGAGGTTAGTGCTGAAATTACAATTAAAATTTGTTGTTGTTACAAACAGAAAAATCCTGTCGGAGGGCAGGATTTTTTTTCTAGTATAGATTCTAAAAAAGCTCAAGTTGTTGGTATGGGGTTTGAACTTCTGTCTCTTTCTTTCCTATAAACAGTTCCATTTTTCCGAATTGTTTATCTGTAACACACAAAATCCCTACCTGTCCGGTTGGAGGTAAAAAACTCTTTACTCGTTTTATGTGTACTTCAGCATTCTCTCTACTGGCACAATGTCTTAGGTAAATTGAAAATTGGAACATGGTAAATCCATCCTGAATAAGTTTCTTACGGAAGATATTGTAATTTTTTGTATCCTTCTTCGTATCAGTTGGCAAGTCAAAAAAAACCAAAATCCACAT
>DHTF01000039.1:81280-86679 GCA_002411515.1 Proteiniphilum sp. UBA5267 | reverse complement strand
TTTTTTGTTTCAGTAGGTAAATCAAAAAAAACTAAAATCCACATAATTCTATATTCACTAAACCGTTCCATAACCAAACTACTCGAAAGAGGGATACTTTACTCTTCGAAGGCTCCCCTCATAACACTTATAAAGTGATGCGGATGTTTGTCCCACAGCCACCATTAAAGGGCTTCTCTGATCATCAATAACAACATCGAGAACCGGAATATTGAGAAGCTTGAATTTTATATCCTGACTTAATTCATCAATATTTCTTTTCTCTGCAACGATGTCGCAAACCATTTTATCCACAAAGGGACGATAAGGCTCCATAATATCATCAGCAAGACAGTAAGCATTGTATTTATTACGATGATGAATGCCAAATGTTGGTAATAGACCACTTGCCACCAATGATCGGGCAACTACAGCTCGTAAAATCGCATATCCGTAATTAAGTAAGTTGTTCGGTGGAATTCCTTCGCGATGACGAGAAAAACCTTCTATTTCGTTAAACAGATTAGCCCAATAGTAAACAGCTGCTCTTGCTTCATAGTTGTCCGGGTCACCACTTTTCACATCATTGGCCCAAACTTTCATGTTGTCAATAATAGAATTGTTTTTATTTGATAATAAATAGGCCTGGTTTCGTATTTTTGCCTGAACAGTTTGTTGCCAGAGTTGCTTTTTTAGAGGAAGTGAAGCATTAATCTGATCCTTGAATCGTTCTGTTTGAGTTTTGTTTCCTGATAGTGGCAGCATTAATCCTAGAGGCATACGTGAGCTGTCACATGTAATTAATGCTGTGTTATTCTCTAATAATGATTCGATCAACCCCTGCGTAATTGTTATACGATTATTATCAAGAATTACAATCCCAATATCTTCAATTGGAATTGTTTTTTGTGAAGGTTTTTTCAACTCCTCCGGTATTGAGCCGTTTATTTCCACTTCGGGCAGCTTTATAACCAATTGTTCGTTTCGTAAACTAAGGTATGCAGGATTGCCGAAATATAAAGTTTTCTTGATCATGTATATTCAATATTAATATTCGCCAATACATACGATTTTTCCAATATGATTAACTCGTACTTTAATTATACCCTTAAGCCCATTAGGAGTTCTAATCCTTCTGTATGTAAAATCTAAATCATTTGTCACACTTGTTTCAAGATGATGTCGAAACGTATAGTAATTAGTGCTAAGCTTCTGAACCCTAAAAAGATTCTTACTTATTAATATTGCATTTTCAGGATCAGTCAAATCTATCTCAGAAGGATCAAAATCAGAAGCAGGAAAAACAAACATTTCATTCTGTTTCATAGTGAATTGAAATTCCCAACCCAAATGCCTGTTTAAAGCTTTGTCTATTATGGGCAAGCCTTGATTGGCCCGCTCAACCGCTTCATAAAAGGATACAACAGACTCCTGCAAATTACCATCTGTATCTTTGTAAATAGCAACATGGTGATTATTTCTGGTCTGTACATAATCCGAATCAGCCCTTTCTCCTGTATTACCCAGGATCTCTTTGCCCAAGTGATCTCTTCTAAAATGAAGTGGTACGGCATTACTAACGCCGCTGATTGTAACATTTTTAATAGCAATACCCTTTTCTTTATTAAGCCAGATTGGATTCTCTTCTAAATTTGAAAATGCTTCTTTGGAATTGCCATTAAACTTATTCAATCTCTCTTCAAGTACTGTTCTGATTCCATTATCAATAACCTTGTCCAGTTGCAAATCTGAAGTAATCGGTTTTCGGATTGTGAAAATTACTTCAAAGCACCCGACCTCATTTAATTGTTCATTATTTAGTAGAATGGGATCATTTTTTAGTGTTTTTAAGGCAAAAGCTATATTACTATTATTTTCATATTTCGACATATGTTGAAGAACGGCTTCCCTCTCTTTACTATCAATAATTAACTGAGCCATTTCCTGACTAAAACGGTTATTAAGCTTTATTGGTTTAGCAACTGGACGAAGTGATTTACCATAAACAGTCTCTTTATGTAGCTGCCCTCGTGGAGTTGTTTGTAAGGATTTTTTATATCGTAGTTTGCCTGATAATTTTGTTTTATTTATGTTATTTGTCACAACTTTATTTTTCGCTTTGTATGAAACAAGTATTGATTCAATTGCTTCCTTTGCGACATTTCTGAAATTTGGGATGGGCTCTTTAAAGATGCGTGAACCATTTCTTTTTTGAGTGATCACGTTTTCAATAGCACAAATGGCATAATGTTGTTTGTGATTAGTATCCCTTCGTGCGTTTAGATTGTTTATATATTGGATATGATTATGTGTGGTAAAAGCCACAGTTAATGCATCCATTGCGTGATGCCGGTGATCATTGCGTTTTGTCCAATCTGTTATTACTTCAACTTTCTTTGGTTTTTCTAATCCTATATCAAAACGATCCTCAAACTCAGTCAATCCCAAAGCCCTGTATTTAGGTAAGTTCAACTCTTTCATCATGTTTACCAATCCCCAGTCCTCTCTTAGTCTATCAGTGATACTCCCGGTAGTAGGTACGACAGTCCTGAATACTTCCAATAACATGTGGCGAGCCTTTTTTGAGATGTATTGTGTATTACGTAGGTCTCGTTCGATGAAACCTTCAGGGATATCTTTATAAGGCATTAGAAGTTTATTTCTTTTTGCTTTTGAAATAGATCCCTTTCCATTATTATACCATGCTTCCACGTTCTGTTCGTAAGTAGTTTTATTCGAATTATAGTCCTGATAGATAAAATCATAGGCGGTGCGATTGTTTTTCTGTAAATTCTCACTCTTAAAAGCAAGTGTCTTATTAGAGAAGGAATCATCAAATAAGAGTGCCTGTGGTACTATATGTTCAATATCTATCTCTTTTGAAAATAATTTTTCTTTCGGTATGTACTTATCTGTAAATATTGTTTTATAGCCTCTATCCTTTAGCTCATCCCATAACCTGTATCGTACGATATCGTTTTTTGTTGGATTTGGTATTTGAAACTCTTTTATTATTAACTTCTTTATATCATCGTTGCGTTTGGTTGCATCCATGATTTCCCTACTCATTTTCTCACGCTCTTCCGAAGTCTTTTTTAGTTCTCGAGCCAACTCTATTCTTACTTCGTCAGGCTTACCGTATTCATCGATAATTTGATTTACTAAATTAACCATCTGATTTAGAATTTTTTCAACTACAGGATTGCGTAAACTGTTTTTTGGAAGAATATCCAATTTTTCTTTCAGAATTTTGTTCATCAATTCTTCTGCAGTCACGCTTTTTGAATGGTTGTATCCAGCCAACTCACATGCACCCACTTCAGTATCGTTATCGCTACCCTTAGCATAAGGATGCCCCGCCTGCAAGTATGGAATAATTTTACGCATTGCTCTCGTTGATAGATTTCCATAGTCCTGTTGCAGAGGTATATTCGATAGCTTTATGGCATATTCCGGTTTAAATCCGAATTTTTCATGGAGCTTTTTTCGCAATTTAGTATCATTATTTCCATAGGTAATGCGATCTTCTTCAGATGATTTGCTCTCGTCTTCTGCGGAATATAACAGATGCCATAATTGATAACAGGGTTGCCTTTCAAAATCTTTGGACTCCAAATTAATATCAAAACTTAATATGTCTTTGTTTATTCCTACAAGTGGAAAAATTGATGTCAGTTCTTCTCTTATCTCGGTAGCTGTTTTTTTTGCCCAATCGAACCCATATCCTTCAGCTTGTGCTATTTGTTGATAGATGTCAAAAAGTGCTTTATTGGTACTATTCCCTTCAATTTTTTCAAAATTACATTTCCAATCCGATATTTTATTAATATATAGATGTCTTGATATAATTTGAATAATGTCTTTTGGAGTTAGATTCCCCCTCGTATTTAATTCTACAAAAATATCACTGCGTGCAGCATCATCTAACCTTTTTAGATCAATAATTTCACCACTCATCTCATGTATGAAAACGACATTATTTAAATTTTGCCAAATTTTAAATTCTTGAAAAACAGGAGAGGATTTTGGCGCTACACGCTGGCCAATTATTCTGGTTTTTGTTTTTCCGGTAGTTGATTCAATATACTCAACGTGCCGACTTTCGAACGGGCAGAAACTAATAAGCCCTTTTTGTGATTTTAATTTACGCTGATAAAAAATTATCACGTCACGAATTTCTTCTTTTAATTTTGGGGTTAGAATTTTGGGGTAATATTTTGCTTGCGTTTCCCAGATACACTCAAACTCATCCAAATAATCCTGGCGATAAAAGACTTGTTTTTTTAGGGAAATATGTGGATTTTTTTTGATTTGATTGTATAGAAATTCACCTACAGTTATTTTATTGAAATAAAGCTCTTTACTCCTATCGGATATTGCTCCAAGATAACCGCTTGAATTAGAAAGTTCCCCGTTTATTTCTTGCAATACGATTACCAACTTCTCTAAATCGATCTGTTCTGATAATGATTGTTTTCTCCACTTGTACCTCTCCAATCTTTGTTCATCTCTCGTTCCCGTTTGTTTTAGCCCCTTTAAACTCCAGGGACCTTCAAGAATCTTCCAGGTTGTACCTTTATTTTTGTCTTCTAATGCACGATAAAGATCATTTGTTAATTGATCAGGATAAAATTTGGACTGCTTATCCCAGATTTTTATCTTTTCATTTCGAAGATCGGAACGATAGAAGTCAGGGATAAAATGTCTCCCTTCTGACAGTAGTTGAAAAACATATTCACCCGGTGTTAGTTTTTGATCATATAATATTTTTGCAATAGACATACCATCAACAGCTAATCCTTCTTCTTCGCCTTTTGACTTGCGACTACTTTTATAACCTCTCTTTTTGTTTATTGAAAGCAAAACTCTTGCGAGATCTTCTATTTTAATTTTATTGTGTGCTGCTTGTGTACGTAACCATAAGGTTTGATGTGTTGTGTTTTTCCCAATTTCTGTCAGAGGAGTATTTTCATTAATAATTCCATTTTCTATTAATATTCTAATTAGATTTTTACGTCGTAATTTAAACCGTTGTAAGTTTCTGCGGGCACCACGATCTTTTGTCCTTTTAGCATTTGGTGATAAACCTTTACCAGCTATAAAATCTTGCACTGGATCCCTCGAATCTTTAACTTTACCACTTGCCCGTTCCACGACATTAAAATTATCGTATTGTATTACACGTACCCCTAGTTTTACGATTTCAGAATTGTAATCAGCTTCGTCTGATTCTTTTACCAACGCCCATCCGATAGAACTTGTTCCAAGGTCAAGACCCAAAATTGTTTTGCTCATAGTATTTAAGTTTATTATAATCCAACTTATTGTAAAAATCAAAGATATGAAAATTTAACATAAAGTAGTGTTTTCTGTAAAAATATTTCATATCTTTGCAAATGAAAGCAATTCACAATAAGGAT
>DHTF01000039.1:79694-81122 GCA_002411515.1 Proteiniphilum sp. UBA5267 | reverse complement strand
TTCCGTTGTGAAAACATTTAAAGCGGCCTTTGGGTCGCTTTTTTATATTCACGGCATGTAAATTACATCATTAACGAATTCTCGTAAAAATCCGATTCTCTTGGTACTAGTTGACTATAAGTCGAAACTTATTTTCATTATGAAATGAGATTAATTGAGCATTCACGTATTACTCAATTTCTATCAATTCCTTAGGAATAAACTTTATTTCTTTGTCACCTAAAAAGTTATGCTGATATTTGGACTCTCTAAATATTTGGATATCATGGATTACAAATACAATGCTTACGTCTTCAACATGGGGAATAATAATCCAATAGGATATATTCACGCGAACAGTATTTCTAGATTGAGACTCAATGCCATTTATTATGCCAACAAATACAATGGTAAAGGTGGCAGGATCATGGTTCAAGATGACAAGACAGGGAAAATATGGAGATTTAATGTTTAAATTAATTGATATGAGAAAAATTTTAATTGTTTTGATGTTGGGTTTTGTGTGCACAACAGCGTTTGCACAGGAGAATAATGATCAGGTAATACAAGAAGAGAACAGTCCACAATTTATTGAACACAAAAAATTCATCTATTGCGAATTACTGGGCCAAGCGAAGTTTCTGAGCACAAAAATTAACGTTGATATTGATTTCGGACAGTCCGTTAGTTTCTGGGCGCCGGATAGACGCTACAAGGATGAAAACGGGAAACCAGTTAACTTCAACTCTATGGTTGATGCGATGAATTTCATGGGTACCCTGGGATGGGAATTTGTTCAGGCATATATTGTTACTGAATCAAATCAAAATGTTTATCACTGGTTACTAAAGATGGAAATCAAAGAGTAGAATAACAATAAGCCATGAAATAATTATGTAAATTTGAACTCCTATGCGGATGGTTCCGAAGGGTAGTAAAAATGGGAGCTATGAAAAAGACGGATTCTGCAGATGTGTACATGCCAGCGCGTTATCAGGAACAGAAGGCGGATGGTGCTGTCCGTTGTCTTCTTTGTCCGCACGTGTGCCTGTTGAAGGAGAACGAAACGGGGGTGTGCCATGCAAGAAAGAACCTGAACGGGATACTGTATACCATGGCCTACGGCAATCCGTGCTCGGTAAGCATGGACCCGATTGAGAAAAAACCGCTTTTCCACTTCTACCCGGGCGAAAATATCTTGTCGCTGGCTACCGCAGGGTGTAACTTCCGGTGTGCCAATTGCCAGAACTGGGAAATATCGCAGGCATCACCGGAAGAGTTGCCGCATTACCGGTTCAGTCCGCAGGAAATAATCGATAAGGCGCTGGCGTACCATACCAGGCTTATTGCTTTTACCTACACGGAACCGACGGTGTTTTACGAGTATATGTACGACATTGCGGTGCTGGCTCACAAGAATAAGGTGAAGACGGTCATGGTCTCAAACGG
>DHTF01000039.1:78882-79575 GCA_002411515.1 Proteiniphilum sp. UBA5267 | reverse complement strand
TATATGTACGACATTGCGGTGCTGGCTCACAAGAATAAGGTGAAGACGGTCATGGTCTCAAACGGTTACATTAACCGGGAACCGTTGCTGGACCTTTGCCCTCATCTCGACGCTGCCAACATCGACTTAAAATGCTTCGACAACGAATCGTATAAGCAGTTGACTTCGGGAGGCCTGCATCCGGTGCTGGAAACCCTCAAAACACTGAAGGAGAAAAATATCTGGCTCGAGATCACCAGCTTGTTGATCCCCGGCTACAACGATGGCACGGAAATGATGGAAAAAATGTGTGCGTGGCTGGTGGAAAACAACTTTTCTGATACGCCACTGCATTTTAGTCGCTTCTTTCCCACTTACCGGCTGACCGATAGGCCTGCTACTCCCGAACGGTCGTTGCTACAGGCAAAGGAGATCGCGGAACGGGCGGGAATAAAATACGTGTATATTGGTAACTTGCCGCATCTCCAGGGTGAAAATACGTTTTGCCCTCATTGCCACACCTTGCTGGTGGAACGGCAGGGGTTCGATGTGACATCAAACAGACTGGCGGCAGGGAAATGCCATATTTGCGGCGAGGCAATTGCCGGCGTCTGGCAGTGAGGTCGCGATACCCCGAGGTTATGCCTTGTTCTCTTTCTCCCCAAAAACAGTCGCGGTGAAGGTGTACACGGTGGCGCGCTTCCAGCCGTCCCA
>DHTF01000039.1:76798-78654 GCA_002411515.1 Proteiniphilum sp. UBA5267 | reverse complement strand
CCAACCTGTTTCTTCGGCTACCTGGGGGAGAAAAATACCGCTTGAGCGGCCCTGTACAATGTATATGCCGTGCTTGCCCAGCTCGATTTCCGAAACATCCTTGATTTTTGTCATCGGCGACAAGACGGAAATCTCAATCTCAATCTCGTCCAACTCTTCCGCAGTTACGGGCGAAAACCGGTAGTCGCTCTTCGCAGCTGATAGGGCCATGTCGTGCACTGTCTTCAACAACGGTTCGTGGGTAGATACCATTCCGATGCATCCGCGGAGTTTCCCCCGGTTGTGAAGGGTGACAAAAGCACCGCAAGGTGCATTCACCGCATCGGAACAGCCGCTTAAACCGGGTGAGGAAGCTTCCCTTCTCTTAAAATGCTTTTCAAGGGTGCTGCGCGCTTCTCCGAGCAGCGCAGTTTTGTCTTCCTCCGTGAGCGAAAATTCTTTCTTTGCTGAAGCGGTGTTCTCCGTCACTGCGATGGCCCAATACCCGACCACCTCATGCCGGTCGCCATACGTTTTCTCGTCGCCCGAATTGCGGTAATCCACTCCGTGGTACGCATAACGCGGGTTGTTGCCGGTCATGTGCAGCAGCGTGAGCACCGACGTCCACCCACACAAGCTGGTGACCAGGTTGTCGATTTGTTTCTGCTTATTTTCGAACAATGTCTCGATAAGTTTTTGCGGATCATTCTTCAGGATGGCTTGCTCCGTGGCAGCATCGACCGAGATTGCGCTGTTGTAATCGGGGTAATGCGAAAAATCGGTGCTGACGACAAACAAATTGTCTTTTGTGAGAAAAGGTTTTAGCGCCTGTGCAAGGCGTTGGCAGGTGCTGACATCGGACGTGCCAAGGATGATGGGGACAATGGCATACGGGTTCTTCAGTGTGTAATGCAAAAAAGGAAGCTGTACTTCGATGGAGTGTTCTTTCATGTGGGGGTTGGGGTCGTCCGTGAAAAGTCCGGGGTGTTCCTCCACAAGCTTTTTCCCGACTTCCCTGTCCACCTTCTCTGCTCCATACGGCATCAGGTAATCGCCGTGGCAATATACCGATGCGCCGTTGAAATAACTGTGATGCGACGAGGCCAGTATAAACACTAGCTTGTATTGCGAATGCTTGTCGATCTGGCGGTACCCCGAAGCAGCAACCTTCCCCGAAAAAATATACCCTGCATGAGGGCAGATAATTGCCCTTACGTTGTCGTGCTTTTTTTTAACGGCTTCCCGGAAGTAACTGACTACCTCTTTCTGCAACATATCCGCGTTCACTGGATAAAACTGTCCGGCAACGGCGGGTCTTCTGTCTGAGTAGATGTTTTTCGTAACGTTTACGTTGTTGTTTTGATGATTTCGATCAATGGGGGCCCCGCAAAGTCTTCGAGGTTCTCATCTACATACTGGGCAATGAGGGTTGTTTCCTCCTCCTCGATGAAAAAGAACTTCTCCTCCAGCTCGTCGAACTCTTCAAAATCGACATACATGGCGGTGAACTCCTCTTCCGTGGTCTCCCGCTCCAGCTCGGCACGGTGGGCATCGTAAATCTCCTTGGCCTTGTAGAGGATCTTCGAAATGCCCTTGGCACCCATCATCTTCAACGCCTTGGCGGTGGGGTTGTCGAAGATATACCCTCCATAGCCATTCTGGATCAGCTGCACAAAGCCACCCTCGTTCACCTCCTCCGAGAAAAAACGATAGGCCAGCAGCGTGTGCTGATAGCCATTGAGCTGGTCCATATTCTCTGTGGTGATGTCGCCACCGAGTACCTCCAGATAGGCATCGGTGAATACTTTCAGAAATTCGTCCATCCCCTTTTCGGCGGCGGCAATAATAGAAGTCTCGTGAATTTGTATCATAGGGTC
>DHTF01000039.1:76232-76570 GCA_002411515.1 Proteiniphilum sp. UBA5267 | reverse complement strand
CAAATGTAGCTGTTTTTTATCAAATCTCCTTTCGGATATCCTGTTATTTTGGATAAAAATGGCTATATTTGTATGAAATAATCGGTTGAGTAAATTCACGAAAAATTGAATATTTGTATGAAGGTAAAACCTTTTCGGGGGGTACGCCCACCCAAAGCGCTGGTCAAAGAGGTGGCTTCACGCCCCTATGATGTGCTGAATTCGGAAGAGGCTCGCAAAGAGGCAGAAGGAAACGAGAAATCACTCTATCACATCATCAAGCCGGAGATCGATTTCCCGGTGGGAAAAGATGAACACGACGAGGATGTCTATGCAAAGGCGGCCGAAAACTTCCACCT
>DHTF01000039.1:68747-76053 GCA_002411515.1 Proteiniphilum sp. UBA5267 | reverse complement strand
GGATGGTTGCTCCAGGATGAGCAGGAGATGTATTACGTATATGCCCAGACCATGAACGGCAAGACGCAGTACGGACTGGTGGTGGGTGCCTCGGTGGAGGACTACATGACCGGCAAAATTAAAAAGCATGAGCTCACACGCCGCGACAAGGAGGAGGACCGCATGAAGCACGTGCGGGTGAACGACGCCAACATAGAACCGGTCTTCTTTGCTTATCCCGATAACAGGGAGCTCAATGAGATTGTAACTAAAACAACGGCACAGCATCCGGAATATGATTTTGTGTCGGTCGATGGCGTGGGTCACCACTTCTGGCTCATTCAGGACGAGAAGGATATCCAACGCATTACGGAGTTTTTTGCTGCCATGCCGGCCATGTACATCGCCGATGGCCATCACCGCTCGGCAGCTGCTGCCCTGGTGGGTGCCGAGAAGGTGAAAAACAATCCAGACCATACCGGCACGGAGGAGTACAACTATTTCATGGCGGTATGCTTCCCCGACAGCCAGCTGACCATCATCGACTACAACCGCGTGGTGAAAGACCTGAACGGTCTCACACCGACTGAATTTATACAAAAGCTGGAGAAGAACTTCACGGTGGAACCTACCGGCACGGAGATACAACGCCCCAGTAGTCTGCACAACTTTTCGGTATACCTCGATGGACGTTCGTTCAGCGTGACCGCCAAGCCGGGCACCTACAACGACAACGACCCCATTGGACAACTCGACGTGACCATCACCTCCAACCTGGTGCTCGACGAGATCCTGGGAATCAAAGACCTGCGTAGCGACAAACGGATCGACTTTGTAGGTGGTATACGGGGCCTCGATGAACTGAAAAAGCGGGTCGACAGTGGTGAGATGGCGCTGGCCCTCGCACTCTACCCGGTGTCGATGAAGCAGCTGATGGACATTGCCGACACCGGCAACATCATGCCTCCCAAAACTACCTGGTTTGAGCCGAAGCTGCGCTCGGGCCTGGTAATCCATAAATTGCACTGAGCGCTCACGGGAGACCGACCGGCTTTACTGCTGACAACGCCGGTTCGGAAAGATGAGGCGGGTAGGGAAGGATGAACCGGAAGTGACAATGGAACTCAAAGAACTGATCAAACAGAAGACGGATGCGATATTTTCGGAAGTGGTGCAACACTACCAGTGGCTGCACCAGCATCCGGAGCTATCGTACCTGGAGAGGGTGACGGCGGCTTACATTGCCGACTACCTCCAACGGGAAGGGATTCCCTTTAAAAAAGGGATCGGTGGAGAGGGTATCCTCGCCACAATAAAAGGAACCAGGGAAGGCTCTGGAAAGTGCATGGCCTTTGTGGCCGACATGGATGCACTGCCGGTAACGGAACAGAATGAGGTCCCCTACAAGTCGGTCAACAACGGCGTGATGCATGCTTGCGGGCACGATGCGCAGGCTGCTTCCCTGATGGGCGCCGTGAAGATGGTAAACGACCTGCGCGACCGCTTTGCCGGTACAGCCCTCTTTGTATTCCAACCGGGCGAGGAACGTTCTCCCGGTGGAGCCGACTTGATGCTCAAGGATGGACTCTTCAGTGAACACAATCCCGATCTCGTTGTAAAACAACATGCCTACACCGACCTCCCGGCAGGAATGGTGGGCTTCCACGCGGGAACCATCATGGCCTCGGCCGACGAGGTACACATCAAGGTAAAAGGACAGGGCGGACACGGTGCCCTGCCACATGAACTGAACGACACCGTGCTGGCGGCATCACAGATCATCGTGGCCATGCAACAACTGGTCAGCCGCAGGGCTAATCCCTTTCACCCCATGGTGCTCTCCTTTGGGAAGTTTATCGCCGACGGCGCCACCAACGTGATCCCCGGCGTGGTGACCCTCGCAGGCTCCCTGCGCTGCATGCAGGAGGAGGAACGGCACAAGATGCTGCAGCTGATTCCACAGATCGCCACAGACACCGCCGCTGCATATGGATGCAGTTGCGAGGTGGACTTGCCACAGGGCTATCCCTCCGTCATCAGCGACGAGCAGATCACAGGCCACATCAGGGCGCTGACTGCCGATCTTCTGGGAGAGAAAAGGGTCTCGGAGTTCCCGAAAAGAATGACTGCCGATGATTTCGGTTTCTTCTCTCAGCGTTATCGTTGTTGCTACTACCGTTTTGGGGTGGACGGCGACTATAGAAAAACTGGACCACTCCATTCGGGTACCTTTCTCATTGATGAACAGGCACTGAAAACATCTACCGCGCTCCCGGCATGGCTTACTTTAAATTCGTTAAAATAGAATGTAATTCATCCATTCTGTGCTCGTAAAACGATCTTTTGTATTATTTTTGTACAAAACGATCATTTATCGATTGAAAATATACCAAATAAGTAATAAATTAAAAGTTAACTATGGCTCAGCACGAATTAGACGAGTTAGATGAGAAAATCCTCAGGATGATCGTGGAAAACGCACGCGTTCCTTTCCTGGAGGTGGCACGCGCTTGTGACGTCTCGGGAGCTGCTATCCATCAAAGGGTGCAGAAAATGACCACACTTGGTGTCGTAAAGGGATCGGAGTTTGTGGTGGATCCGGAAAAGATCGGGTATGAGACATGTGCCTTCGTGGGCATATTCCTGACCTCTCCCTCCACCTTCGATACGGTAGTGAAAGAACTACAGAAAATACCCGAAGTGGTGGAATGCTACTACACCACGGGACAGTATGACCTGCTGATTAAAGTGTTTGCAAAGAATAACAAGGATCTGCTGCGGATCATCCACTCGCAACTACAACCTCTCGGACTCTCGAGAACGGAAACGCTGATGTGCTTCAAAGATGGATTCCGCAAAAAGCTCCCCATAGACTTTGCTTCACAGCAAGATGATCAATAAACACCGGTGCAGACAAACTGCACCTTTTTTTGAATATATATAGTATGACCACACGTAGAAATTTTATCAGAACTTCGGCAATTGGATTCACCGCATTGGCTCTGAACCCTTCAAGAGCAGCCTCCACGGTGATGGGTAAAACAGGAAAGGAAAACTATGTTTCCAAAAGACCTGCCACGGGCGATCGCCATTTCAAGTCGGCTGCTGTTGAACAAACCATTGCCAGGGTGAAGGCCAAAATAAAAGATCCCAAACTGGCTTGGATGTTCGAAAACTGCTTCCCCAACACACTCGATACCACCGTCAACTTCAGCATGCTGAACGGCAAACCCGACACGTTTGTCATCACGGGCGACATCGATGCCATGTGGCTCCGGGACTCGTCGGCTCAGGTATGGCCCTACCTGCCCCTGACAAAGAACGACGAACAGCTCAAACAGATGATCGCCGGCGTGATCAACAGACAGACAAAGTGCATCCTCATAGATCCCTATGCCAATGCCTTCAACCATGATCCCAAACCCGACAACGAATGGATGAGCGACCGCACGGAGATGACTCCGATGTTGCACGAACGCAAGTGGGAGATCGACTCGCTCGCGTATCCTGTTCGACTGGCATACAACTACTGGAAAACGACCGGCGACACCAAGGTGTTCGATGCCGACTGGACCAAAGCCATGAACAGGGTGATTGAAACATTCAGGGAACAACAGCGCAAAGAGGGTAACGGACCTTATAAATTTCAACGGAAAACAGAACGTCAGCTCGACACGCTGAATAACGACGGATGGGGAAACCCGGTGAATCCGGTGGGACTCATCGTCTCTTCGTTCCGCCCCTCCGACGACGCCACCACCTTCCAGTTCCTGGTGCCCTCAAACCTCTTCGCGGTGACTTCACTGAAGCAGATCGCAGAGATTGCCCAGAAAGTGACCAAAGATGCGGCACTGGCTACAGTAGCATCCACACTGGCCAAAGAGGTACAGGAAGCCATTGAGAAGTATGCCATCGTGCAACACCCCAAATATGGAAAGGTATATGCTTTTGAGGTGGACGGATTTGGAAACGCTTACTTCATGGACGATGCCAACGTACCCAGCTTGCTGGCTATGCCGTACCTCGATTCCATAGACCGCAACGACCCCATCTACCAGAACACACGGAAGATGGTGCTGAGCGCCGACAATCCCTACTTCTTCAAGGGTACAGCCGGAGAAGGCATCGGCGGTCCGCACATCGGCTACGACATGATATGGCCCATGAGCATCATCATGCGCGCACAGACTAGCAGCAGCGACGAGGAAATAAAACATTGCCTCCGCATGCTCCGCAACAGCGACGCCGACACTGGCTTCATGCACGAGTCGTTTCACAAGGATGACCCGGCTAACTTTACCAGAAAATGGTTCGCATGGGTAAACACCCTCTTCGGTGAACTGATTGTGGAACTCGAGACAAAAGGTAAAATGAACCTCGTTAACAGCATCTGATGAATAGAAAAAAATATTTGAAAGCTGCCGCAATGGCACTGTGTGCCTTGTTGGGTACAGCAGAAGTGAAGGGTAAGTCGTTCGACGCGCCGGTGGATTATGTGAACATACTGATGGGGACCCAGTCGGAGTTTGCCCTCTCCAACGGAAACACCTATCCCGCCGTGGCCGTGCCCTGGGGAATGAACTTCTGGACACCCCAGACCCGCAAGATAGGTGACGGATGGCAGTATGCCTACAACGACAACAAACTGAACGGCTTCAAGCAGACGCACCAGCCCAGCCCCTGGATGAACGACTATGGTCAGTTCTCCATCTTCCCCATGGTGGGACAAATGGAATTCGACCAGGAGAAAAGAGCCAGCTGGTACTCCCACAAGGCTGAAGTGGCCAAACCCTACTATTACAGCGCCTACCTGGCCGATTATGATGTGACCACGGAGATCACGCCCACCACACGGGCGGCCATCTTCCGCTTCACCTTCCCCGAGACCGAAAAGGCCTACGTGCTGCTGGATGCTTTCGACAGAGGCTCTGCCGTGGAGATCATCCCCGAAAAGCAGGCCATCGTGGGATACACCACTCGCAACAGCGGTGGCGTGCCGGATAATTTTAAAAACTACTTCGTGGTGGTCTTCGACAAGCCTTTCCTGCAGCAACATGTGGTGAAAGACAAGAAGATTGTCATGAACGGCACCAAAATGGAGGCAAACCATGCCGGCGCATTCATCGGATTCGCTACCCAAAAGGGAGAGAAGGTGATCGCCCGTGTAGCTTCTTCCTTCATCAGCCCGGAACAGGCATGGCAGAACCTCAAGGAGGTGGAAGGCAAGGATTTTGAACAGGTAAAACAGGAGGGACGTGACGCCTGGAACAGCGTACTGGGCAAAATTGAAGTGCAAGGGGGCAACCTCGACCAGCAACGAACTTTCTACTCCACACTCTATCGCGCTACCTTATTCCCTCGCAAGTTCTACGAGGTGGATGCCTCTGGAAAAATCGTGCATTACAGTCCCTACAACGGGCAAGTGCTCCCCGGGTACCTGTATACCGACACCGGCTTCTGGGATACCTTCCGTGCGCTATTCCCTTTGCTGAACCTGGTCTACCCTTCGGTAAACAGCGAGATTCAGGAGGGACTGGTGAACACCTATAAGGAGAGCGGCTTCCTGCCCGAATGGGCCAGCCCGGGTCACAGGGGTATCATGATTGGCAACAACTCCGCTTCGGTGGTGGCCGACGCCTATCTGAAAGGACTGCGCGGTTATGACATAGAAACACTCTACAAGGCCATGCTTCATGGCACGGAAAATGTGCATCCCAAAGTGAGCTCCACGGGACGCCTCGGACACGAATACTATAACAAGCTGGGTTATGTGCCCTACAACGTGGGCATCAACGAGAATGCAGCACGTACGCTGGAGTATGCCTATGCCGACTGGACAATCTACAAACTGGCCAAAGAATTGAAGCGCCCCAAAAAGGAGATCGACCTCTTTGCCAAAAGAAGCCAGAACTACCGCAACCTCTATTCGAAGGAACACAAACTCATGCGGGGACGCAACGAGGATGGCACATTCCAGTCGCCCTTCAGCCCCACCAAGTGGGGTGACGCCTTCACCGAAGGAAACAGCTGGCACTACACCTGGTCGGTATTCCACGATCCGCAGGGACTGATCGACCTGATGGGGGGCAACAAATCGTTCGTGCAGATGCTCGATTCGGTGTTCAAGATGCCACCGGTATTCGACGACAGCTATTACGGCGGCGTGATTCACGAGATACGGGAGATGCAGATCATGAATATGGGACAGTATGCCCACGGCAACCAGCCTATTCAACACATGATCTACCTCTACAACTATGCCGGTGAGCCCTGGAAAGCGCAATACTGGGCACGCGAGGTGATGGACAAGCTCTACCTGCCCACACCCGACGGCTACTGCGGAGACGAGGACAATGGACAGACCTCGGCCTGGTACGTCTTCTCGGCACTCGGCTTTTATCCGGTTTGTCCCGGTAGCGACGAGTATGTGATCGGCTCACCCCTGTTTGAGAAGATGACCCTTCATCTTGATAATGGGAAAAAAGTGGAGATCAATGCGCCCGGAAACAAGGCAGACACCCGCTACATCAGTAAAATAGAGATCAACGGGAAGGCTTCCTCCAAAAACTATTTCAGGCACAGCGACCTGATGAAGGGGGCCAGGATCGACTTCACCATGTCGGATGAACCCAATAGGAGTAGGGGGACAAAGAAAGAGGACTATCCCTATTCTTTCACCAACGAAAAGTAAAAACGAAAAGTAAAAGAGAACGGTGCTGAATGAATGTGAACCATTTATTTCAGCACCGTTTTTTTGTCGATTTGCACATCCTTCAGCGTCTCGGCCGCGCTTTTTACATTGATAAACAGACCGTACGCATCGAACGGGATCGGAAGGGGCAAATAATAGGGGTTGAATACCCACTCCTTGATCTCTACCTGAGCAATACCCTGATTGACAATACCCAGTTCTTTGGCGGCAGCATAGGAGAGGTCGATGATCCTGTTCCGGTATCGGGGACCCCTGTCGGTGACCTTCACGATCACCTTCTTGTTGTTCTTCGGATTAATCACCTCCAGCAGGGTACCAAAAGGTAACGTGCGGTGGGCACAGGTGAGACTGTCCCGGTGATAAGGAACGCCGCTTGACATTTTTCTTCCCTGAAACCGATGGTTATAAAAGGAAGCATTTCCCGTTTGCTGGGCAAAACAGTCGGTAATAAAGAGACAGAGGCTGGCTACAATAAATAGCAGTGTGATCTTTTTCTTCATCGCTGTAAAGATTTCCGGCTACAAATGAAATAAAAAAATAGAAATAAAAAAAGGAAAGCTGTGATACTTTCCTTTTCGATGGTTGCGGAGGCAAGACTCGAACTTACGACCTTTG
>DHTF01000039.1:12316-68574 GCA_002411515.1 Proteiniphilum sp. UBA5267 | reverse complement strand
ACTGCTCCACTCCGCGATATGTTGTTCCTTAATTGGGTTGCAAAGATAGAACTTTATTTTGGAAAAACAAAATATTGGGGAATTTTTTTTATTTGTGACCGAAATAGTGTACATTTGATATAATATTTTTATCGCTATGTCAGATAGTATAGTCATCATCCCTACCTACAACGAGAAGGAGAACATCGAACTGATCATCCGGGCTGTCTATTCCCTGGAGAAGATTTTTCATATACTGGTCATAGACGATGGCTCGCCCGACGGAACCGCTGCCATTGTACAGCGTATGCAGAAAGAGGAGTTTGGCGAGCGGCTTTTTCTGGAGCAACGGAAAGGGAAACAGGGACTGGGTACCGCCTACATACACGGCTTCAAATGGGCCCTTGCACGCTCCTATGACTATGTCTTCGAGATGGATGCCGACTTCTCCCATAACCCTGCGGATTTGCCCAGGCTCTACGCTGCCTGCAGCAATGAGGGTTACGATGTGGCCGTGGGATCGCGCTACGTCACGGGGGTGAATGTGGTAAACTGGCCCATGGGCCGGGTACTGATGTCGTTCTTTGCGTCTAAATATGTGCGATTTGTGACCCGGCTTAACGTAAAAGATACCACGGCTGGCTTTGTCTGTTACCGCAGAAAGGTGCTGGAGACCATACGACTTGATCGGATTAAATTCAAGGGTTATGCTTTCCAGATTGAAATGAAATACTCTGCCTACGTGCTGGGCTTCAAAATCAAGGAAGTGTCGGTGATCTTTGTCAACAGAAAGCTGGGCACATCAAAAATGGATACAAGCATCTTCGGAGAGGCTTTCTTCGGAGTCATCAACCTGCGCTGGCGAAAATTATCCGGAAGAATTAAACCAACCTCTAAAAAATAACCCCACGACATGATCCTGATTCACAAAGCAACCTTCATTAACGAGGGAGCCTCCTATACCGGATCGCTGCTCCTGGAGGGAGAACGCATCGCACGCATCTTCACGGAGGAGGTGCCCGAGAATTTGATGAACGCCTGCAAAGAGGTGATCGACGCAAGGGGCTTATACCTGATCCCCGGCGTGATAGACGATCAGGTGCATTTCCGCGATCCTGGACTTACACACAAGGGCGACCTCTATACCGAAAGCAGGGCTGCAGTGGCTGGGGGTGTCACCTCCTTCATGGAGATGCCCAATACCAACCCGCAGACGGTCACCATGGACGCGCTCGACCGCAAAATGGAGTCGGCCGCTGCCAAATCGGCTGCGAACTTCTCCTTTTATCTGGGAGCCACCAACGACAACATCGCTGAGCTGAAAAAGGTGAACCCCCAAAAAGTGTGCGGTGTAAAGGTCTTCATGGGTGCTTCCACAGGAAACATGCTCGTAGATAACGACAGCACGCTGCGACGTATCTTCGCTGAAGTGGATATCCTCATCGCTACGCATTGTGAGAAGGAGGAGATCATTCGTGCGAACATGGAAAGCTACCGCAAGAAATTGGGTGAGGAGTTGCCCATCGCTATCCATCCGCTCATTCGTAGCGCTGAAGCTTGTTACCGCTCCTCGGCACAGGCCATAGAGCTGGCTGACAAATACGGGACGCGCTTGCATGTGCTACATCTCTCTACGGCCCGGGAAATGGCGCTCTTTAGCGCTGCACCCCTGGAGGAGAAGAAGATTACGGCCGAAGTGTGCGTGCACCATCTCTGGTTTTCCGATCAGGATTACGAACGGCTGGGGGCGCGCATCAAATGGAACCCTGCGATTAAAAGCGAAGCCGACAGAGAGGCACTGCGCCAGGCGCTCACTACGGGGAAACTCGACGTGGTGGCCACAGACCATGCCCCACATTTGTTGAGCGAGAAGGAGGGTGGCGCAATGAAAGCAGCCTCGGGGGGACCGTTGGTGCAACATTCACTGCAGGTCATGCTCCAGCTGGCCGAAAATGGAATCCTCACCAGGGAGCAAGTCGTGGAGAAGATGTGTCATGCCCCGGCACGCCTCTACCGAATACGGGAGAGGGGGTTCATCAGGGAGGGTTATTTTGCAGACCTGGTGCTGGTGGATCCGGCAAAACCTTATACCGTCACCTCACAGAACATCCTTTACAAATGCGGCTGGTCGCCCTTCGAAGGTGAGACCTTCGGCGCCACGGTGGTGAAAACATTCGTGAACGGGCAGCTGCTCTGGGATGGGAAGAACGTGACCGACAGTATCTTTGGCTCGCCCCTCGCGTTCGACAGATGAAAATAGAACCAGGGGTTGGGAGTGCCGATTAATTTGTCTACTTTTGCATCAAAAATTAATAAAACCTTCACGAGTGAGATTCTTGTTTACAGTTCAGGGAGAGGGCAGAGGTCACTTCACACAGGCGTTATCCCTGGCTGCCATGCTTCGTTCACACGGACACGAGGTGGTGGCTGTGCTGGTCGGGAAAAGCGACTCCAGGGAGATTCCTTCCTTCTTTATGGACAAAATAGGTGCCCCGGTCGCTGCGTTTCACAGTCCCAACTTTACCTCTTTTTACAAGCAGAAGCGGCCCAACATCTTCATGAGTGTCATCAACAATTTCTCGCGCCCCTTCATCTTCCGAAAGAGCCTCCTTTTTATCAGACAGCAGATAGAGAATTACCAACCCGACAAGGTGATCAACTTCTATGAGATGATCACCGGCATGGCGTATGGCATCTACCGGTTCGATAAAAAAATGGGCGTGCAGATGATCTCGGTGGCACACCAATATGTGCTGATGAATCCGAACTACAAAACTACGGCCGAGCAGGACATGAAGTTTTACCTGCTGCGGATGCTCTCCATCATCACTTCAAACCGGGCAGAAAAGATCCTTGCGCTTTCCTTCAGGGATATGCCGGGATCGAAGGAAAAGAGGATTGTGACGGTACCGCCTTTGTTGCGCTCAGAGGTGTTTGAAACCACTCCGGTGGAAGGAGACTACATTCATGGCTACATGCTGAATGCTGGCTATTTCGATGAGGTGAAGGCCTGGCACGATAGTCACCCCGATGTTCCGTTGCGCTTTTTCTGGGATAAGAAGGATACGGAGGAGGTGACGCAGGTCGATGACAACTTTACCCTCCATCGGTTGAACGACAAACAATTCCTGCAGAGCATGGCCGGCTGTATGGGGTATGCCACCACCTCGGGTTTTGAGTCGCTCTGCGAAGCGCTATACTACCGCAAACCGGTGCTCATGGTGCCGGTGCATGTGGAGCAGGAGTTCAATGCTTACGATGCGGGTCTCTCGGGTGTGGGCATCGCGGCAAAAAAGTTCAAACTCAGTAAGCTGATTCAATTTATACCTACCTATGCGCCCGATACCCACTTCAGGGAGTGGGTGCACCAAGCCGAAGATCGCTTTATGAAAGAGATCTGTGGCGACTACAATCCTACGGAATCGCGGTAAAAATCCAACGCTTCAAAAAAGAGTTCCTTGTCGGCCGTCTGGTCGATGCGCACATTCCCTACTTCCGATAACAGGGTGAAATTAATGAGGCCGCCCACATTTTTCTTGTCGTGCCGGGTGATCTCATAGAGTGCTTCGTAATGGTCACACGTGATCGGAAAGGCTCCGTAATGTTGCTGGATGTAACGGACCGTCTTCAGCAACTTCTCTTTGGGAAAACCACAAATGCGGTGCGACAGGTAGAGCTCCACAATCATCCCCCAGGCTACAGCATAGCCGTGCGGTATGGGGTTGCCACTCTCCATGGCAAAGCTCTCGAATGCGTGGCCCGTGGTGTGCCCCAGGTTCAGCGCCTTGCGGATATCTTTCTCAAACGGGTCCTTCTCCACAATGCCACGCTTGATGCCCACAGAACGAAAAAGCAACTCATTCAGCTGGTTGTAGTCGACCACATCGAGGGGGAAGGAGAGCAGCTTCTCCCAGTCTGCCGCAGAGTGAATGAGTGCATGCTTGATCATCTCGGCATATCCCGATCGGATGGCTCGCTCGTCGAGCGTATGGAAAAAGTCGGTCGTGATGATCACATACTCCGACGGATAGAAGGAGCCGATCTCATTTTTGTATCCTCCGAAGTTGATGCCGGTCTTTCCGCCCACAGCCGCATCCACGGCACCCAGCAGCGTGGTAGGGATGTTGACATACTTAATGCCCCGCTTGAAGGTGGCCGCCGCAAAGCCCCCCAGGTCGGTAACCATGCCCCCTCCCAGGTTCACCAGCAGCGAGTGACGGGTAGCCCCGTTTTGGGTGAGCTGTAGCCATACTTTACTCAAACTTTCGAGGGTCTTGTGAATGTCATCGGCGGGGATGATGATCTCCGTTGCTTCGCCGATGAGGGGTATGCCGGCAAGCAAGGGCAGACAATGCCGGTGGGTATGTTCGTCCGTCAATAGAAAAAGCTTGTCGTGCCGGATACGGCGCAAGGTCTTCTCAATGTCGGAAACGGGTTGACTGCTTTTGATGATCTGTTGCATAGTGTTGAATTCAAAGGGGTGAATCTTGTCGTTGCTTGTTGGCATCGAGAGCTTTGTAGATCTCGTCCTGTACGCGCTCCCTGATCTTGAGTGTGGAGAACCGGTTGGGTGTGCGGGAGGGGTTCACCCTGTTCGAGAGAAAAATATAAATCATGTTGTTTGTCGGGTCCATCCAAATGCTGGTACCGGTGAAGCCGGTGTGTCCATAAACCTCCACGGGTGTGGAAGGACTGGTGGGACTGGCTTCGCTGTTGCCGGGATCGGGCTTGTCGAACCCCAGACCGCGGCGGCTCACACTGCTCCGGGTGGTGGTGAAGAGCTTCACAGTCTCTTCGCTCAGCAGGCGCTCCCCGCCATATACACCACCGTTGAGCCACATCTGGCCGAGCTTGGCCAGGTCACCGGCTGTGGAGAACAGGCCCGCGTTACCCGATATGCCACCAAAGAGGGCCGCACCCTCGTCATGCACGTACCCCCGGATATGTTGCTTGCGAAAGAAGGGATCATCCTCGGTGGGGGAGATCAGGTCGACTGAAAAATAGCGCAATGGCTGAAAGGTGGTGGTGACGGCACCCAGCTTACGGTAGAACTGTGCTTTCACATAGCTGTCGAGATCTGTTTGGGTGAGTTGCTCCACAGCCTCCTTCAACAGCATGAAGTTGAGACAGCTGTAGGTGTATTTTCTATTTTTTTGCAGCGGTGAGGCAATCACATCGCGCAGCAGCACATCGTGCATCTGTTTGCTGGCGTAGAGCTTTTCGGCTACGGGCAGAGGAAACTGCGCCGAGGAGTCGGGGGAAATCAGCGCAGGCAAAAAGCGATAGTCGGTGCGTCCCCAGGCACCCGCATAACGCACGTGGTAGGTGTTGGAGCGTTTTCCAAAGAGTGCTCCCTTGTAGCTGTCGGGATCGATGGCTGAGGTGTAATAGGGAATGAAGGAAGTGATACCCGACTCATGCAAGAGGAGGGAGCGTAGGGGTATCTTTGCTTTGTCGCTGCGTCTTGTCTCGTGCACAAACTTGTCGATGGGATCCATCAGGGCCAGCTTCTGCTCGTCAAAAAGTTTCATGACTGCAGGGAGCGTGGCTGCGACCTTGGTTACCGAGGCCAGGTCGTAGAGGGTCTCGCCGGTTACTTCCGCGCTGTGACCGTAACTGTAATGGCCAAACTCCTTTTCGTAGATGATCACCCCATCTTTGGCCACCAGTATCTGGCAACCGGGATAGGCCCGCTGACGGATGCCCTCCATCGCAATGGGGTCGATCCCGGAAAAGTACTCCGAAGCAATGCCCACTTCCTCGGGAGATGCATAACCCAGCCGTGTTTTCGGGGTGTTGAGGCCGCTCCCCGCAGGAAAGAGGGTGGTGCTCACCGGAAGCCTGCCCCCCAGTGCGATTCCGCCAAAGATGCCCTGCGCGGCACTCATCTGCGCAAACGGGGTGTTGTCGTAGGCCAGCATTACAGCGCCCGCTGTACCGATGACCTGCTTGTAGCGGTCGGTATCATAGGGCAGGGTGAAGAACACCACAATGGCGGGGGTGTCACCGATGAGTTTCTGCAGGGAGGCCGAATCGGCCGCCTCGCTGTGGTGAAGTGAGACAATGAGCAGGTCGTGTACTTTCAGTTCGTTCTCTTCCAAAAACTTTTCGGCATTTTTTGCCTGATAAGTCTGCACGATACTGTACTTCTTCAGATATTGCTGAAAGGTGTTGTCGGCTGAAGCGCCCAGTGCCACGGAGGCTATCCGCACGGTATCGAGTCCCTGCAACGGCAGCAGCGCGTGCTGGTTCTTCAGCAACGTTGTGGCGTGGTTGTAAATCTTTCGTTGCAGCCAGCCCGTGCGGGGTGTTTGCACACGCTGGTGAATGGTGCTGCTCCGGATGGGCGTGAAGTGGTGTGCTCCGAGGATATATTTGTAGGAGAGTATCTTTCGTACTTTCTTTTCGAGGAGGGTGGCGGGTAGGGTGCCGTTGTTCACGGCGTCAAGGACCGACGCAAAGGCTTTCTGCTGGTTGCTTACCCCCAGAATCACATCGTTCCCTGCCAGCAGCGCCCGTACGCTGGCCTCGGGCTGATTGGCCACTCCCTTCATGTTCATGCCGTCGGTAAAGGTGAGCCCTGCAAAGCCCATCTCCTCCTTCAGCAGATTCACGCCGATGGCCGGAGAGAGTGAGGCTGGCAATCCTTTGGTTTTCAAATGGGGCACATTCAGGTGTCCCGACATGATGCCCGAAAGGCCTGCATTCACATATTCCCGGAAGGGGTAGAGCTCCACCTCCTCCAGCCGCTCGCGGTTATGGGCGATGGTGGGCAGTGTTTTGTGGGAGTCGTCGGTGGTGTCGCCGTGTCCGGGGAAATGCTTGGCTACGGCCATCACCCCGTTGGATTCCAGTCCACGGGCGAAGGCGATGCCCTGCCGGGCCACGTTCGACGGATTCTCCCCATAGGAGCGGGTACCTATCACTGGATTGTCGGGGTTGGTATGGACGTCGATGGAGGGGGCAAAGTTCACATGGATGCCCATCTCCCGGCACTGCCTGGCGACCTCCTTGCCATACAGGGTGAGGAGCGAGTCGTCGGTGATGGCGCCAACGATGATGTTCCGGGGAAAGTGGGGTGCATCGGTCAACCGCATTGACAGGCCCCACTCACCGTCGACGGCGATCAGCAACGGTACCTCCGATAGGGATTGTGCGTAGTTGGTGATCTGGGCTTGCTCTGCCAGGATGCCCTTGGAAAAGAGGAGGCCGCCCACTTTTTGGTTGCTGATGTACCCTGATATCTTCGATTTCCAGCTGGCGTTGGGTTCGGCAATCGGCATAAAGAGTTGTCCCACTTTCTGCTCCTGCGTGAGGGTAAGGTAAACCGAGTCCACCCATCGGCTCATTGCTGCCTGGTCGGCTTGCCGATAGAGTTGTGGTACCACCTGTGCGGAGGTGGTATAGATAAAAATGGATAGGATGCTGATGAACTGGATTCTTTTCTTTACACGCATGTTGTCTTTCTCCCTTTTCACTTGCTCATTTCATCTGCTCCAGAGTGAGATCCATTCTGCCTGCATACGCCCCGCGACCGTTAGTCTGGTAAATCGTCACCGGCTTGTTGTCCAGGTTTAGGCGCTCCGTCGGCTCTTGCAGGTAAGTGTGACTGTGACCGCCAATGATGAGGTCGATGTGGCGGGACGATTCGGCCAGGTTGAGGTCTTTTTCATACCCCAGGTGAGAGAGGCAGACGACCAGGTCGCACTTGTACTCCCGACGCAACTTGGAGGCCAGTTCGTTGGCCGTCTTTATCGGATCGTTGTATTTCATCCCTTCATAATTGGCCGTGGCAATGAGTCCCCTCGGCTGAATGTTGAGGCCAATGACACCGATGCGCAATTTTCCTTTCTTCAGGATCAGGTAGGGCTTAATGAGGCCGGCAAGGGGGGTATCGGAAAAATCGTAGTTGCTCGACACGAAGGGAAAGGTGGCCAGCCGGACCACCTTCTCCAGCACTTTCAGGCCATAGTCAAATTCATGATTACCCAACGTGACTGCATCGTAGCGCATCATGTTCATCGCCTTCACTTCCACCTCTCCCTTGAAAAGGTTGAAGTAAGGGGTGCCCTGCAGGAAGTCACCTGCATCGAACAGGAGCACCTGCTTGTTCTCCTCGCGCACCTGATTGATATAGGTTGCACGACGGACAACACCACCTAGGTCGGGTGCCGACCTGTCGGTTGGAGGAAGGGGTTCAATGCGACTGTGGGTGTCGTTTGTGTGCAGGATTACCAGCGCCTCTTGTGCTGTGAGTGTCGTGTGGCAAAGAATGAAGAGGGTGACCACCAGGCAGGAAAGCATTCTGTTCATCGGAAATGGGTGTTATTTGTGAATGATGATGCGCCCGTCGAGGGTGGAGACGACCTCATTGCCGCGGCGTGTTTGTTCTTTGACGTGGTCTATCATGATGTCACGCAGTGTGACACCAGTATCTGTGCGGGAGAGTGCATTGCGGAAGGCAGACATGTTGTCGTTGCCTTCAGCGAGATAATCGAGTGTGACCACCTGGTAGACTTTTTCCTCGTCGATGGGTTTGCCATCGAGGGTGACACTTTGTACTTTTCCCTCACGGGCCACAAGCTTCACATTCGAGGAGATGCCGGCACCGCCAATGCGGGCATAGGCATCGAATATTTTTTTCAGATCGCTTCCCTTCAGCTTCAGGAAGGTGATGGCGTTGTCGAACGAATAGATCTCGTACAGGTTGCCCACGGTGATCTTACCCTTGGGCAGAGTGGCCCTGTGGCCATGTACATTCATCACTCCCACATCGGCACCCTGGGGCAGATGCTCGTCGCCATAGGCTTTCATCACGTCGGAGGTGAGGTTGGTGAGCAGGCTCTCCGGTCGCTTGTAGTCCATAAATTGTGCCGAGTGCCCGATCACCACATTCATCTCCCGGTCGAGACCCGTCTTGTAGGACTGCACCAGAGCCTGCATCTGTGGATGAGGATGTGCATCGTACGTAGCATCCATTGCTACAATGGTACCCGATATATGGGTCACGTTATAAGGTTGTTTACAGGAAAGCAGCAAAATTGCCAGACAGACAACCGGAATGATTTTTCTTTGCATGTTGTGTAGATATGAAAGCCTGAACCCTTTTAGAAAGCCAAAAATAACTATTTTTACCGGGACAGACAATAAGGGCTTCATAAATAAACATTAAATAATATTTTTGTGTGGTAGTTTTGGGAATAATTGTTACCTTTGCATCCGCTTTGCGTAATCTCTGTCGGCACGTTATCGGCATATTGCGTTCAAACAGGTTAATTATTAACATAAAGCTTTAGAAAAGATGGATTTATTAAAAATTGCAGAAGCCGCTTTCGCAAAAGAAAAGAAGGAGTTTCCTGCTTTTAGGAGTGGCGATACCATCACGGTTGCTTATCGCATTGCGGAAGGTAACAAGGAGCGTATACAGCAGTATCGCGGGGTGGTGATCAAGATTTCCGGTCACGGAGACGCAAAGCGTTTCACCGTGCGCAAGATGTCGGATAACATCGGTGTGGAACGTATTTTCCCCATGAATTCCCCCTTCATTGAAGACATTACGCTCAACAGTGCAGGAAAGGTGCGCAGAACAAAACTTTATTACCTGCGAAGCCTGCGTGGAAAAGCTGCCCGCATCAAGAAAAAAATGTATTAAGCAGCATTGCAGAAGAGATAAAAAAACTCCGGCATATTTGCCGGAGTTTTTTTGTGCTTAGCCCCTACCAGTGGAACTGTCTTCGTTTCTTGCCTTTCTTCTTCATTTTTTCTATTTTTGTGTTGTTATTCTATCTTACACAGCGTAAAACAGCATCATGCTCCACAAAACCGAAGGCATTGTGTTGGGCACTTCGCCTTACAACGACATCTATAGCATCGCGCAGGTGTTTACCCGCGACTTTGGCAGGGTCTCTTACCTGCTTCCCCGCGCGCATGGCAAAAAGGCGAAAATAAAAACCTCGCTTTTCTTCCCGCTGTCGGTGTTGAACCTGGAGGTGGAGCACCTGCCGCTGCGGGACCTGCACCGGTTGAAGGAGGCGGAAAGGCAGTTCCCGCTGCAGGATCTCTGCTCTCACATGAGTAAGGTGTCGCTGGCCTTCTTCCTTTCGGAGTTCCTGTCGCGTGTGCTCCGTGAGTCGGGGAACAATGAACCTACCTACTTCTTTGTGAAGAACTCAATAGAGACGCTGGAGGCCACCGAGAGGGGGCTGGGCAACTTTCACCTGGCGTTCTTGTTTGGACTGACCCGCTTCATGGGTATTTATCCGAATGTGGAGTGGAACGGGAAACACCGTTTTTTTGATCTGATGCAGGGGGAGTTTGTGCAGCACATGCCGATGCATAGCCACTATCTGAACAGTCGCGAGAGCGATTTCCTGGTGCTCCTCCGGCGCATGAATTACGGCAACATGCATCTCTTTCGTCTGTCGCGCAACGACCGTAATAGGATTCTGGATTACCTACTCGACTTTTACCGGTTGCATATCTATGACTTTCCGGTACTGAAATCTGTCGACATCCTGCGTGAGCTGGCTTGAAAGAACATCAAGCTACTGTCTGGCACAGCAGGTCAGTAGTAGGTCAGTAGCAGGTCAGTAGTAGGTCACAACCGGTCAGCAACCAGTCAGCATTAAGTCATTATTCTGTCAGCATCCTCTCATCCATAGACCCGGAAAACAATCACCCTCCCGGATGACTCCACCGTGAAGCGGTCGCCAAGCGACTCGTTGAGGGTGCCCTGCCACCAGTTGGTCAGTATCCGTTTGGTGAGGGGGTATTTCAGGTTGTGCGTGGTCACGGCGGCAGAGTCAATGGGGAAGAGGGAGACCTGCTGCCCCCTGTGGCTGGAAAATTCAACGGTGCCCCGCATGGGAGTAAAGACACCATAATTGGTCACCATCATCACCGTGGCTTCCTCCATATAGTCGGCTAACAGTGAGATATTTCCCAAAGTGTGGTCCTCGCGGTAACCGGTGCCCCCTACAATTGCAATCTCTCTTCGTCCGTTTTGTATGCAGAATTGTACCGACTTGGTGAGGTCGTTGCTCTCCTGATCGGCATTGGAATGCAGGATGTGCGCATAAAGAAGTTTGTTCTCCGCGGAGATGGAGTCGCAGTCGCCTACAATCGCATCGGGCTTGCCACCACGGGCGATGAAGTCGTTGGCCGCACCGTCGGTGCAGACAAGATAGTCCGCTTCTTCAATGAGAGAAAGCGGCAGAGCGTGATCGGGAAAGCGACCGTTGGCAAGGATGACCGTGGGCACTGCAGGCAAATTTTCCATAGGGTTTCTGTGTATGAACGGGGCAAAGATACAAAAGAAGCGGCAAAAATTGCCGCTTCTCCAGTTTGGAAGATTTTTTATATCATGCTGTTAATGTTTCTTCCAGAGCAATGGATTTCGGGAAAAGAATGTTGTTTTCAAGGTGGATATGCCGGTGCAGATCCTCCTCGAATTCTTTCAGCAGGCTCAGTGTCACCCGATAGGTGTTGCAGGCATCTTCGGGAGGTGCATAGTCGCCAGTGAGCTCGCTGATGATGCTGAAACGCTCTCCTTCTGCCTCGTGCTCGTGCTCCATCTGGTGAACCATGGCTGTTGCCGTGCCTCTTTTGGTCTCAGGAAGCTTTTCCTTAGAGAGTTGCGTTTTTACCAGTTGCCTGATATGCGGAAAAAGCATCAGCTCCTCCTTTCGGAGGTGTGCCGTGAGGTCGCCCGCCGACTCGAGAAATAGTTTTTCCACGACAGCCAGCTCAGGATGACGTTCCCCGTGTACCCGGACAATCTTATTCAGATAAGGAGTGATCTCGGGGATCTTGGTTTCGATGTAGCGATGGTGCGTTTTTTCAATGTAGTCGGCCAGCAGGTCGAGAGGAAACGCTTTGAAGTCGATCTCGCCGCCCTCCTGTTTGTTTACCACGGAGAGCAGCTCCTCGATGAGCATTCCTTCGTCCAGACTTTTGTCACGACTTGCATCGGCAATGGTTCTGTTGCCATTGCAGCAGAAATCGATGCGGTATTTTTTGAAAATAGAAGCGGCCTTGTAGTTCTCCGCCACAATTTTTCCGACGATGCTTTGGTTGTTGATGTCCATAATACTGAGGAATTTGAAGGGGTGCTGTCGGCAGGGATTTGCTGCGACAGCAGCACCCGGGGTGAATGATTGTAAAGTGCCTACGGTTTTTCCGTGGGTCTCTTTTTCTTTTTGATGGTGAGTTTGTATACAAACCAGAACAGGGTGAGCGTGCCGATGGCGAAGATGGTGTCACCGAAGATACGCATCCACTTGAAGAAGCTGACAAGCGGCTGCTGCATGAACTCGGCTGAGCGAGCGTACCACATGCCTTCGTTTACGCTGGCGACGGTCTGCATCAACCCTACCGGGAGAAGGCTCAACACCACCATCAACAGGAGGCCGATGTTGAGTGACCAGAAGGTGAACGAAATGAGCTTGTTGTTCCATTTTTGTTTGCGGTACATGCTGCGCAACACAAATAGGATGAGGCCGATTCCAAGCATGCCGTATACTCCGAAGAGGGCAGCATGTCCATGTACAGGCGTGGTGTTCAGTCCTTGCATGTAATAAAGTGCGATGGGGGGATTGATGATAAAACCGAAGATGCCTGCTCCCAGGAAGTTCCAGAATGAGACGGATAGCAGAAAGAAAATGGGCCACTTATAGTCTTTGAGCCATTCGGTGGACTTGCTCATGCGGTAGTTGTGGTAGGCCTCAAAGCCGATCAGGATCAGCGGCACTACCTCCAGCGCACTGAAGGTGGCTCCCACCGCCATTACACCCGTGGGTGTGCCGGTAAAATAGAGATGATGGAACGTGCCGAGGATACCACCAGTGAGGAAGATGACTGTGGCAAAGAGCACGTTGTTGGTGGCCGAGCGGATACCAAGTAGTCCCATGCGGGTAAAGAGGAAGGCGGCAACCACGGTGGCGAAGACCTCAAAGAATCCTTCTACCCAGAGGTGCACAACCCACCAGCGCCAGTATTCGGCGACGGCGAGGTTGGTTGTCCGTCCCCACATCAGTCCGGCGGCATAGAACATTGCAATGGCAGCACAGGAGATGAGGAAGAGAATCAGCAGTCCTTTTTCCGATGTGCCCTTTTTGATGATCGGCAGAATGGGCCTGATCATCAGCGCAAGCCACAGGAAAAGCCCTACTATCAGTAGCAGCTGCCAGAAACGGCCCAAGTCGACATATTCATAACCCTGATGTCCGAACCAGAAGTTGTTGACCAGATCGAGTCGTTGCATCACACCAAACCACTGTCCGATCAGCGACCCACCCACCACGATAAGCAAGGCGATAAACAGCACGTTCACCCCTAGCTTTTGGTATTTGGGATCTTTGCCGTTCAGTGAGGGGGCAATATACAACCCGGTGGCCAGCCATGCGGTGGCTATCCAGAAGATGGCCAGTTGCACATGCCAGGTGCGGGTGATGGAGTAGGGGATGATGCCGGTGATGTCTAGACCGTAGAAGCCACCACCCTCCACGCCGTAGTGGGCTGTGATGACGCCCAGCAGCACCTGTGCCAGGATGAGCAGGTTCACCACCCAGAAGTATTTCTTTACTGCCCACATCGATGGGGTGACAGTCTGGTTCATGAGGGGATCCTCCATGGGCCTCAATAACTCCTCTTGGCGGGTGCGGGCCTGTACGAAGATCATGATGCCGATGCCGAGCAGCAGCATGATGATGCTGAAGCCGGTCCACAATATCAGGTCGCTGGTGGGCACGTTGCCGATCTGCTCATCGGGTGGCCAGTTGTGGGTGTAGGTAATATCGTCGCCGGGGCGGTTGGTCACGCAAGCCCAGGAAGCCCAAAAGAAAAATTGGGACATCTTGTCCATGCGCTCCTCCGTTTTGATGCTATTCTTCGCAATGGCATAGGCGTCGCGGAGTTCATCGAGTGAAGGATCATCCATAAACAGGCCGGCATAGTGTGTTTTGATGAAGAGAAAGGCTTCGTAGCGCTCAGAGGTGATGACCAGCGTGCGTGAAGCGGCATCGTAGGTGTTCTCCCGCAGGAAGATCTGAAGCCTGCTCTCCAGCGTAGCCTGCTCCACAGGCGTCAATTTGTCGAAGGGAGCGCCATGGGTCTCCTGCGACCACTTGTCCAGCAGAAACTGGGCCTCGCGATGAAGATAGTCGGCTGTCCAGTCGGGTGCCACATAGGCACCATGTCCCCAGACAGTGCCGATCTCCTGTCCTCCAATACTCTGCCAGATGTTCTGGCCATCCTTTATATCACTTCCGGTAAACAACAGGTTTCCTGTCTCATCGACCACCTTTTCAGGTACCGGAGGTGCCTGCTGATAAATCTGGTTGCCGTAATAGAGTAATACGGCAAAAGATAAAACGATCACTGCTGTCAGTGCAATCCATAACTTCTTTTGTGACATACCGTTTCATTGTTTAAAGGTGAAAAATCGTCGCTTTTATTTAATCCAAAAAAATTACCGCATTAATAGGGATACTTCATTTTTTAATCCCATTGCAAGCTCATATACGGTGGCTTGTTGCAACACATCCATCATCTCCCTCCGCACGGGTTCCACCGCGTGATGCATGGGACAGGGGTGTCCTTCATCACATATCCCCAACCCCAGTACACAATCTTCAAAAAAATCATCTCCTTCAATTGCCCGCACGATATCGGCAATGGTGATAACATGAAGCCGTTCCTGGCTGATTTCGAATCCTCCGTGCGGACCGGTGTAGGAGTCAATGATACCATGCCGGGATAAAGTACCCAGTACCTTTCCGGTAAATGCTTCGGGTGAACCAATCTGCTGCACGATGTCACTCATCTTGGAGCGAACTTTCCGGAGCGATTGTCCGGCAATATAGAGCACCGCTTTGATGCCGTATTCACAGGTTTTTGAAAACATCTTCTTTTTCTCTTCGTTGTTTTTTTTACGGGAACATTTGGTGGGGGCATCACGCGAAAAATGCTCCTCTGACGCTCTTGTTCCCTGTACTTTTTTGGGCGTTATGGTGACAAAGATATGTATATTTTTTTATTTCAGACAAAAAAGTCTTTAATTATTTATTACATTCTTTCCTTTTGTCTGATAAGTAGTTGAAATAATTGCTTCTTGCTATTTCGGGTAAAATATTAATAAAGCTTAAATTTTAATCTGCTTCAAACAATCGCTTCCAACAACTGTTGTTAAGTAGATTCATTCTAATTTAATAAAAAAACATCCAAAGAATATAGATTAAGGAAGTTGCTATGGCGAAAACAAATTCAAAAAAAGTGACGGATATTTCCAATGAAAAATTACTGGAGATGTATCGGGCTATGCTTGATATCCGTAATTTCGATAACAAGGTAAACCGTCTGGTTAAAAGGGGTGTAGTGCCTGGTATGACCCATTTCTCGATCGGCGAGGAAGCTGCCAATGTGGGAGCTGTTGCCGCACTGGAGAAAGGAGTCGACCTGATCACGTCCAATCACAGGGGTCATGGTCAGAGTATTGCGCTGGGAATCGACCTCAACGAGATGATGGCCGAAATTATGGGTAAAGCAACCGGAACCTGCAAAGGCAAAGGGGGGTCGATGCACATTGCCGACCTCGGCGGGGGTAACCTTGGAGCCAATGGCATTGTGGGCGGTGGCATGGGTATGGCTATTGGTGCTGCACTCACCCAAAAAATAAAGAAAACAGGCAAGATTGTTGTTTGCTTCTTCGGCGATGGAGCTGTCAATGAGGGTACCTTTCATGAAACCCTGAACCTGGCGTCGGTCTGGAAACTTCCGGTAATTTTTTACTCCATCAACAACATGTATGGTATCAGCACACCCATCAGCAGCGTGATTAACATCGATTACAACTATCGACGTGCAGCTTCCTACGGCATTCCGGGACATTTTATTGAAGATGGGAACGACCTGATGGCGGTATATGATAAGTTTAAGGAGATCGTGCAATATGTGCGGGAGGGCAACGGACCTGTATTGGTAGAGTCCATTACCTATCGTTATCTGGGGCATTCCACTTCCGATCCGGGTAAATATCGTACCAAGGAGGAAGTAGATGAGTGGAAGAAGAAGGATCCGATACCCCGTTTCGAGCAATATCTATTGGATAATAAACTGGCTACAAAGGAAGAAATTGAAGCTGTAGAGAAAGCCTCGGAAGATGCCGTGGAGGAATCGGTTAAGTTTGCTTTAAGCAGCCCCGAGCCCACACTGGAGTCGGCTTTTGAGGATATTTTTGCACCCTGACCACACAGTGTAAATTCAAAAAACAGAAAGAATGATCCGGAAAGGGTCTCAAAGAATTTAAAACAGCTCAGAAATAGTTAGATGGAAAAAGAAACAAAATTAATATCGGTGCGTGATGCCATCATCATGGCAATGTCGGAAGAGATGCGGCGGGATGAGAACGTGTTCCTGATGGGAGAAGATGTGGGTATTTTTGGTGGCGACTTTGGCACATCCGTGGGTATGCTGGAGGAGTTTGGCAAAGAACGGGTACGCGATACGCCCATCTCGGAGAACGCCATCTCGGGAGCAGCAATTGGTGCTGCCATGACAGGCCTTCGCCCCATTGTGGATGTTACCTTTATGGATTTCATCGTCTATATGATGGACAATATTGTGAATCAGGCAGCCAAAACAAGATACATGTTCGGCGGAAAGGGCCAGATACCGGTCGTGTTCCGTGCTGCTGCTGGAGGTGGCGTGGGCTCTGCTGCCCAGCACTCTCAGTCGCTCGAAGCCTGGTTTACCCATATCCCCGGGTTGAAGGTAATTGCCCCGGGCACACCTGCCGACGTGAAGGGATTGCTCAAAGCGGCCATCCGGGATAACAATCCGGTTATCTTCCTTGAGTACAAAGCCCAGTATAACATGAAGGGGGAGGTGCCTCTTGATCCCGACTTCGTACTGCCCATTGGTAAGGCGGATATCAAAAGAGAAGGAAAAGATGTGACGGTGGTCACCTACGGACGTATGCTGGAACGTGTGATGAAGGCAGCCGAAGAGGTACATGAAGCCGAAGGTGTGGAGGTGGAAGTGGTGGATTTGAGAACGCTTGCGCCGCTGGATAAGGATACCGTGATTCAGTCGGTGAAGAAAACCGGCAAAGTGCTTTTGGTCAACGATGCCCACAAAACGAGCGGTTTCATTGGCGAGGTGGCAGCTGTCATTGCTGAGAGCGAAGCATTCGACTATCTCGATGGCCGGATACTGCGGCTAGCCGGAGAAGATGTGCCCATCCCATACAACCAAACGCTGGAGACAGCCATGATCCCGAGTGTGGAACGCATCCGGAAATATATCCTCAGATTAGTCAATAACCGATAAAAACTGAGCGAATGGAAGATAGAAAGTTGAGGGCAACGCCCGCAGCAAGAACACTGGCGAGACGACTGGGTGTGGATCTGCTGAGTGTGATCGGCACCGGTTACAAGGGACGCATCCAGAAGGATGATGTCGCCGGCTTCAATTATGAAGATAAAACCCATATTTCTCCGCTTGCACAACGCATTGCCGATCTACACCAAATCGATCTGAAAGGGGTGGTCGGAACAGGCTATCGCAACAAGATCATGAAGGATGATGTGCTACAGCTGATAGATGATCAGGAAATCAAGTCGCGTTTTATGCTCGATGATTACGGCTATCATATGGTGTCTCCATCACCGCAGGTTGCGAAAGCAGCTCCAGACAGACCGGCTGCAGCTTCTGTGAAGACACCGGAGCCGGTGCAGGAACCGGCAGCTGCAGGTGATTCCGAAACGGTGCCAATGACGCAGATGCGCAAGATTATATCCAAGCGCATGTCGGAAAGCTTCTTTGGTGCGCCTACCTTTATACAAACCTGGGAGATCGACATGACCGAGTTGCTTGCACTGCGCAAGCGACTACTTGCTCCTATCATGGAGAAGACCGGAAAGAAGGTGACGGTGACCGACCTGATTTCGATGGCCGTGATCAAGACCTTGCCGAAACATAAATATATCAACGCGAGCCTGAACAAGGATGCTACCGAGATCACCTTTCACAACTATGTGAACCTGGGTATGGCGGTGGGTCTGGATGAGGGATTGTTGGTGCCGGTAGTAAAGGGAGCCGACAAAATGTCGCTGAGCGAGTTCGTGGTGGCCATGAAGGACCTCACCGAGCGAACCTTCGCGAAGAAGCTGCTGCCGGACGAACAAGCGGGAAGTACCTTTACCATCAGCAACCTGGGGATGTATGGCGTGGATGAGTTCACTGCCATCATCAATCAGCCCAATTCGGCCATTCTGAGTGTCTCCTCCACCCAGCAGCGGGCGGTGCCCCGGGATGGTCAAATTGTGATCCGTCCCATCATGAAGGTGAGCCTCACAGCCGACCATCGGGTGATTGACGGACTCACGGGAGCGAAATTTATGACCGATCTGAAAGCGGCCATGGAAGATCCATTGACACTGTTTATTTAATGAGCCAATGTGCCAATAAGCCAATGTGCCAATGAGCTAATGTGCCAATGAGCCAATGTGATAATAAATAGAGCTGAAAGCTGACCGCTAAAACAGACCGCTAAAAACTTAAAAAAATAGAAACAAAAAGATATGGCTTTTGAAATAATCATGCCCAAAGCAGGTATCGACATGACCGAAGGGCAAATTGTGAAATGGTTGAAAAAAGAGGGTGATCCGGTGAAGGAAGGCGAGGTTATCCTGGAGATTATGACCGATAAGACCAGCATGGAGATTGAAGCAGAGGCTTCGGGAGTTTTGCTGAAAATTGTCCATCACGACGATGAAACCGTGCCGGTTACGACCGTCATTGGTTATATAGGAAATGAAAATGAATCGATCGACACTTTGATGCCCGAAGAGTTTGAAGATACGGGCGAGGAAGAAAGTGAAGAGGATAAACGGATGATCCGCCTTGAAGACAGTTACCATGTGGCGGTCATCGGAGGAGGTCCGGCAGGTTATGTGGCTGCCATCAGGGCTGCTCAGCTTGGTGCCAAGGTGGCCATCGTGGAGAAAGGTGTTTTCGGAGGTACCTGCCTCAACGTAGGTTGTATTCCTTCAAAAGCTTATCTGAAGAACGTGGAAATAGTAGAACATATCAAGCATGCTGCATCCAGAGGAATCATCATCGGGAACCCCGAGATCAAGATCGACATGGAGAAAGTGGTGGCATTCAAAAACGGCGTGGTGAAAAAACTGACTAGCGGCGTGGAGGCTCTGCTGAAATCAAACGGTGTGGATATCTACAAAGGATTTGGAAAGATCAACAAGAACAAAGATGTGGTCGTGGATGGCACAAAGATCATCAAGGCCGATAAGATTATTCTCGCCGGTGGCTCCAAGGTATTTATGATCAACATCCCGGGTATCCAAAACGACAAGGTACTGACCAGTGACGACCTGCTCGACATCAAAGAAGTTCCGGAAACCATGGTGGTGCTGGGAGGTGGCGTAATTGGCGCCGAAATGGGTCTCTCCTTTGCGGGGCTTGGTTCGAAGGTGATTATCGTGGAGATGATGGATCACATTGTTTCCATGTTCGACCAAGACGTGACCGATGAGCTAACCCGTTTAATCAAAAAGAAAGGAATTGAGGTGGTCACATCGGCAAAGGTGACCGAAGTGGTTGACAAGGGAGATAAACTGGAGATTAAGATTGAAGGCAAGGAGTCTGTCATTGCCGACAAGGCACTGCTGGCAATCGGTCGTGTACCCGATCTGGAAGCATTGGGCGAGGTGAAGTTCGAGACCGAAAGAGGCAGAATAAAGGTAGATCAGTACATGGAGACCAGCGTGAAGGGCATTTATGCTCCAGGTGACATCAACGGGATCAAGATGCTGGCACACGTAGCTTTCCGCATGGGTGAGGTGGCGGCAGATAATGCCGTGAAAGGCAATCATCGTCACGTGAAGCTGCTCTCTGCTCCATCGGTGGTCTACACCCTGCCCGAGGTGGCCATGGTCGGACTGACTGAAGCGCAGGCACGGGAGAAGTATGGCGACGATATCCGCATCGGACGTTTTAACTTCAGTGCAAATGGGCGTGCTTTGGCATCGAGCGAGGCAGAAGGTTTTGTGAAGGTGATCGCCGACAACCGCTACGGCGAGGTGCTGGGTGTGCATATCCTGGGACCGTCGGCAGCAGAGCTCATCACCCAGGCCTCACTGATCATGGAGATGGAGATTACCGTGGAGGAGGTGGTGAACACCATCTATGGTCATCCCACCTACTCGGAGGCGATCTTCGAGGCTTTTGCCGATGTGCTTGGTGAGGCAGTGCATATTATTCCGAAGAAAAAGAAATAATATCAGACATAAGTTCTTTGTTTGCAATTAAATCGTTGCCTGTTGGAATTTTTTGACCCATTGTTGCTCACATGAACTAAAAGAGTAGTACTTGCTTCGATTCGGACAGATACTCTTTTTTACGCTCATTGTTCGCAATGGGTCTCTGCAAAATATCAAAATGACTCCGCCTTCATAGCAAACAATAGAGGAACTGCAGAAGAAACATAGACTTGAAATTTTAAGGGGATCGGTTCAGGCTCACAATGGCCGGAATTGATCTTCTTTTTTTACCTTTGCACGGATTAATTTTTTTAAGAAGGTACAATGATATACATCGTCAATCAATCCAATAAACCCGACTTTAACATCGCGCTCGAGGAGTACTGCTTTAAACAGATGACACAGTTCGATAAGGTTTTTATTCTGTGGATCAACGAACCCTCCATCATTGTGGGTAAAAATCAGAATACCCATGCGGAGATCAATGAAAAGTATGTGCAGGAGAACGGAATCCACGTGGTGCGCCGCATCTCGGGAGGGGGTGCTGTTTATCACGACCTCAACAACCTGAACTATACGATCATCTCCAACGAGGATCGTGACAGCAGAAGTTTCGATTTTAAAGCCTTCTCCGAGCCGGTGATTCAAACGCTGCAGGAGCTGGGGGTGGAGGCTGAGTTTTCGGGGCGGAACGACATCACCATCCAGGGTAAAAAGATCAGTGGCAACGCGCAGGCCTATCTCGACGGCAGGGTGATGCACCATGGGTGTATTCTGTTTGATGTGGACCTGACGGTCCTCTCAAAAGCGTTGGAAACGTCGACCGAGGTAGTGGAAGCCAAAGGGGTTAAGTCGGTGCGCAGCCGCGTCGACAACATCCTGCCCAATCTCCCTGAGAAGATTACGGTGACACAATTTGCCGACAGGATACTGGAGCATATGAAGCGGAAATATCCCGAGATGCAGGCGTATCACTTCAATGAGGAGGAACTGCAGGCCATTGAAAGAAGAAGACAGACGAAGTTTGGCAACTGGAACTGGAACTTTGGAACAAACCCGGTTGCCGAGATTGTGCGCGAACGGCGATATCCCGCAGGCAAGACGCAGGTGTTTATCGATACGAAAAAAGGAGTGATTGAGGATATCACTTTTTACGGTACTTTCTTCGGGGTGAGGAGCGACCTCACCGCGGTGCAGCAGTTGCTCAAAGGAGTGAAGTACACCCCGGACGAGGTTCGCAAGAGGCTCTCCTCTTTCGATATCTCTCCCTACTTCGCAGGTTTCTCCATCGATGAACTGACCGATGCCATTGTGGGCTGAGGCTGCACCATCCGTTTCCATTTAAAATAGCCCATGATGGAGATTACCGAATAGATGGCAAAGAGGACGGAGGTAGGGTAGAGCCCCTTCCAGAGATAGAGCCCGCAGGAGGCTACATTGACCACAAACCAAAACAGCCACTGCTCCACATGTTTGCGGGCCAGCAGCCACATCCCGAGGATGCTCAGGGAAGTGGTGAAGCTGTCGCCATACGGAACGGGGCTGTCGGTATATCGCACGAGTATAAAAGCGATCGCAGTAAAAAGAGCTACACCCACCACCGTGAGTGGTAACAGATGCCGCCACGGCATGTGGGTGACGGGTAGCTCCACGTCTTCCTCTTGTTTATGCCGTGTCCAGTATATCCAACCATAGATGCTGGCAAAGAAGTAGTAGATGTTGACCCCCATATCGGCATAAAACTTGCTCTGGAAGAAGATCCATACGTAAACCACCGGCATCACGACGCCCACCGGCCACAACCATTTGTTGGCTTTATACTCCAGGTACAAATAAAGCAGTCCAATGACGGCGCCGATTATTTCGATGGTTTGCATAAGTTTTAAAATGAAAGAGTGAGTCGCGCCATGAAGTTGCGTGTGGCTTGCGGATAATAGCCGATCCAGTGAATGCTGCTGCCGTCGGCAAAGGTGTCGGTCGCTGCCCATCCGTTGGCCACGTACTCCCTGTTAAAGAGGTTGTTCACGAAAACCTGCAGGTTGAAGGTGCCAATCGTACTCTTCTTAAAAGTATAACCTGCCGAGATGTTGCTCACGAAATAGGGATCGATCGATTTGGCCTCATTGGAGGTATTGTCCATATACTGTTTGCCCACATATTTTCCCACCAGGTTCAGATAGAGTGCCGATGTGGGTTGCCAGGTTATACCCGCTGCACCGACCAGGTTGGGAGAGAAGGAGATGTCGGTGGTTCCGTACGCTTCCGACACCTGACCTACCCATCCCCAGTCGTTCTGATTGTCGTACCGGTCGAACCAGGCCACATAATTTTTAATTTTATTCCTGCTGAAAGTGGCGTTGCCGTCAATTCTGATTTTGTTTTCCCACAAAGGAACAGCAGCCTCCAGCTCCAGTCCGGCACGGTAGCTCTCTTTCACATTTTCCATCAGCTTGTAACCCACATCGTTCAGCTTCCCTGTCTGCACCATCTGATTGTGGTAATCCATGAAATATACGTTTGCTCCCAGTTGCAGCCCTTCCGCGCTGTGATACCGATAACCCAGCTCATAATCTGTCATACGCTCCGGCTGTATGGGAGTCACCGACTCTCCCTTGATGCCATCCTTCAAGTCGGTGCGCAACGGCTCACGCTGACCCACTGCTGCGGAAGCATAAAGCCGGCTACGCTCGTTCAGGTTGAGATTGACGCCCGCTTTGGGGTTCAGAAAGTGATAGTTAAATTCCCCGGTGATATCCATCAGATCATCGTCCATTCCGGTGAACTTATAATTTATCCCTCTGTATTGCAGATCGCCGAAAAAAGAAAGTAGTTCATTCAATTGATAATCGGCTTTGGCAAACAGATTTATTTCCGATTTCCTTCCCACGTTGCGATACCATTCATGGTTTTCTGCTACAGATTGATTGAACTTTATCCATGGAAGTCGGCCGAAATGGTCTCCGTCATAGTAGCTATACATTCCGCCCAGGGTTATCTTCAGCCTTTTTTGGGTGTAGTTGAGTCCCAGGTTGGCCACATAATAATCATTTTCCATCAGCTTGCGCCGGATAAAGTCACTTTGCTCGTAGGTTACCCCATCCAGTGTCTGCGCCGGGAGGCCAAAATCGGAGAATTCGTTGTCCTCCTTGTAGTTCTCATAATAACCATAGCCGTAATTGTAGCTGAGTCCCCCGTTTACCACAAGAGAAGAGCTGAGCTCCCGCGTGAGTGTGAGCTGCAGAATGTCGGAGTAGTAATTGTCTGTTTCGTTGTCGTAGTAAAGCCGGTTACCCGCTTCATCCTCATACTCTCCCGCCGGGTTATACCGGCGCCCATATTGCGGATCCTCCATCTGTTTTTCGGAGACACCTTCCCACGTGATGCCGGTGTGCTGCACCCCTTTCAGGTAACTCAACCGGATCAGTTGCCGGTCGGTATAGTGCGATATGGCAGCATAGAGGTTGGTGTGATTCACGTTGCCGTTGCGCACATAGCCATCACCCAGCACACGCGAGAAGCGGGCATCGAAAGAGAGTCCGTTCTCTAAGATCCCTGTGCCGGCGGCGATGTGCGAGAGGAAGGTACCGTAACTTCCCACCGCAGTGGATGCTTCCCCATAGCTCTCGGAGCGAGCACCGGCCGTCTGTAGGGAGATGCTGGCGCCAAAAGCTGCCGAACCATTGGTGGAGGTACCCACACCACGTTGTATCTGGATGTTTTGCAGCGAGTTGGAGAGGTCTGGCAGGTTCACCCAGAATACCTCCTGGCTCTCGGGATTGTTAAGTGGCATTCCGTTGAGGGTGACGTTGATGCGGGTTGCGTCGGTCCCTCGTATCCGGAAGTAGGTGTTGCCTACACCCAGTCCATCCTCCGTAAAAGATACCAGCGATGGGGTATTCTGCAGAATAGCAGGGATATTTCTTGCCGCATTCTGCTTTTTGATATCCGATGCAGCGATGTTGGAGTAGGAGACCGGTGTGTTGGTTCCTGCTCTTGTACCGGAAACGACCAGTTCTTCGAGTTGAATGTGATTGAGACTGTCGGGGGATGCTACTTTGACATCCGTTTTCTCAGGAGATGCAGCGCCGGAATTGGCTGCTAGTTGATAACCTGTAGCTGATAAGCTTATCAGCATGGACAATAAGAAAACCTTTTTCATTTTCATAGAGTTTTAGGATGCATCATGCTGACAGCAGCGGGCTGGAGCATTGCGCATCTGGTTCGTGAAATAAAAAAGGGGAATAATGTAAGATATATACCATAGAAAGCGTCACCTATTTGTGAGCACTTTTATTTCCCTACGCCGGCATTATCCGGATCAGGTGATTGGGTATGATCTCAGCCCGTTAAATTTGGGCACCCCTGTTGAAGGGCAAAGGTACATCTTTTTCTGCAATAAACAAGGACTCGCCTCTCTTTTAAACACTATACAAGGGGAGGGTGAAAAACAAGAATCGTTTTCAGAGGGAGGGAGCTTCGCCACATAAAAAATAGCGAGATGTTTCAATTTATCTGCTGATTTATTTGTAATTTCGTTCACTTTAAACGTTACGGCTTTAAAATTGTCGAACCATCCTATGAGTGACGAAGATAAACAGAGTCTGGAAGAACAGATGATTGACGAGGAGTTCCAGAGGTTGCTACAAGATTACCTGAATTCCAATCACCGGCGGAAGGTGGATGTCATCACCCGTGCCTTTAACATGGCAAGGGAGGCACACAAAGGCGCCCGGCGGCGTTCGGGTGAACCCTATATCATGCATCCGCTGGCTGTAGCCCGCATTGTCTCCAAAGAGATGGGGCTGGGCTCGACTTCCATTTGTGCTTCGTTGTTGCACGATGTAGTTGAGGATACCGATTATACGGTCGAAGATATCCGGGCCCTGTTTGGTGATAAGATTGCGCAGATTGTGGATGGGCTGACCAAAATATCGAGTGGCATGTTTGGCGAGAATGTCTCGGCACAGGCGGAGAATTTCCGAAAGCTGCTGCTCACCATGTCCGACGATATCCGTGTGATTCTGATTAAGATAGCCGACAGGTTGCACAACATGCGCACGCTTTCTTCCATGGCCCCCACGAAGCAATTCAAGATTACCGGCGAAACACTCTATATTTATGCTCCACTGGCTCACCGGCTTGGTTTGTTTGCCATCAAGACCGAGTTGGAAGAGCTCTGCTTCAAATATGAACACCCCGAGGCTTTTGCCGATCTCAGCAGGAAGATTGAGGAGACAGCTCCCGAACGGAACAAGATTTATGAACATTTTGCCGTGCCTGTAGTCAAAGCCCTGGATAAAATGGGTATCACCTACGAGATGCGGGCCCGTGTGAAATCGGTATATTCCATCTGGAACAAGATGCAGAACAAGGGCATCGAATTCAACGAGGTGTATGATCTTTTTGCTGTGCGCATTATCTTTGAAATAAACGACGGGATAGATGAAAAGAAACAGTGCTGGGACATCTATTCTGCCATCACCGATATCTATAAGCTTCGTCCCGACCGTATCCGTGACTGGGTGAGTCACCCCAAAGCCAATGGTTACCAGGCTCTTCACCTTACAGTAATGGGGCCTGACGGCAAGTGGATCGAGATACAGATCAGAAGTCGTCGAATGGATGATATTGCCGAAAAAGGCTTTGCTGCCCACTGGAAATACAAGGAAAACAGGATCGAAGAAGACAACGAACTGGATAAGTGGCTGAAAACCATTCAGGAGATTCTTTCCAACCCCAATCCCAATGCCATCGACTTCCTGGATACGGTGAAGATGAACCTTTTCTCCTCCGAGATCTTTGTATTTACTCCCAAGGGGGAAATAAAAACACTACCCCAGGGCGCCACAGCACTCGATTTTGCTTATACCATCCACACCCGCATTGGTGACCATTGCCTGGGAGCCAAGGTAAACCATACGCTGGCACCACTGAGCCAGCAGCTGCGCAGTGGTGATCAAATTGAGATACTCACTTCACAGTCAGTCACCCCCCAGCCGGAATGGCTCAACTTTGTGACCACGGCGAAGGCTCGCACAAAGATCGAGGCCTCCTTACGCCGGCAAAGGCGCCGCATAGCCGAGAATGGCAAGAATATGCTTGATGAACTGTTCAACAACGAGCCCATTGAAAATACGCTGTTGAATAAAATCCTCCAGTCCTACAAGGCTGATAATAAGGAGGATTTGTACTTCATGATCGGGAATAACGATGTCTCCCTTCCCGCCAACAAGAATGCTTTCTTCAAGATCAAAGAGGTACCGGAGAAGCAGGATAACCTGTTTGTACGGTATATGAAGCAGGCCATGAGCGCCATCAAGAAGTCTTCGCCGGATACGCGGAGTGAAAAGAAAGAGGTGGAGCCAGCCCCGTTCTCCCTCGAACCGGAGAAGTCGAAAATAAACCTGAAAGAGGTTTACCAGCTCACTGAAGTGAAGTTTCGGAAGAATTTCATTGTGCCGGCATGCTGCAACCCGCTGCCGGGTGACGATGTGTTTGGGTATGTCACGGAAAAGGAGGAGGTGGAGGTGCACAAGCGCTCCTGTCAGACGGGACTGAAGCTGAAGTCGAGCTTTGGTGATCGCATCATTGCGGTGGCCTGGGGCGATTATCGGCAATATTCATTTCTTGCCTCCATTGCCTTCACCGGGATCGACCGCATAGGCATTCTCAGCACCATCCTAGCCAAGCTGGCCGAAGATGTGGTGGTGAATATCCAGAGTGTAAATGTGTCTTCCAAAGATGGCATCTTCGAAGGTCTCTTCCACTTGCATGTGCACAGTGCCGAGGAGGTGAATCAACTCTGTACCAAGATAGCAAAAGTGGACGGTGTAAGCACCGTCCACCGATCTGCTCTTTGATTATATCCATCGGGATTTATCGTTTCAACCTTCTTTTTCTCCCAAACAGGAACGAGGTTACTTTTTTTGCTGCAAAGGCAAGTAGGGCCGGTTTTGCTACACCCCAAGCGAGGGAACCTATCAATGGCAGGTTCGCTACGGCAAAGTTTAACAAGGGATTGGCCTTCCTGGTGATAAACGGTGTCACGGAACTGGAAGAGCCATTCGATAAATTATCCACTGTTTCAGCAAATTTCGTCTTGAAGGATGATGTCACCTCCTTGGTAAGCATCGATCCCCAGTTGTTGTTCAGGTACTGTAATTGATAAGATAGACGTCGGCTGGCAATAGCCCGTTCTTCCCTCAATCGTTTCTTTTCCAAACGCAGTTCTTCAAGCGGAGTTAATTTGTAGGTACTCATTATTTGCTGTTTTTTCCATCATTGTCGTCGTTCTTCATGAGAAAACGGACAACACGGCTGGTGAATTTTTTCTTGAACGGCCCCCCTACGATGAGTATGATGATTGTAATCAGCAAGGTGAACGCAGCTACAATTCCGAATCCCATCCAGTAGCTCTGCAGCATCTCACCCAAATAAAGCCCGGCGGTAACCAGGATAAACAATAGGGCAATCACCAGGGCACTGCCCAGCATGAGGCCATACACGATTGCCGATGCACTCAGGCTGATCTTTTCAAACACTTCCAGTTTTCCGAGTTCAAGGGTGCTGTTGATAAAGTTGGATATGTCTTTTCGCATCTCCTCGAACAACGTACTTACTTTTTTTTCTTCCATCGTTTCCCGGGTGTTTGAGCATCAATTATTGTTTCGCGAGTTCTTTCTTTGCAATTTCAGCAATGTCGTCGATGTCTTCCTTTAAGTCGTGGACTTCGCTCTTGCCTTTGTATACGGCTGCCTTGACATTTGCTTTAATTTTGTCGGCTAGTTCATTGGCTTGTTCCAGCCATTCTTCTTTTTTGTCGGTTCCCATAATATAACCTACTGCAGCGCCCAGTGCGATGCCAATTCCCAAACCTAATAGTAATTTTGCTTCTGATTTCATAACTTTTGCGTTTAATGGTGAATATTTTTACACTGTTGATGGTTTATTCAATGTAAACCTCATTATCAGTCCGTTTGAGGCTCTTATGAAAGTAAAACGTTTGTAAGGCAAAAAATGTTTTGACAAATTTCCATTATCTGTTGCTGATTATTCGGCATCGAGAGCAGTTCCCAACAGTGTGGCAGGTGTAAAACCAGTTATCCTGACCTTCACAAATTCACCGATGCGATGCTGTTTCTTGTCAAAAATGACCACCTTGTTCTGGTCGGTGCGACCAAAAAGTTGTTCCCGTGATCGTTTGGAAAAACCCTCTGTCAGTATCGTAAATTCCTTTCCCATGTCCATCTCGTTGCTTTTACGCGATAGCTCCAGCTGCAGGTCGATGATCTCCTGCAGACGTCGGTTTTTGACCTCCTCGGGGATGTTGTCCTCCAGCTTTTTTGCCGCGTAGGTGCCCGGTCGTTCCGAGTACTTGAACATAAAAGCAGAATCGAATCCCACCTCCCGCATCAGCGAGAGTGTATCCTGATGGTCGGCTTCGGTCTCGGAGTGAAAACCACACATGATGTCGGTCGAGAGGCCACAGCCTGGTATAATCCGCTTGATGGCGTCGATTCTCTCGAGATACCATTCCCTGTTGTAACGGCGGTTCATCAGTTTTAGCATGCGTGAGCTGCCCGATTGTACAGGCAGGTGGATATAGTTACACAAGTTCTCGTATCGGGCGATGGTCTCCAGTGTTTCGTTGTTCATGTCCCAAGGGTGGGAGGTGGTGAACCGGATGCGCATCCCGGGTGCTTCTTCTGCCACCATGGCCAGCAGTTCGTGAAAGCCGACTGTTTGTTCGCCATCATGGTAGCGGTATGAATTTACATTCTGTCCCAACAGGATGGCTTCCCTGAAGCCCTTTTCCCGCATGACACGCAACTCATTGAGGATGCTCTCCGGCTCTCGGCTTCTTTCGCGTCCCCTGGTGAAGGGTACGATGCAGTAGTGACAAAACTTGTCGCACCCACGCATGATGGAAATGTAACCGGATATGTTGCTTCCCTCCATCTTCAGCGGAATCACGTCTTTGTAGGTTTCCGTTTTGGAGAGTTCAATGTTCATGGCCTTCTCTCCCCGCTCAGCGGCACCCACCAGGTTAGGGAGATCGAGGTAGGCATCGGGACCCACCACCACATCCACATGGTGGCGATCGATCAGTTCCGATTTTGCCCGTTCGGCCATGCACCCCAGTACCCCCACGATGAGATGGTCTTTTCGTTTCCTTTTCAACGAATTGAAGTATTCCAGTCGTTGTATGACCTTTTGCTCGGCATTCTCCCTGATAGAACAGGTGTTCACAAAAATGGCATCGGCATCCTTGTCGTTGTCGGTGAGGGTGTAGCCATCCATTTCCATGATGGAGGCAACAACCTCGCTGTCTGCCACATTCATCTGGCAGCCGTAAGTTTCTATAAATAGTTTTTTATCTATGGCGTTCTCTGTCTGCATGTTTCCTTTATTTCAGCTGTGATTTGCACCTCCTCTAACCTCCCTTAAAAGTTAAATAATTTATTTTTTAGAGGAAAAGTTGGAATTGAATATGCAAAGTCATATATTTGTGACGAAAAAAATAAAATTTTTTCATAGTTAAGGTTTTGGTTAAATGTTCGGGAGTGACTGTGAAGTTGCTTCCGAAAATTTTTTTTACTACCAAAAACACATTGTTACGCAAAAAATCATTATTTTTGTCCTGTTGCAAAATTAATCAAAATATGGAGTTTGGTGATATCATTTATTTGTTGCTTCTGCTATTTTTTATGATATTGGGATTTTTTAATGATTCCAGAAAGAAAAAAAATCAGCAGAAACAGCAATCAGGAATGCCCCCGCATCCCTATGCAGAAAAGTCGCCAAGACCTTTCATGGATACATCCGATACGGTTGAGGAAGAAACTCCTCCCATGTGGTTTGAAACAAAACCGGTAACCAAAGCCAAAAAATCACCTTCTTCTCCTTCTGTAGAGCGAAATGAAAGCGTAAGACCTACCTTCCGTTCCTCCATGGATCTGACGACCGATTTTTCCAAAGAGACTTCACTGAAAAGCTCCATTTTCGTTTTTGATGCAGACTCCTCTTATGATTTAGGATCTGACTCCATTGACATCTCTGCGATGTCAGACAGTTATCTTGAGAAGGGCACGGAAGAAACGATGACCGAAACAAAAGAATCGTCTTACCATCATTTCATCAGAGATCTATTGGGTGATGCAGGTCGCGATGAGTTAAAAAAAGGATTGATCTACGGAGAGATTATGCAGCGAAGGTATTAGAGTATTGGTATCCGCGAACCCCTTCTTCGGGGCATCAAAAAAAACTGTTTTCGTAAGGATTAACTGTTACAGTTCAAATTTATTTGAACTGTAACATAATGAGGGAACCACTAATTGAAAAAATATTGATATGGCTTTAAAATTCATCACTGCAGAAGAAGCTGCATCGCTTGTCAAAAATAACGACAACGTGGGCTTCAGCGGTTTTACTCATGCAGGCTGCCCCAAAGTAGTGCCGGTAGAGATCGCTAAAAGGGCAGAAGCAGCGCACGCAAAAGGCGATGCTTTCAAAATCGGCGTTTTTACGGGAGCTTCCACCGGCGACTCCATTGACGGAACATTGGCCCGTGCGGGTGCAATTAAATTTCGCACTCCCTATCAAACCAACAAGGATATGCGCGCTGCGCTGAACCGGGGTGAGTTTGACTTCTTCGATCTGCATCTCTCCCAGCTCGCACAGGAGATAAGGTATGGCTTCCTGGGAAAGATCAACGTGGCCATCGTCGAGGCCTGTGAAGTAACAGAAAAGGGTGAGATCATACCCACTACAGGTGTAGGAATCACCCCCACCATTTGCCGTTTGGCAGATATTGTGATTGTAGAACTCAACAGGAGAGTGCCCCAAAAGCTACGGGGTATCCACGATCTGTATGAGCTACAGGATCCCCCAAAACGGCGCGAAATACCCATCTATGAAGTGCAGAACCGGATTGGGCTGGATTATGTGAAAGTGAATCCGGAAAAAATCTTTGTGGTAGAAACCGAAAAAGAGGGTGAAGGAGGTGGCTTCGCTCCCCTCGATGAGGTTACATCGCGCATCGGTAACAACGTGGCAGAGTTCTTCGTGGCCGAGATGAAAGCCGGACGCATTCCTGCCCACTTCCTCCCCATCCAGTCGGGTGTGGGCAACATTGCCAATGCTGTGCTGGGCTCCATGGGCAGTAACCCAGAGATACCCCGCTTCGAGGTATATACCGAAGTGATTCAGGACGCTGTCATTGACATGATGCAGCAGGGCAACATATCTTTTGCCAGCGGTTGCTCGCTCACCGTGAGCAACGATGTGCTGCAGAAGTTTTATGACGATCTGGCATTCTTCAAAAATAAACTGGTGCTCCGTCCTTCGGAGATTTCCAACAACCCCGGCCTGGCACGCCGCCTGGGTATCATCGCTCTCAATACCGCCATCGAGGTGGACATCTTCGGCAGCGTGAACTCTACCCATGTGAACGGTACCAAGATGATGAATGGCATTGGTGGGTCGGGCGACTTTACCCGCAACTCCTACCTTTCTATCTTCCTCACTCCTTCCACCGCCAAAGGTGGTGCCATCAGCTGCATCGTGCCCAAGGTGACACACGAAGATCATACCGAGCATTCGGTGAAAATCATCGTCTCGGAATATGGGGTGGCCGACCTCAGAGGAAAGGGACCCAAGAACCGTGCCGTGGAGATCATCGAGAAATGTGCGCACCCCGATTATCGTCCCCTTCTGCACGATTACCTCAACCGCGGCGTGAAAGGGCATCTTCCGCAGGATATTTATGCATGCTTTGCTTTTCACCAGGCTCTTCAGGAAACGGGTAGCATGATGAATACCGATTTTTCGAAATATCAGAAACCCTGACTCAGGAAGTAAAAAGTAGTCAAAATAAAAAAGAGGCTGTCTCAGATTAATTTTTGAGGCAGCTTTTTTTGCTTCAGGAAATAGCTTCTTGCACGGATAATAGAAGGGTAATGGAAGGGTAATGGGTCGTTATCTCCTTATTGATGAATAAGCGAAATATAAGGAATATACGGAGAGATACCGAACAAGGTACGGAGAAATCCCGCCTCATCATAAAACATGAGACCTCTTTTTTAGTGATGATGGAGAAGGGAAATATACAACCCTTCAATTGGGATGAGGTGAGATTAGTTCAAATTTCATTCAGAGATGAACTGTACGATTCGGTAAAATTAAAGAATAAAGGGACTGTTGTTGAAAAGATTGAGTTCTTGTTTCGTCCCATTGGGTAATTGAAGAGCCTTTATTGAATAATGCTGCTTTTGAAAAGTTTTTGCATTTAATTTGGGAAAAAGAAAAAAAAAGGGTAATTTTGCGCTCACATTTTCGGGATGTAGCTCAGTCCGGTTTAGAGTACGCGTCTGGGGGGCGTGGGGTCGGAAGTTCGAATCTTCTCATCCCGACAATTGAAAGAGAGGCAGTTATCGAGTTTTGGTAGCTGTCTTTTCTTTTTATGTAGGGAGAAATTATTGTTTTTTCCTTCCTACACTGGAATATTATTCGTTAATTTGCATGATTTTAGAGAGAGTGGCTTCTTTCGACCGAAAGAAATTGTCTGTTTTCGAACACGTTTTCGTCGAGCTAAATGAGCGTTGGCCAATTTTTTGGACTATGTCAAAGCGGGGAAACGACTCATTTATATAAAAAATGTTGAATAGAATCATAAGCTGATGAAATTTTCTGCAAGACAAATATCCGATTTTCTCAAAGGAGAGCTGATCGGAAATCCGGACGTATCTGTTTCCAATTTTTCAAAGATCGAAGAGGGACAGCCCGGCACCATCACTTTTCTAGGTAACCCCAAATACACTCCATATATTTACGAAACCGCAGCAGACATCGTCATCGTGAACGAGGACTTTGAACCGGATAAGCCTATTGCTGCAACCCTGATCAGGGTTCCGAACGCCTATGCAGCACTGGCTTCACTCATGGAGATGGCCGGTAGCGCCCAACCCGGCAAGAGCGGCGTGGAAGAGATGAGTTTTATTTCTCCCAAAGCCACGGTGGGTGAAAATGTGTATGTGGGGGCATTTGCTTATATCGGTGCAGGGGCACACGTGGGTGACGACAGCAAGATTTATCCACAGGTCTATGTGGGCGATAATGTGCAGATCGGCAAAAACTGTACCCTTTACCCGGGCGTAAAAATTTATTCCGATTGTGTGATCGGCGACAATTGCATTTTCCATTCAGGCGCGGTGATTGGTGCCGATGGATTCGGTTTCAGCAAGAAAGAGGAACGTTATCACAAAATTCCCCAAATGGGAAATGTGCTCATTGAGGATGATGTGGAGATAGGAGCCAATACCACCGTCGACCGGGCGGTAATGGGATCTACCATCATCAAAAAAGGCGTGAAGCTCGACAACCTCATCCAGATTGCACACAATTGCGAGATCGGTGAAAATACCGTCATGGCAGCTCAAGTAGGTGTTGCTGGTTCCACAAAGATCGGTGAGAGCTGCGTAATGGGTGGACAGGTAGGTATCGGTGGCCACATCACCATCGGAAAGCAGACCCAGATCGGTGCCCAGTCGGGTATCATCAGCAACACTAAAGAAGGATCAGAGATTATCGGTACACCGGCCTTTCCGGTGAAAAAATACTTCAGGTCGAGCATCATCATCCCCAAACTGCCCGACATGTACCGGCAACTCAATGCATTGGAAAAAGAGATCGCAGAGCTGAAAAAGCATCTTTCTCAGCGTGAATAATCTATTTTATTTTTTCACACCCTCACCTGCGCAGCATGTCTGATTTTAAATTAAAAGAAAAGTGAAACAGAGAACCTTGCAAAACAGCTTCACACTAAGCGGAACCGGATTGCATACCGGCCTCCATATTGTGGTAACCTTCAACCCTGCACCGGTAGATCATGGTTACAAAATAAAGAGAATCGATCTGGAAAATCAGCCGGTAATCGATGCATTGGCCGAAAATGTGGTCAATACGCAGCGGGGTACGGTGATTGGTCGTGATAACATCACGATAAGCACCCTTGAACATGGTCTCTCGGCGTTATACGCTATGGGTATCGACAATTGCCTGATAGAGGTGGATTCTTCGGAATTTCCCATACTCGACGGAAGCGCGGCCGAATATGTGAAAGAGATCAAAAAGGCAGGGATCCGGGAACAGGAAAAGGACAAGGATTACTACATTGTCCGCAGCAAAATGGAGGTGACAGACCCCGAAACCGGTTCAAAACTGACTCTTCTGCCAGATGATTCTTTCGGTATCAACTCCTTCATTGAATTCGATTCACAGTACATTCCCAATCAGTCGGCCTCCATGGATTCCTTGTCGGAATTCGAAACGGAAATTGCCCCTGCAAGGACTTTTGTGTTTGTCCGGGAGATTCAGCAATTGCGTAAGGCAGGACTTATCAAAGGGGGGAACCTCGATAATGCCATTGTTATCTACGAAAGAAAGCTATCCCAACCGGAGCTCGATGAGATTGCCGATGAACTGAATGTTCCCCGTCACAATGCTGATGAGCTGGGTTACCTTAATCACCGCAAGCTGGCTTTTCCCAATGAGCCGGCCCGCCACAAGCTTCTCGACATCATAGGCGACATCGCACTGATCGGAAAACCCATCAAGGGACGACTGATCGCTACCCGCCCAGGGCACAAAATAAACAACCAACTGGCACGTCTTATTCGCAAGGACATAAAAGTAAACGAGGTGCAGCCACCTGTGTATGATGTGCTTGCAGAGCCGGTCATGGACAATATCCGGATCCGGGAGCTGCTGCCACACCGCTACCCTTTTCTGATGGTGGACAAGATCATTCAGATGACCGACACCTATGTTGTCGGGGTAAAAAATATCACCACCAACGAGCCTTATTTCATGGGCCATTTTCCGCAGGAGCCGGTGATGCCGGGTGTCTTACAGGTGGAAGCTATGGCTCAGACCGGTGGCTTATTTGTTCTGGCACGACTGGATGAGCCAGAGCGCTACTCCACCTATTTCCTGAGGATCGACAATGTCAAGTTCCGGCATAAGGTCGTTCCGGGCGATACACTTATTTTTCGCGTGGAGCTCACCAGCGAAATGCGTCGGGGTATCGCCACCATGCGCGGGTTGGCTTTTATTGGCGATAAAGTAATCTCTGAGGCGGATTTCACGGCACAGATCATTAAAAATAAATAACATAACCGTTTTAAATAAATATGAATAGCGTATCAACGATGGCTTTTGTACATCCTGAGGCCAAACTGGGAGACAACGTGATTGTGGAACCTTTTGCATATGTTGACCGGAACACCGAAGTAGGAGATGGAACAAGGGTCATGATGCAGGCAACTGTACTGGAGGGTGCACGCATTGGTAAAAATTGTACCATCTTTCCGCATGCTACCGTGGCCGGTATCCCGCAAGATCTGAAGTTTCAGGGTGAAGAAACAGTAGCCATCATTGGCGACAACACTACCATTCGTGAGTGTGCGACCGTAAACCGGGGTACAGCATCGAAAGGGTTGACCAGTGTGGGCAGTAACTGCCTGATTATGGCATACAGCCACGTGGCGCATGATTGTGTGCTGCGCGATCATGTGATCCTGGGCAATGCCACGCAGCTGGCCGGAGAGGTTGAAATCGATGACTATGCCATTATCAGTGGAGGTTCGTTGGCTCACCAGTTCTCAAAAATTGGCCCGCACGTGATGATACAGGGTGGGTCAAAGATATCGAAAGATATTCCTCCCTACGTGATGGTTGGGCGTGAGCCGATCACCTACGTGGGCTTGAATATCGTTGGCCTCCGGCGCCGTGGGTTTTCCAGTGAGCGGATCAATGGCATTCAGGAGATATACCGATACCTGTATCTCTCGGGATACAACATCTCTCAGGCTGTAGAACGTATTGAACAGGAGCTGCCTCCCTCGGAAGACCGCACGCTGATTCTGGATTTTGTTCGCTCCTCGAGTCGCGGAATCGTCCGGGGTAACATGGAGGGATAGTAGGATGGCTGGCATTGTGCTTCCGGCAGAGTGGTTTCCCCAGAGTGGTGTGCAGGTAACTTGGCCCCACGAGGGTACCGACTGGTGCGATATGCTGGAGGAAGTGACCAGTTGCTACGTGGCATTTTCGAAGGAGATACTCAAACGGGAAAAGCTGCTGGTGGTTGCACCCCCTTCGCACAATGTACGACATTATTTTACAGAAGAAGAACAGCATAACCTCCTCTGTGTGGAGGTGGAAAGCAACGATACATGGGCCCGCGATCACGGTGCTATCACTGTTTTCGATGGTGAGCAACGCACATTAATCGACTTCGGCTTCAATGCCTGGGGATTGAAGTTTGCAGCCCACTACGACAACCAGATCAGTGGCCACTTGTTTCGTGCGGGCGTTTTTCAGTCCGGTACGACTTATCAAAACAGATTGAACTTCATTCTAGAGGGAGGTTCCATCGAGTCGGACGGCAAGGGTACCCTCCTCACTACGTCGTGTCTGCTGGCACCCAACCGCAACCAGCCCATGACACGGCAGGAGATTGACCACTATCTAAAGCGTACATTGGGAGCAGAGCGTGTACTCTGGCTCAACCATGGTTACCTGGCCGGTGATGATACCGACAGCCACATCGATACCCTTGCACGTTTCTGCGACGAGGAGACAATAGCTTACGTGAAATGCGATGATGAAAACGATGAGCATTTCAGTGAATTGCAGGCAATGGAGGCTGAGTTAAAGACTTTTCTCACTCACAATGGAAAACCCTACCGCTTGATCCCTTTGCCGATGGCTGAACCCGTCTTTGAAACGGGACAACGCCTACCAGCCACTTACGCCAACTTTCTAATCATCAACAATGCGGTACTCCTCCCTTATTACGGAACGGATAAAGATGAGGTGGCGAAACAGCTGCTGCAGGAAGCCTTCCCTACGCGGGAGATAGTCGGGATAGACTGTCGTCCATTGATCAAACAACACGGGTCGCTGCACTGCGTGACGATGCAGTTTCCCGAGGGAGTTATTTGATGTCCCCCATGTGGCAAAATGCCGGGAACAAAAGGTGTTATTTTGGTGTTCACTAAAGTGCGGATTATTAAACCATTCCAAAAATGAAGATAGGAATTATTCAACAAGCCAACAGTTCCGACAGGGAAGATAACATGGGGCGCCTGCTGCAAAAGATCGGGCAGCTTGCAGCAGAAGGAGCAGAGCTGGTTGTATTGCAAGAGTTGCACAATGGTCTATATTTCTGTCAAACTGAAGATACCGAGGTCTTTGAGCAAGCGGAACCTATTCCCGGACCCTCCACCCATCTGTTTGGACAGCTTGCAAAAGAGGTGGGTGTGGTTATTGTGCTCTCTCTGTTCGAAAAGCGGGCGCCAGGACTCTACCACAATACTGCCGTGGTGATTGAAAAAGATGGTTCCATTGCCGGCATCTACCGCAAGATGCACATCCCCGATGATCCCGCCTATTACGAGAAGTTCTACTTTACGCCGGGAGACTTGGGCTTTCATCCTGTGGAAACCTCTGTGGGAAAGCTGGGGGTGCTGGTCTGCTGGGATCAATGGTACCCTGAGGCTGCGCGACTGATGGCGTTGGCAGGGGCCGAAATACTGATATACCCTACTGCCATTGGATGGGAGTCTTCGGATAGTGAAGAGGAGAAATTGCGCCAACAGGATGCTTGGGTAACGCTGCAGCGGGCTCATGCAGTGGCCAATGGCATACCGGTTGTTTCTGTGAACCGCACAGGTTACGAACCTGACCCGTCGGGACAGACAAAGGGGATTCAATTTTGGGGAAACAGCTTCGTCTGCGGTCCGCAAGGTGAGTTTTTGTATCGCGCTCCAGAGAAGGAGGAGGTGATACAGCTGGTGCAAACTGACCCTACTCGTACCGAAAATGTACGTCGCTGGTGGCCTTTTTTTCGAGATCGTCGCATAGATTGCTACGCTGAACTGACCAGGCGCTGGATCGATTGATCCTCATAGAAATGTAACAAACAAAAGAGCCGCTCTTTATCTTTAGAGCGGCTCTTTTATTTATCGCTGGCTATTTACCTGCGGGAAGAAGAGCGTTCGGTTGATTTTTCAGAACGGCTGCTTCTGCTGCTTCTGCCGGAAGAACCTGCACTTCTGTTGTTACTTTCCGAATTGCTGTTTGTCGACCTAACCGTGCTACTCCTGTTGCTTCGGGTGCTCTGTTGCTGGTTGACTGTGGCACTTCTGTTGTTGTTTTCTGCGTTGCTTCGGGTGGACCTTACCGTGGTCCCGCTGTTGTTCTCTGAGGAGCTTCGCTGCGGGCTTACAGTGGTCGTGCTGCGGCTGCTGCGGTTATTATTTGAGCTTTCCACTGTACCAGCACTTCTTGTGGCCTCTCTGCTACGGGTCGTCGGGGTTACTTTTTCCACGTTGCCCTCACCTGTAGCCGTCCTGCCAGTAGTGGATCTTGTAGTGGCTGATCTCTCTACACTGCCCGTTCCGGTGGCCGATCTGCTGGTAGTTGACCTTGTGTTGGTGGTTCTGTCTACATTGCCGCTGCCAGTTGCCGATCTGCTATTGGTTGCTCTGCTTTCCAATGCCTCGGGGCGGAACACACTGACCGTGTTGTTGTTTACCCGGGTTGATCTGCCGGAGCGGTTGCTCGAGCTTTCAAGTCGGTGTACAGTAGCCTTTCTACCGGTCGTTCGTTCGTAGTCACGTGAGCTTGGTCCACTGTAATAACGGTTGTTATTGTAAACGTAGGTGTTGTTGATGATCGTGGTTCTGTTGTAAATTTTCGGACTGTATCTGTTGTAGTATCTGTGCATGTTGCGGTGATACATCCGGTTGTGAGGCAAAAACGTCCAGTAGCTTCCGGGCAGGTTGATGTTGACGTTGATGTGTACGCCGGGACCCATGGGTGCCCATCCGTAATAACCGCCGCCACTTCTCCAGGATACCCATGCAGGTGCCCACTCGTAACCGGGCATCCAGCTCCATCCGTAGTAGTCGTCGTAGAACCAACGACCGTAATGGAAGGGCGCCCAACCCCAGGAGTAGTCCGATACCCACGTATTCCCGTAATCGGTCATCACCCAATATCCGTTGGTTGCGTAAGGATGAAAGTCCCTCCCGACATTGGGAACCCACACACGACCGTATCTGCCGTTGTTGATCCACCTGCCGTAAGGTCTCAGCTCATTGTAAAAAACGTTGAATGAAATACTGCTATTATCTTGATAGGCATAAGGGTCATCTTCATAATAACTATAGCTGTCATCGTAACCATAATCATTGTACCCCTGAGAATACAAATTACCCTGAGAGGAGAAGCAGGATGATAACAGCAGAGCGAAGATCGCGAGCGTGAGAGGGTATTGTAAAGCTTTCATATCCGTTGTTGTTAAAAGGTGAAACATCGTTCATTCGTTTGTTCTTATGACCGCCTTTTAACAAAATGGTTTAACATATATCCCTCATATTTTGTAGCTGTCTTGATAGTTCCTGCCTACGACCTGCAGTAAGTTTGCTTCCCGTGTTAATCACCGGTGCGTAAAGTTTACTTACAAAAGGCTGAAAACTGATTGCTGATTACAAACTATTTAAACACCTGGTCGATTCCGGAAAAGCCCATGAACGACATGGCAATGATACCTGCCGTGATCAGTGCGATGGGTATACCCTGCATGGCCTTGGGTATTTTTGTAAGTGCCAATTGTTCGCGTATACTGGAGAAGATGATCAGCGCCATGGCATAACCCAGGGCGGTGGCCACAGCGTAGATGACCGACTCAAGCAAGCTATACTCCTTCTGTATCACCAGGATGGCCACACCCAGTATGACGCAGTTGGTGGTGATAAGTGGCAGGAAGACACCCAGTGCCTGGTAAAGAGCGGGTGATATTTTTTTGAGTACAATCTCCACCATTTGCACCAGGGCTGCGATGACCAATATGAAAGTGATGGTTTGCAGGTATTCCAGCCCGAATTGTTCCAGGATACCTTTTTGCAGCAGGAAGGTGACGATTGTGGCGATGGTCAGCACGAAAGTCACTGCCAGCCCCATACCGATCGCTGTATCCACCTTTTTGGAAACACCCAGGAAGGGACAGATACCCAGGAACTGGGAGAAAACAACGTTGTTGACAAATATGGCGACGATGATAATTCCGATAAGTTCCATAATTATTTGTGTTGAAGCTTGTTGAAGATTGCAATGAGATAGCCGAGCACGATGAAGGCTCCCGGTGCCAATACGAACAGGAGTGAGCCATACTGCTCAGGGTAGATGTTGATGGAAAATATTTTCCCAGTTCCCAGCAGCTCACGGATACCTCCCAGTACCGAAAGAGAAAGAGTAAATCCCAGGCCCATGCCGGCACCGTCGAAAATGGAGGCAAACACGCCGTTCTTGGAGGCAAATGATTCGGCACGACCCAGTACGATGCAGTTCACCACAATCAGGGGGATAAAGATGCCGAGGCTGTCTGCCAGCGCAGGCACATAGGCGTTCATCGCCATCTCAATGATGGTCACGAAGGTGGCGATCACCACGATGTAGGCAGGAATACGCACCATGTCGGGGATCACATTCTTGAGCATGGAGATTACCATGTTGGAACAGATTAATACGAACATCGTGGCCAGACCCATGCTCATGCCATTGATGGCCGAGCTGGTGGTGGCCAGCGTGGGACACATGCCCAGGAGCAGCACAAAGGTGGGATTCTCTTTGATGACGCCGTTGATGAGTACTTTCAGGTTGTTATTCATTGTTCTTTTCCTCCTCTTTTATTTCCGCTGATGCATGCGCCTCTTCCGATGCAGGTGTGGTGGGTGTGGCTCCCGAGAAGGCTTCCGCCTTGCTGTCGGAATAGGCCAGATAGGCTTTGTTTATGGCCTCCAGAAAAGCGCGTGAAGTGATGGTCGATGCAGTGATGGCATCCACGGTGCCACCGTCCTTCGATACGATCAGCGTCCCTTGTGAGAGATCTCTTCCGATGACAGACTGTGACTGTTTCTCCGGGTTTTTGAACCATTCCGCCATCTTGGAGCCCAGCCCCGGCGTCTCTGCATGCTGCAGCACAGCGTAGTTGATGATCCGGTCTTCTATGTCGAAGCCGACCATGATCTGTATCTCACCGCCAAAGCCGTTGTTGGAAGAGCTGTTTATGGCGTACCCCACCACTTCGTCTCCCTTTTTAGCAGGGTAAACTAGCAATGAGTCGCCACTACCGTCCGGCATCAGGTATGCTTCTGCTACCGGGTCGTTGTCGAAGAGAGGAACCACCTCACTGATTGCATTCTGCAGCTTCATCGCTTTGGCCTCGGCGATAGGCTTAGCGGTCATCTTATTTGCCTGTGCCAACAAAACAGCCACCGTGAGGCAGATGATGGATAGCGACAGGAACATATTTCTGAATGTTGATTGTAATTTAGCCATGTTTGACTACCTCCCCAAATCTTTTAGGTGATGTATAGTTATTGATGAGCGGTGTGAGAGCATTCATCAACAGGATAGCAAAGGAAACCCCCTCGGGATAAGCTCCCCAGAGGCGAATTGCTACGGTGACGAACCCAATTCCTACTCCATATATCAGCATGCCTTTTTTGGTCATGGGCGACGTTACATAGTCGGTGGCCATAAAAACAGCTCCCAGCATCAGCCCTCCCGAAAAGAGATGAATGAGGGGGTGATATAGCGGCTGGGGATCGAAGAGGTAGAGTGCCCCTGTGAAGAGAGCTACCGTAGCCAGAATTGAGATCGGTATGTGCCAGGTGATGGTTTTCTTCCAGAGCAGGTAAGCAAGACCCAGAAGTAGCGCCAGGGCACTCATCTCTCCCAGCGAGCCTCCTTCGGTACCCAGGAACATGGACTGGAGAGAGGGCAATGCCTCGGGAGAAAGCTTCAAATTGCCCAGCACGGTGGCCGAACTGACAGCGTCGACCGCTGTGGCAGCAGCCGGCCAGGTGGTCATCTGCGCCGGAAAGGAGATCAGCAGAAAGATACGTCCCGCGATGGCCGGGTTAAAGATGTTGTTTCCCAGGCCTCCAAAAGATATTTTCACCACGCCGATGGCAAAGAGACAGCCAATGGCCAGGATCCACAGTGGCAAGTTTGAGGGAACGTTGAATGCCAGCAGCACCCCTGTGATGATGGCAGAGCCATCGGTTACGTTGGGCGTTTTCTTCAGGATATATTTTACAATCAGATATTCAAACACCACGCAGAACAAGACGGAACAAGCCGTGATGATCAATGCATCGAGTCGGAAAACATACAACGCCACCAACAAGGCCGGTATGAGGGCGATGAGCACGTTGTACATATTTTTTTGGATGGTGTCTCCGCTGTGCACGTGCGGCGAGGGGGAGACAATCAGTTTCTGTACCATATCTTCAAATGCTTCTTGCGTTAATTTTTTCTTGCCCTGATGATTCCGTTCACCTTTCCTTTTCCCAGACGAATGTAATCGAGTAGGGGGCGGTCGGCAGGACAGGTGTAACTGCAGGAACCGCATTCGATGCAGTCGGTGATATGATTATCTTCAGCCCTGTCCCACACTTCGTACTCTGTGAGGTTCATCAGCAGGGTGGGGTTGAGACCCATGGGACAGACGCTGATGCATTTGGCACAGCGGATGCAGTCCTTCATGGCTTTGCGTTTGGCTTCGAGCGTAGGGATAAGGAGGATGCCCGAGGTGCCTTTCGTGACAGGTATATCCGTGTCGGGCAGGGCTTTCCCCATCATGGGGCCGCCGCTGACCACCTTACCCGTGGTTTCTGGCATGCCACCCGCCATGTCAATCAGGTCGTTCATGGGGATGCCCACTCTGGACAGGACATTACAGGGCTGCTTTACCTCTTTGCCGGTGACCGTGACCACGCGCTCTATCAGCGGTTTATTTTTCTGTACAGCTTCGTAGATGGCAAACAGGGTGCCCACGTTCTGTACCACCGCACCCACTGAGATGGGCAGGGCGCCGCTACCGACCTGACGGCCCGTGAGGGCATCGATCAGCTGCTTCTCCCCTCCCTGCGGATACTGCACCTTGAGCGGTTGTATGGTGATGAGGGGATAACCTTTTACTTTCTCGGAGAAGAGCCTGATGGCGTCCTGTTTATTATTTTCTATGCCGATGATGGCTTTCTGCACGTTCAACGCTTTCATCACGATGGTGACTCCCACCAGTATCTCATCCACCTTTTCCATCATCAGCTGATGATCCGAGGTGAGCCAGGGTTCACACTCCACACCGTTGATGATGAGTATTTCAGGTTTCGCACCGGGAGGAGGGGTGAGCTTCACCTGCGTGGGGAAGGTAGCTCCGCCCATGCCTACGATGCCTGCTGCGGCGATCTTCTGCAAGATCTCCCCGGGAGTGAGGATACACTCCTTTATCAATGCCGGTGAACGATCGATGGATGCTTCCCACTCATCGCCTTCAACCTTGATGTAGACTGCGTCGCGTTTGTAGCCGCTCGCATCGAGCGCCTTATCGATCTTTAACACGGTGCCCGAAACCGATGAATGGATGTTGGCCGAGACAAAGCCTACCGCCTTGCCGATGAGGGTGCCGACTTTTACCGTGTCACCTTTCTTGACGACTGGCTGACAGGGTGCACCAATGTGCTGAGACAGCGGAATAATTACCTGACCGGGTAGAGCAATGGTTTGTATAGCTTTCCCTGCCGATATTTTTTGTTCTTTTGGGTGAATACCGCCGATACGGAATGTTTTTAACATATAGTTCTTTTTTCTTACGCGGTTACAGTAGCTTCTTCCTCTTTGGGTGCGGGAGGAGTTTCCTTACGGGGTGGGAAGTTCAGCTCCAGAATGGATTTGGTGGGACAAACCTGCACGCACTTGCGACAGAGACGACATTTATCGTCGTCAATGAAAGCGAGGTTGTTTTCGATGGTGATGGCCTCGAATGGACATACTTGCTGGCACTTGCTGCAGCCGATGCAGGCCACGTCGCAGGCTTTTTTTGCCACACCTCCCTTGTCTTTGTTGACACAGCTTACGTAGATGCGGCGTGACTTGGGCCCCTGTTTACGGAGTTCAATGATATCCTTCGGACAGGCTTTCACGCAGGCACCACAGGCGGTACATTTGTCTTCCACCACTTCCGGTAGCATGGTCAACGGGTTGATGTGAATCGCATCAAAGGTGCAGGAGTCCACACAGTCGCCCAGTCCCAGGCAACCGAAGGAACAGCCGGTATCTCCACCATACAAGGCCGAGGCGATGGTGCAGCTTGAAGCACCGTCGTAGAGATTGAGTCGCGGACGTGATTCACAGGTGCCATTACAGCGGACCACCGCAATTTTCTTTGCAGCCACAGGTGCTTTTCTCCCCAGTATGGCAGCCACTTTGTCCATTGTATTTTGTCCCCCTACAGGGCATAAAAGATTCTCCATTGACTCAGCCTTCACGCAGGCTGAAGCGAACGAAGCGCATCCGGGAAAACCACATCCTCCGCAGTTGGCGGCCGGCAAAGCGTCCTGGACCTCCTGAATGCGGGGATCCTCTTCCACTTTAAACCGCTGTCCTACCATGTACAGGATGGCCGCGCTCCCAGCACCAATGGCTCCCAATGTAGCAACGGCAGTTAATAGTACACTCATATTCGATGATTAATTTGTTTTTTTAATACTGAATCTGAACGTGTTCGCCATTTTATGGCGCAACAGATAGAGGAGGAAATAATAGGGTACCAGGATCAGGATAGAGCCCAGGGCTGCTTCTGTTTCGTTGAAGTGCCATGCGGAGATGCCCAGTACCAGCATCGTTAACAGTAGAATCAGGGGAACCACGAAAGCCCACAATACGGCTTTGTAGCCGATGGACTCCTTGCCGGTCACAACCACCCGCTCATGAGGACGGTAAAGGCCGCTGCTGTCGGATACATCCACCCGCTTCTCTTTCATGTCGGCAGCCATGCAGGCCCCTTTGGCATGACAGGCACTGCATGCCGACTGCTGTAAAATACGAACGGTGATGTGGTTTCCGTTTATCTTTTCAATAATCCCCTCGTGTTCAATCATTGAAACTATGGTAAACTGATGCTGAATTTACTCTTCTGTTTCTTAAGCACCGCAAAGTTACGGATTATTTTTGTGATTCGACAAAGTTTTTCTGAACTAAACGCCGCCTTATGTGTTGTGTCCCGATTGGGTTTAGCTTAAAGAAATCAGACTTCCCTGTCTCTTAAGCAGGAAAGAGAATAACTTGCTTTTTTCCCGAACATTTACCTTACAAAATTGTTAAAAAGTGATCAAAGCTTTTTATAATCAGAATAGACACATATTTTAATACATCCGATTTGTATGATTTTTGATATTGACATGATCCGAGATGTGTATGCACATATACCGGAAAAAATTAAACAGGCCAAAACTATTTTACAACGTCCCCTTACGCTGACTGAGAAGATTCTCTTTTCTCATCTTTCACCGGGAACAACGCTGAAGGACTATCAGCGGGCAAACGACTACGTCGACTTTGCACCCGACAGGGTGGCTATGCAGGACGCCACCGCACAGATGGCTCTGCTGCAGCTAATGAACTCCGGCCGCACCAGCGTGGCCGTACCCTCCACAGTGCATTGCGACCACCTGATACAGGCTTATAAAAATGCGGAAACCGACTTGCAGACAGCGAACATCACCAACCGCGAGGTGTTTGAATTCCTGCGCGATGTTTCCAATAAATATGGAATAGGCTTCTGGAAGCCCGGCGCGGGCATCATCCACCAGGTGGTGCTCGAGAACTATGCCTTCCCTGGAGGAATGATGATTGGTACCGATTCTCACACACCCAATGCGGGTGGATTGGGCATGATCGCCATTGGCGTGGGCGGAGCAGATGCAGTGGACGTGATGGCAGGGCTGCCCTGGGAACTAAAAATGCCCAAGCTCATTGGTGTGAAACTCACCGGCAGGCTCTCAGGCTGGAGCGCCCCCAAGGACGTGATTCTGAAGGTAGCCGGCATCCTCACCGTAAAAGGAGGTACCAATGCGGTTATTGAATATTTCGGCGAGGGAGCTGCCTCTCTTTCGGCAACCGGCAAGGGCACCATCTGCAACATGGGTGCCGAGGTAGGAGCGACGACTTCCATCTTTCCTTTCGATCACAAATCGGCTGCTTATCTGGAGCAGACTGGTAGAAAGGAGGTCGCTGATGCAGCTCGCTCAATCATGGAATATCTGCAGCCCGACCCTGAAGTGGTGGCCCATCCCGAAAAATATTACGATCAGCTGATTGAAATCAATCTCTCCGAACTGGAGCCTCACATTAACGGGCCTTTCACACCCGATGCTGCTTATACCATCTCCGAGTTTGGCGAGGCAGTGAAGAAAAACAATTACCCCCGAAAAATGGAGGTGGGCCTCATTGGATCCTGTACCAACTCCTCCTATGAAGATCTTACCCGTGCTGTTTCCATCGTGAAGCAAGCACGCGACGAACATGTGCCCGTGAAGGCACAGTTTCTCATTAACCCAGGCTCCGAACAAATACGGTATACAGCAGAACGCGACGGCATCCTGCAGGTTTTTGAAGATGCCGGTGCCACCATCATAGCCAATGCCTGTGGGCCCTGCATCGGTCAGTGGAAAAGAGATGAGGAGGCTTCGGAGCGTTCCAATTCCATCGTCACCTCCTTCAACCGTAACTTTGCCAAACGCAACGATGGAAACCCCAATACCCATGCTTTTGTGACATCGCCAGAACTGGTGGCCGCCCTGACTATCGCAGGTGACCTCTGCTTCAACCCCCTGACCGACACGCTGGAGAACGCAGAGGGGAAACAGGTAAAGCTGGCCGAACCCACCGGCTATGAGTTGCCACCTCTGGGGTATGAAGTGAAAGATGCCGGGTACTTGGCACCCTCTTCCAACAATAGGGAGGTGGAAGTGTCCATCGATCCTGCTTCCAAAAGGCTGCAGAAGCTGGAACCTTTTCCCGCCTGGGATGGGAAGGACTTCAGCAACCTGCCATTGCTGATAAAAGTGCAAGGTAAATGTACCACCGACCACATATCGATGGCAGGGCCGTGGCTCCGCTTTCGTGGACACCTCGATAACATCTCGGACAACATGCTGATTGGTGCGGTAAATGCCTTTAACGAAAAGACCAATGCCGTGCTTAATCCCCACACCATGGAATATGAACCGGTGCCTTCACTGGCGCGAAAGTTCAAAGCTGTGGGAGTAGGCTCGGTGGTGGTGGCCGAGGAAAACTATGGCGAAGGGTCGAGTCGCGAGCATGCTGCCATGGAGCCGCGCCACCTCAATGTGAAGGTTATCCTGGTAAAATCATTTGCCCGAATTCACGAAACCAACCTCAAGAAACAAGGCATGCTGGCCCTCACTTTTGTGAATAAGGAGGACTACAATAAGGTGCAGGAGCGGGATAAGATCAGTGTGACGGGACTCACGGAGTTCGCACCCGGGAAAAACCTCACCGTGGAGCTGTTACATCCCGACGGTTCAAAGGATTTCTTTGAGGTAGCCCACACCTACAATGAGCAGCAAATATCCTGGTTCAAATCAGGGAGCGCGCTGAATGCAATGAAAAAGTGAACCAACTTTCACACGGACAGTCCATGCAAATAATTAAACAAGGTGATCGGCTCCTTGTACCCGATCATCCCCTGATCCCCTTTATTGAAGGGGATGGGATCGGCAAAGAAATCACTCCGTTTGTCCAGCAGATTGTCAATGCAGCAGTGGAAAAAACGTACGGAGGAAAACGAAAAATTACCTGGAAGGAGGTACTGGCGGGAGAAAAAGCCTATAACAAGGTGGGAAGCTGGTTACCAGCCGAGACAATAGAGATGTTCCGCGACAATCTTGTCGGCATCAAAGGTCCGCTCACCACACCCGTGGGAGAGGGAATTCGTTCTCTGAACGTGGCTCTGCGTCAGGAACTCGATCTGTACGTGTGTCTGCGGCCGGTACGCTGGTTCCGAGGTGTCGCCACTCCACTGCTACATCCCGAGAAGGTTCATGTCACCATCTTTCGGGAGAACACCGAAGATATTTATGCCGGTATCGAGTGGGCGGCCGGCACGCCCGAGGTGAAAAAGGTGCTCACCTTTTTGAAAGAGGAGATGGGCGTTGCGAAAATTCGCTTTCCCGAGACCACTTCCCTCGGCGTAAAACCGGTGTCGGTAGAGGGTACAGAGCGGCTGGTACGTGCCGCAATCGGTTATGCTTTGGAGCACAAGCTCCCTTCGGTCACACTGGTTCACAAAGGAAACATCATGAAGTTTACCGAGGGTGGTTTTAAAAAGTGGGGATATGCGCTGGCAGAACGTGAGTTTCCCGATCAGACCTTCACCGAGCACCGTTTCAATAGCATAAAAGCCGAGAAAGGACTCGATGCGGCAGTGGCGGCTTACAACCAGGCTCTCTCGTCGGGCAGGATTTTTATCAAAGATGTCATCGCGGACGCCTTCCTGCAAAACACCTTGCTGAAACCCGAGGAGTATGCGGTGGTGGCTACACTTAACCTGAACGGCGATTATATCTCTGATCAACTGGCTGCCATGGTAGGAGGTATTGGTATCGCCCCAGGTGCCAACATCAACTACCGTACAGGTCACGCTATCTTCGAAGCAACCCATGGTACGGCTCCCGATATTGTGGGGAAAGAGAAGGCCAACCCTTGCTCTATGCTGCTCTCGGCCGTGATGATGCTGGAATACATGGGATGGCATGATGCAGGAAAGCTGATTACCGCTTCGCTGGAGAAGCTTTTTGAAGCGGGTTATGCCACACCCGACCTGGCACGCTTCATGGAAAACGGGAAATCGCAGACCACCACACAATTCTCTCAAAAGGTGATCGAAAACTTATAAGAAAAAGCATGCAAAGTAAACAAAAAGGGCTGAATGTATGTTAAAACAACAACCATGCCGAAACAGGCCCCACAAAACATTTGTCGTATCATAACAAACAAAACATACTGAAAAATGGATAATGAACAGTTGACGAAAATTTTATCGGATTCCATCGCTTACACGAGCAACATAGATAAAGATCTTTTCTTGAAAATGGGCGTAAAGCGTGGACTGCGTAACGAAGATCATTCCGGCGTGTTGGCGGGCCTTACCCGTGTTGGCGATGTGGTAGGCTATGAACGTCAGGAGGATGGAACCCTGAAGCCGATACCCGGAAAACTCTACTACAGGGGCATGGATGTGGAAGAGCTGGTGAAAGGAATTCAGACAGAAAACAGACTTGGTTTTGAAGAAACAACCTACCTGCTTCTCTCCGGAAAACTACCTACCAAAGCGGAACTCGACGCGGTGAAATCACTCCTTGCGCAAACCATGCCGCTCAATCATACAGCAACCATGAATATCCTTTCACTGAAAGGAAAAAACATCATGAACATCCTGGCCCGAAGTGTGCTGGAGCTGTACGCTTACGATGAGAATCCCGATGACATCTCGCCCGAAAACCTCGTCCGGCAGTCGGTGAACCTCATTGCGAAGTTCCCCACCATCATCGCTTATGCCTATCAGGTGTTGCGTCACGATCAGATGGGGCGTTCGCTGCATATCCGTCACCCCTATGAAGACCGCTCCGTAGCGGAGAATTTCCTGTTTATGATGAAGGGGCGCGATAAATATACCGAGCTGGATATTAAGATCCTCGATCTTGCACTGATCCTTCATGCAGAGCATGGTGGTGGAAATAACTCCACCTTCTCGGTGCGCGTGACCAGCTCCACGGAGACAGATACCTACTCGGCCATCGCTGCGGGCATCGGTTCGCTCAAGGGACCGCTCCATGGCGGTGCCAACATCAAGGTGCAGGGTATGCTCGAAGATATGAAAAAGAATGTGAGCGACTGGCAGAGTGTCGATCAGATTGACAACTACCTGTTGAAGATTCTCCGCAAAGAAGCATTTGACCGAACGGGCCTGATTTATGGTATCGGTCATGCAGTCTATACCATTAGTGATCCCAGGGCCGATCTGCTGAAATCTATGGCACGCGAGCTAGCCATAGAGAAAGGCCGACTTGCAGAGTTTGAGTTCATGGAGCTGATTGAGCAACGTGCCGTGGAAGTGTTCCTCGGCTTCAAAAAAGAAACTGCCAAAGCAAGAACCTGCATCAACGTGGACTTTTACTCGGGCTTCGTATATGATGCCATCGGGTTGCCCGGAGAAGTATTTACCCCGCTGTTTGCCATGGCCCGCATTGTTGGCTGGTCGGCACACCGCATTGAGGAATTGAATTTCACCAGCAAGCGTCTTATTCGCCCGGCTTATAAGAATGTACGCGAAAAACAACTCTTTATTCCCATCAACGAGAGATAAAAACCCTATGCAAAAAATAAAAGTGCAAAATCCGGTCGTTGAGCTGGATGGAGATGAAATGACCAGAATTATCTGGTCATTTATCAAAGAACAGCTGATCCTGCCTTATCTCGATCTGGATGTCAAATATTACGATCTCAGCATCCAAAACAGGGATGCCACAAACGATCAGGTAACCATCGATGCGGCGGAGGCGATCAAAAAATACAATGTCGGAATCAAGTGTGCCACCATTACGCCCGATGAAGCGCGTGTGGAGGAGTTTGGCCTGAAGAAGATGTGGAAGTCGCCCAACGGCACCATCCGCAACATCGTGGGCGGTACTGTCTTCCGGGAGCCAATCATCTGCAGCAACATACCCCGCTATGTGCAAGGATGGACAGAGCCCATCATCATCGGCCGTCATGCCTTCGGAGATCAGTATCGCGCCACCGACACCGTGATCAAAGGGAAAGGAAAACTCACCATGACCTTCACCGGTGAAGATGGTGCTACCCAAAGCTGGGACGTTTTCAACTTCCAGGGCGATGGCGTGGCCATGGCCATGTACAACACCGACGAGTCGATCTACGGCTTTGCTCGTTCCTCCTTTCAGATGGCACTGACAAAGAAGTATCCGCTCTACATGTCCACAAAAAATACCATCCTGAAGGCCTATGACGGTCGTTTCAAGGATATCTTCCAGGAGGTATATGAAAATGAGTTCAAAGGATTGTTTCATGAAGCTGGCATCACCTACGAGCATCGTCTGATCGACGACATGGTGGCCTCTGCCATGAAATGGAAAGGCGGTTTCGTATGGGCCTGCAAGAACTACGATGGTGATGTGCAGTCCGACACCGTAGCCCAAGGTTTCGGCTCTTTGGGTATGATGTCATCCATCCTGGTTACGCCCGACGGCAAGACGGTGGAGGCCGAAGCAGCACACGGTACCGTCACGCGCCACTATCGTCAGCATCGACAGGGAAAGGAAACCAGCACCAACCCCATCGCCTCCATCTTTGCATGGACCGGGGGATTGGCACACCGTGGAAAACTCGATCACAACCCGGAGCTTATCGATTTCTGTCAAAAACTTGAGCAAGTATGCGTGGAAACGGTCGAGGGCGGCGAGATGACGAAGGATCTGGCTCTGTTGGTACACGGCAACGATGCCTCACGCAATACATGGCTTACCACGCAGGAGTTTCTGCAGGCACTGAAACGGAATCTGGAGAAGAGTTTGTAGAGTTTTTGACTTTCTGTTCCTGGGAAGTAAACGTTTTGTAATCAGTGGTTTGCGAGTAATAGGAAAACGCTTTGAGGAATAGTTTTCAGCAGATTGAAATAAAGAAGGGCAGTCCTTTTGGGCTGCCCTTGCTATGTAAGTACGAAAAATGAGTATCGATTAATCCTCTTTTTCCTGTTCTTCGTAAGCCTTCAGCAGCTTCTCCTGTACATCGGCAGGTACCAGTTCGTAGCTGGAAAATTTCATGCTGAAGGAAGCCCTGCCACCGGTAATGGAGCTCAGTGAGGTGGAGTAGCTGCCCATTTCTTTCAGGGGCACCTTGGCTTTCAACTTCTCAAATCCTTTCTCGCTCTCCATACCCATGATGATGGCACGTCGTCCCTGCAGGTCGCTCATCACATCACCCATATAATCTCCCGGCACAGAAACGACGACATCGTAAACCGGTTCCAGGATCTTGGGTCCTGCGTTTTTAAAAGCGGTGCTGAATGCATTTCGTCCAGCCAGCATAAAGGAGATTTCATTGGAATCTACCGGGTGCATCTTGCCGTCATAGACGATTACACGCACATCGCGTGCATACGATCCGGTGAGCGGTCCCTGTTCCATGCGTCCCATGATCCCCTTGAGGATGGCAGGCAGAAAACGGGCGTCAATGGCTCCACCCACGATGCTGTTGACAAACACCAGCTTACCACCCCAGTCGAGGTCGATCACCTGGGTGTCGCGATTCTGGATCTTGAATTCCTGTCCGTTGAAGCGGTAGGTCTCCTGCACAGGCATTCCTTCGGTGTATGGTTCTATGATGAGATGTACCTCTCCGAACTGACCGGCACCACCCGATTGTTTCTTGTGGCGGTAGTCTGCTCGAGCCTGCTTGGTGATGGTTTCACGATAAGGAATTTTGGGCTCCATGAATTCGATCTCGATCTTGTCGTTGTTCTCGAGGCGCCATTTCAGTGTCCTGAGGTGAAACTCGCCCTGTCCCGAAACGATGGTTTGTTTTAGTTCCTTCGATACTTCCACGATCCAGGTAGGATCCTCCGCCTTCATCCGTGTAAGTGCTTCGCTCATTTTTTCAGAGTTCGATTCGTTTACCGCTTTGATGGCTCTGCGGTAGCGTGGTTCGGGATATTTGATGAAGTCAAACAGATAATCGGCTCCTTTGGCATTCAGTGTATTGCCGGTGCGCACGTCTTTCAGTTTCACTGCTGCGCCAATACTGCCTGCCTGTAGCTCTTCTACCTTGTTGCGGATCTGTCCGGCCACGGTATAGATTTGTGCCAGGCGTTCCTTGGAACCACGGTTCATGTTGGCCAGGTCGTCACCTTCCCTTACTGTACCCGACATGACCTTGAAGTAGGAAACTTCCCCGATGTGAGGTTCTACAGTTGTTTTGAAGAAAAAGAGACTGGTAGGTGCCGAGGCATCGGCTTTTACTTCTTTCCCCTCGTTGTTTATCGGTGCCGCCACGTCGGTGGGTGAGGGGGCTACCATACTCAGGAAGTTCATGATGCGGTGTACCGCCATATTTTTCTCGGCCGAGGCACAGAAGAGCGGGAAAAGGGTGTGGCTGATCATTCCTTTTTGGATGCCATCGCGCATCTCCTCTTCGGTGAGTGAACCCTGATCGAAATATTTCTCCATCAGTCCCTCGTCGTTTTCTGCTGCTGCTTCGAGGAGAGCCTGATAATACTCACCGGCACGCTCCTGTTCGCTTTGGGGAATTTCAAGTACATCGGGAGCGGTGCTCCCCGGCTTCCAGTGGTAATATTTTTGTTTCAGTACATCCACAATGCCGTCGAATGCTGTTCCGCTGCCTGTTGGATATTGCACTGGCACCACCTTGCTTCCATAGAGCTCCTTGAGGCTGGCCAGCGTATTTTCATAATCTGCTTTCTCATGGTCCATCCGATTGATCAGCAACACCAGAGGTTTTTTCATCTCGTCCACGTAACGGAATTGGTTGATGGTACCCACGCCCACACCGTTTGCTGCATCAATGAGCATCAGTGCCATGTCGGTGACATTGAGTGCCGAGACTACGCCGCCCACGAAATCGTCCGACCCGGGACAGTCGATAAAGTTCATCAGCTTCTCTTTCCACTCGTATGAAAAAAGAGTGGAGAAAACAGAATAACCATAATCTTTTTCCACGGGAAAATAGTCACTCACGGTGTTCTTCCCATCGATGGTACCACGTCGTTTTATAAGACCACACTCGTAAAGCATAGCTTCAGCGAGGGTGGTCTTACCTGATCCCGCATTGCCGATAACAGCAATGTTCTTAATTTCATTGGTTTTGTAAACTTTCATGATAAGAAAATATTTAAAAAAATAATATGCCAAGTTGATCAGCATCACGTTGAGAAAACGTTGGGTATTGATCAGTTGATGCTATCTGAAATAAGGCAATAAAAATGACTTTGCGTCGGTGAAGACTCACAAAGTCATCATGTCTTAATAGCGCCTGCAATTTATAAAAATCGAATGAGAAAAAAAATGTTCCATTTATGTTATACAACATATATTTAGGTGGTCTGCGGCTGTTGGAAAGTGTTAAAATGCAAAACATTCCACACTTTTCACTTGTTTGAAAAAAGAATAAAATGTTCCTTTGCCTGAGCCTAGCTCCTAAGCTATAGCTATGCATGCACCGAATGCAATATTATAAACATTACAAACGTAAACAGTAGCAGATGAGCAAACAACAACCAGACCGACATTACAGCCAAACCATTGAAGCGGTTTTGCAACAGTTTCAGACTGACTCTCACTCTGGACTTTCCATCGAAGCCGCAGCAGAGCGGCTTGCAGAGCACGGACCCAACCGACTTGAATCGAGAAAACAAAAATCGGCTCTCACCATCTTTTTCGAGCAATTCAAGAGCAGCATGGTGCTTATTTTGCTGGTTGCAGCGATCATCTCTGCAGTCATTGGTGTGATGGAAGATGAGGGACTGGTGGAAACCTTCGTGATCCTGGCCATTCTGGTTGTCAATGCAATCATTGGTACCGTACAGGAGCTGAAGGCACAGTCGTCGCTCGAAGCGCTGAATAAGATGAGTGCACCCCATTCGAAGGTGTTGCGTGGAGGGCAAGTGGAGGAGGTGGTTTCCACCGATCTGGTGCCCGGCGATATTGTGGTACTCGATACGGGTGATATCATCCCGGCCGACCTGAGATTGATTGAGACGGCAAACCTGAAAATACAAGAGTCCGCACTCACTGGTGAGTCGGTACCGGTAGAGAAGAACGAGGAACAACTCGCAGATAAAGAGATCCCATTGGGCGACCGGCACAACATGGCATTTTCCACCAGCATTGTTACCTATGGTCGTGGCCGGGGAGTAGTGATTGCCACGGGTATGGGGACCGAGGTAGGTAAGATTGCCCACATGCTGCAAAACACGGAAGCTACGGAAACACCCATGGGGAAGCGCTTGGAGCAACTGGGCCGCTTGCTGGGATATCTGGCGCTGGCCATTTGTGCCCTGATCTTCCTGGTGGGACTGTTGTATGGCAACGAATGGCTGGAGATGCTGATGATGGCGGTGAGCCTTGCTGTGGCAGCCATTCCTGAAGGATTGCAGATTGTGTCGACCATTGTGCTGGCCATTGGTGTGCAGCGTCTGGTAAAGCAAAATGCCATTGTGCGTACCCTGCCGTCGGTGGAGACCCTGGGAAGCACCACGGTAATCTGTTCCGACAAAACCGGGACGCTCACACAAAATAGGATGACTGTAGTAGAAGGATGGAGCGGTGGCAACCCGATTGACTTCCGCAATGCTCCCCCTGCAGAAGAACTCGACAGCGACGAGAATATGTTGTTGCAGACAGCCGTTCTCTGTACCGATGCTCATCTGAAGATGCGTCCCGACGGTCATCATGAAACGGCCGGTGACCCTACTGAGACGGCCATCGTGGACGTGGCGCTCGGGCTGAAGAAAAATAAACTCGTCCTTGATCAGCAATTCCCCCGTGTAGGCGAAGTACCCTTCGATTCCGGCAGAAAACGGATGGCCACCATCAATAAGATGGGGGAAGGAGATTTTCGAATCCATGTGAAAGGGGGCCTCGATGAGGTGCTGGCCGTCACCTCGCACATCCTCATACACGGAAACATACGCCCCATCACCGATGAAGACCGTGAAACCATCCGTAAAGAGAATCACCGGATGGCTCAATTGGCCCTTCGGGTGCTGGCAGTGGCTTACAGGAATATAGATGTCATTCCCGCGGAAGTGACTGACGCAACAATCGAAAAAGAGCTGGTCTTCATCGGGTTGCTTGGCATGATCGACCCGGCTCGTCCCGAGGTGATGGAGGCGGTGAAAAAATGTCGCACCGCAGGCATCCGCCCTGTAATGATCACAGGCGACCACAAGGTGACGGCTGTGGCCATTGCTTCGGAGATCGGCATCTACCGGGAAAAAGACAAAGCCGTTACTGGTACCGATCTGGAGGCAATCACACA